>JAPUEF010000181.1:3591-11162 GCA_027492655.1 Alphaproteobacteria bacterium | reverse complement strand
TGGCGACGCTGGCCGCGCCCAGCGCGGCGCTGGAGGAAGTCGTGGCGGCGCTGGCCGATCCGGCGCTGGCCGCCGACGCCGATGGCCGGGTGATCGCCATGAACGCGCGGGCCGGACTTCTGCTGGGCGAAAGCGCGCGCGGCGAGCCGCTGCTCAACATGTTGCCGCCCGATCTCAAGGCCGACGCCGCCGCCTATGTCGCGGCCAGCGGGGCGCGCGGCATCGAGCGCGCGCTGGAGGACGGCCGCGAAACGCGCATCCAGAAAGGCGCGGACAGCGTGCCGGTGCGGGCCGTTTTCTCGCGGCTGGCGACCGGCGAGATCCTGGTGCAGTTCCATGATCTTTCCGCCGCCCGGGCCGCCGAAGAGGCGCTGCGCCGGGCGCGCGAGGAGGCGGAGATCGCCTCGCAGCACAAGACCGAGTTTCTGGCCCGCATCAGCCACGAGCTGCGGACGCCGCTGAACGCGATCATCGGTTTCGCCGAGATCATGGAGCAGGCGCGGCTCGGCCCGATCGGCAATGTGAAATACGAAGGCTATGTCCACGACATCCGCGAAAGCGGCAATCTGCTGCTGAGCCTGATCAACGATCTGCTGGATCTGTCGAAGGCGGAATCGGGCCGTATCGAGCTGGACCCCGATGCGGTGGAGATCCGCCCCATCGTGATGAGCGTGCTGAGCCTGCTGGGGCCGCTGGCCGACAAGAGCGGCGTGCGGCTGTCCGCCTCGATCCCCAAGACCATGCCGGCGCTGGTCGCCGACGAACGCAGCCTGAAGCAGATCCTGCTGAATCTGGCCGGCAATGCGATCAAGTTTTCGGGCAATGGCGGCGAGGTCGAGATCGCCGCGCGCATGGACCTGGCCGGCGCGGCGCATATCGAGATCGTCGATAACGGCCCGGGCATGGACAGCGAAGATCTGAAGCGGGCGATGGAGCCCTATCGCCGCACGCGCTCGGGCCGGGGGCGCGAGGGCACCGGCCTCGGCCTGCCGCTGGCCCGCGCGCTGGTCGAGGCGAACAAGGCGCAGTTCGCGATCCTCAGCGAACCGGGCAAAGGCACCACGGTGCGCCTGACCTTCCCCAGCGCGCTGGTGCTGGCGGGCTGATCGCACGCGCCGATGCGCCGCCGGGGGCGCACGATGTTTCCTGAAAGATCGGCGGTCCCTGCGGTCAGGGCGACGGCGCGGCCTGTTCGCGCGCCAGCCGCGCCTTGAACGCGCTGCGCGCCGGTTCGGACAGCAGCTCGATGCCTTCCAGCGTCACCTTGCCGGATTTCAGGGCCGCCATCAGCGCATCCCAATCGGGCGCGGCGGCGACCGCGCCCCACGCGCCCGACAGCGCGAACGGCATGGCGAGGCGGCCTTCATCGGCGGGGTCGCGCCTGCCATCCGCATCGGCGGTGAAGCCAGGCACGGCGCGGAGCATCAGCCGCCGCGCGGCGAGATCGATCTCGCCGCCCGCATCGAGACGCAGATTGCGGGTGACGAGACGCAGCGTGTCGGTTATCGCGCGGCCCGCCTGAAGCCTGAACGATGCCGAGAGCCGCCGGAACGCCACCGCCGCGTCGCCGCCGAGACCTTTCGGCCCGTCCGCGTCGGCGGCAGTGCGGGCCAGCGCGGCCGGGTCGATGCCGTCGAGTGCGCCGTCGATCAGCACCACATCCGCCGAACCCCAGAGGCTGGCGATGAGGGCGCGGCGGGTGGCGCCGTCAGCGGTCAGGTCGAGCTTCAGATTGGCGCGCCCCGAAAGCCCGGTCGCTTCGAAGGCTGCGGCGGCGAGCGCCTGCATATCGATCCCGTCGGCGGCGAGGGTCAGGCCGAGCTTCGGCGTTCCGGCGACGCCTTCCACCGTCAGTTCGGCATTGAACATCGCGGCATAGGCGAGCGCGGAATCGATCCGCAGGCGGAAGCTGCCGGCCCGGCCCGACAGCGTGAAGCCGAGATTCTGCACCGCGAGGCCCGCCAGATCGGCGGTGCGCGCTTTCACGGTCAGATCCGCATCGAAGCCGGCAAGACCGGAGAGATCGAAGGCGGCGTCGCGCCAGCCTTCGCCACCGTCCAGCGGCGTGAAACTGAGAAAATCCGACAGATCGAAGCGATCCACCGCGACGCGGCCGAAGAAATCCGGCCGGCCGCCATTGAGCGCGACGGTCAGCGTGCCGGCCCCCGTCATCTCGCCGAGCGCGAATTTGGCGTCGCGCAGCATCAGCTTGCCCGCTTCGGCCTTGGCGGCGGCGGAGAGCGACAATTCCCCGAATGCGCGGTCGCCGGGGATGGCGGCGCCCAGAAACGCCGCGAGGGCGCGGGTCGAGGGCGCGCTGACCGAAACGCCGCCTTCAAAGCCCGGCGCGCCGAAATCGGCCGAACCGTCGAGCGATCCTTCGGCCAGCGCGCCCTCGAACTCAACGCGCAGCGGCGAGCGGCCGCCGCGCAGCAGCGCTTCGCGGTTTTCGATCAGCGCCTCCACGGTGAAGATCTGATCGCGGAAGCCGACATCGCCGGTGATGCGGACGGTTTCGCCCTGCTGCGGCCAGCGCAGGCGCAGATCGGCGGCGGCGATGACGATTTCGCCGATATGGATCCGGCTATCGACAAGCCGCAGATCGCCGAAGGCCAGCGCGCCGAAAGGCGAGACCGGCGCGGCGCCTTCGGCCTGGGTGAAGCCGCGCGGGCCGTCGCCCCCGGCGAGCACGATCTCCGCGCCCTCAAGCGTCAAGGCGGTCGCGCGCGCTTCGCCGCCGAGCAGAGGAAAGAAATCGACCGCCAGCACGGCGCGGCGCGCGGTGACGAGCGGGGCGGCGGCCTCGCTGCGCCCCGCCCCCAGCGTCACGGGGCCGAGGTCGAGCGCCAGTTCCGGCGCGAAGGTGAGCGAGATGGGGCCTTGAATCTCGAAGGCATGGCCGGTGATGGCCGAGACGCGCGCCTCGATCGGGGCCTTGAAACCGCCGACCGGCGCGAAGAGCATCCCCCCCGCGATGGCGATACCGAGGCCGATGGCCGCGAAGCCCAGCCCTTTCCAGATACGTTTCATCGACCGCGCCCCATGACAGCACACTACCCTTGCGCGCCGCTTCCGTCAGCACGTTCAAAAGATGAACGTAATCAACGGTATCATCACGTTGTTGCGAATGGATTGCAGGTTTGGCCGAGCGCGTGCTAGGCCACGTCCGACATCAACCGACGCGGTGGAATGACGGCATGAGCAGGCAAGTGATGAGCGGCGCCCTTTTCGCGCTGACGCTGGCGGGGCTGGCGGGCGCGGCCGAGATCAATCTCTATTCAGGCCGTCACTATGACAGCGATGCCCAGCTCTATGCCGACTTCGAGGCGAAGACCGGCATCAAGGTCAACATCATCGAAGGCAAGACCGACGAGCTGCTGGCCCGCATCGAGGCCGAGGGCGAGGCGAGCCCGGCCGACATCTTCTTCACCGCCGACGCCGGCAATCTGTGGCGCGCCGAGGACAAGGGCCTGTTGCAGCCGATCGATTCCGAGACCCTGAAGGCGGCGATCCCGGCGGCGTATCGCGACCCCAACAATCAGTGGTTCGGCTTCTCGCGCCGCGCCCGCATCATCTACATCGCCAAGGGCGCGATCGACCCGGCGCTGGTCCAGACCTATGCCGATCTCGCGCGGCCCGAGCTGAAGGGCAAGGTCTGCATGCGCTCGGGCTCGGCGATCTACAATCTGTCGCTGATGGGCGGGCTGATCGAGAAGATCGGGCCTGAGAAGGCGGAAGAATGGGCGAAGGGCGTCGTCGCCAATCTGGCCAAGGAGCCGCAGGGCGGCGACACCGACCAGATCAAATCGGTCGCGGCGGGCGAATGCGCCGTGACGCTGGCCAATACCTATTACTTCGCGCGCATCCTCGGCTCCGACAAACCCGAGGACAAGGCGGTGGCCGAGAAGATCCAGTGGATTTTCCCCGATCAGGCCGGGGACGGCGCGCATGTGAACATCTCGGGCGCCGGGGTGACGAAATACGCGCCGAACCGGGACGAGGCGGTGAAGTTCCTGGAATATCTCGCGAGCCCCGACGCCCAGGTCTATTTCGCCAAGGGCAATAACGAATATCCGATCGGCGGCGGCGAATCCGGCAATGCGGCGCTCGATACGATGGGCCCGTTCAAGGCCGACACGCTGAACGTCGCCGCCTATGGCCGCAACCAGAAAGCGGCGCAGGAGATCATGGACCGCGCCGGCTGGAAGTAAGCCGCGCCCGATCCGGGACTGGAGCGGCCGGGCGTCATGCCCGGCCGTTTTCGTTTCAACCCCTGCCCTGCCCGATCCGGCGCATCAGCAGGATGACCGCCGGAAGACCGACCGCGACGATGGCGAGCGAGGGCAGCGCGGCGCTTTCCAGCCGCTCGTCGGCGGCATAGCCATAGGCCAGCACCGAGAGCGTTTCGGAGTTCATCGGCCGCATCAGCAGCGTCGCGGGCAATTCCTTCATCGCATCGACGAAGACGACCAGCGCGGCGGTCAGCGCCGCCGGGGCGATCAGCGGGGCATGGACCCGCACCAGCGCATCGGTCGGCGATTTCGACAGCATGCGCGCCGCCGAGGCGATCGACGGGGTGATGCGCTGGAAGCCCGATTCCACCGCCTCCAGCGCCGGGGCGGCGAACCGCACGACATAAGCGAAGACGAGGCCCGCCGCCGTGCCGGTGACGAGAAGGCCGGTGCGGATGTCGAAGTTGGCCACCATGACGTGGTTCACCCAGCGATCGACCAGGGTCATGGGGATGAGGATGCCGACCGCGATGACTGATCCGGGCAGCGCATAGCCGTATCCGGCGATGCCGGCGGCGGCGGACGACACACGGCCCGGCGCGGCGCGGCGGGCATAGGCGATGAGGATCGCGACCAGCACGGTCAGCGCCGCAGCGATGGCGGCGAGCGTGATGGAGGTGAGCGCGGCGGAAACGAAGCGGGTGTCGATGCGCGCGTCGCCGCGATCGAGGAACAGGCGCAGCAGCGCGAACGCCGGAAGAACGAAGCCGATGAGCGGCGGCAGGACGCAGAGGATGGGCGTCGTCCAGCGCGATGCGCCGGCGAGCGGGCGGCGGGCGGGCGGGTGTTCGCGGCGGCCGGCGGCATGGATCGCGCGGCCGCGGCGGCTGCGGCGCTCCAGCAGCAGCACCAGCAGCACGCAGCCCAGCAGCGCGGCGGCGAGCTGTCCGCCTGCCGCGCGGTCGCCCATCGCATACCAGGCGCGGAAGATGCCGGTGGTGAAGGTCTGCACCGACAGATGCGAGACCGCGCCGTAGTCGGCCAGCGTCTCCATCAGCACGATGGCGACGCCGCCCGCGATGGCGGGGCGGGCCAGCGGCAGCGCCACGCGGAAGAACACTCGCCATGGACCCAGCCCCAGCGTGCGGGCGACATCCAGCGCGGCGGAGGATTGCTGCAGGAAGGCGGCGCGGGCGAGGAGATAGACATAAGGATAGAGCGTCAGCGTGAAGATCAGCCCCGCGCCCCAGAGCGAGCGGATGTCGGGGAACCAGTAATCGCCGGTGCGCCAGCCGGTCGCCGCGCGCAGCCAGCTTTGCACCGGCCCGGCCGCCTGGAAGAAATCGGCCAGCGCATAGGCGACGACATAGGCGGGGGCGGCCAGCGGCAGGACCAGCGCCCAGGTGAGCCAGCGCCGGCCGGGGAAATCCAGCATGGTCGTCGCCCAGGCCGCGCCGACCCCGATGAGCAGCGCACCGCCCGCCGCCATCGCGGCCAGCGCCAGCGTGTTGAGGATGTAGCCCGGCAGCACGGTCGCCCAGAGATGGCTCCAGACATCGCCCGCCGGACTGAAGAGCTGGGCGGCCACGGCCAGCGCCGGCAGGGCCAGCAGCGCCGCGACCAGACCGGCGGCGATGGCCCAGCCGCGCCCGCCTTTGCGCGCCCGTCGCGCACGGCCCGTTTCGATGGCGATGCTCATGGAGACAGGCTTTATGATAACCGCTCGCAAAATGACAGAAGCGCCGTCATAAAGACGGTCGAATTGCGCGGTTTCGTCTATGGCCCGCGATGGCTTAAATGAGACTCATGCAGCGATTTGCTCTCACGCCAAGCCGATGACCGCTCCTTACGTGCGTTTCCAGGGCGTCTCGAAGACCTATGACGGCGGCGGCCAGGCCGCCGTGGCGGGGCTGGATCTGGATGTGGCGGCGGGCGAGTTCCTGACATTGCTGGGGCCGTCGGGTAGCGGCAAGACGACGACGCTGATGATGCTGGCCGGGTTCGAGACGCCGAGCAAAGGCGCGATCCTGGTGGAAGGCGAGGATATTTCGCGCAAGCCCGCCCACAAGCGCGGCCTCGGCATGGTGTTCCAGAACTACGCGCTGTTCCCGCATATGAGCGTGGCGCAGAACATCGCCTTCCCGCTGCAGGTGCGCCGGATGGGCCGCGCCGACATCGCGGCCCGCGTCAAGCGCGCGCTCGCCATGGTGCAGCTGGAGGGTTACGAGAACCGCCGTCCGGGACAGCTTTCGGGCGGGCAGCAGCAGCGCGTGGCGCTGGCCCGCGCGCTGGTGTTCGAGCCCAAGGCGGTGCTGATGGACGAGCCGCTGGGGGCGCTGGACAAAAGCCTGCGCGAGCAGCTGCAATACGAGATCAGCCGCATCCACCGCGATCTGGGCGTTACGGTTCTTTACGTGACGCACGACCAGAGCGAGGCGCTGACGATGTCGGACCGCATCGCCGTGTTCAACAAGGGCAAGGTCGAACAGTGCGGCGCACCCGGCACGCTGTACGATGCGCCGGCCAATCTGTTCGTCGCGGGCTTCATCGGCGAGAATAATTTCGTGAACGCGCGCATCAGCGGGTCGGGCGAGGGCGTGGTGCGCGCCGCCAGCCCCGCCGGAGCGATGAGCGCACGCAGCGCCGGCGCGCAGGCAGGGCTCGCGGTCATCGCCATCCGCCCCGAGCGCGTCGCGCTGAACCCCGCCGCCGCCGAGGGCGTGACACGGCTGGAGGCGAGCGTCACCGAACGCTATTTCGCGGGCGATCACGTCCGCCTCGTCACCCGACTGAAAAGCGGCGAGGAGGTGGCGCTGAAAGCCTCGCGCCTCAACGCCGAAACCCTGCCCCAGCCGGGCGCCGCCGTGACCATCGGCTGGCGCATCGAGGACGCGCAGGCCTTCCCGCCCGACACGACCGAGCCAGCCCTCAAGGAGCCCGCAGCCGCATGAGCCGTTCTCTTCTCTATGCCGGACTTTCCGCCGCCGCGATTCTGGGCGCGATGACGATCGTGATCGAGACGGCGCGGGCCGACGACAAGACGCCGATCACCGTGGTGTCGTGGGGCGGCGCCTATACCAGGAGCCAGGTCGAGGCCTATCACAAGCCGTTCACGGCTCAGACCGGCATCCCCGTCACCAATGTCGATTACAATGGCGGCATCGCCGAGGTGAAGGCGCAGGTCGAAAGCGGCAATGTGGTGTGGGATATCGTCGATATGGAAGTCGGCGACGCGCTGCGCGCCTGCGACGAGGGGCTGCTGGAGCCGCTGGACCCCGCCACCTTCCCGGCGGGCGAGGACGGCGTCGCGGCGGCGGAGGATTTCTACCCCGAGGCCCT
>JAPUEF010000181.1:0-3581 GCA_027492655.1 Alphaproteobacteria bacterium | reverse complement strand
TCGATCATCTTCTCGACCGTCTTCGCCTATGACGACAGCCGGATCGGCGCGATCAAGCCGACCAGCATCGCCGACTTCTTCGATCTGCAGAAATTCCCCGGCAAACGCGGCCTGCGCAAGCAGAACCCCAAGGCGACGCTGGAGATGGCGCTGCTGGCCGACGGCGTCGCGCCGGATGACATCTATGCCGTTCTGGCGACGCCGGAAGGCCTCGACCGCGCCTTCGCCAAGCTCGACACGATCAAGTCCAGCGTCGTGTGGTGGGAGGCCGGCTCGCAGCCCGTGCAGCTTCTGGCCGACGGCGAAGTGGCGATGACCGTCGTTTATAACGGCCGCCTGTACGACGCCGTCACCGCCGAAAAGAAGCCGTTCAAGATCGTCTGGGACGGGCAGGTTTCGGAATACGACACCTATGTCATGGTGAAGGGCGCCCCCCATAAGGAGGCGGCGATGGACTTCCTGAAATTCGCCACCGGCACCAAGCCGCTGGCGGCGCAGGCCAGCTGGATCGCCTATGCCCCGGCGCGCAAATCCTCGTTGCCGCTGGTCGGCAAGAACGCCTCGAACGGCGAGGACATGCTGCCCAACCTGCCGACGCCCGACAAAGGCCGCATGATCACCGTCGATCCGCGTTTCTGGGCGGACCATCAGGACGAGATCAATCAGCGCTGGGCGGCGTGGCTGGCGCAGTAGGCGCGGCGTCCCCGATCGTCTTCAGTCGCGGCACCGGCGAAAAGAGAAGCGGCGCGAGGCCGAGAAGGCCCAGCGAGATGCCGGCCCATACCGTTTCGCGGATGCCGAGGGCCTCCGACAGCGGCGCGGCGGCCAGCGCGCCGATCATCAGCACGAGGCCGTGCATGGTCATCACCGCGGCGTTGACCCGGCCCAGCACGGCAGGCGGCGTCACCGTCTGACGCAGCGTCGTCGTCTGGATGAAATAGGCGACGGCGGCGGCGTCGCCGATCAATTGAGCCGCGACGAGGAACGCAACGCTGAGCGGATCGTCGCCCGAAGCGGCCGGGATGAGCAGGCTCGATCCGGCCGTCAACGCGAAGAACACGACGATGGCGGGGCCGAGGCCGATCCGGCGCACGATCGGCGGACCTACCGTCGCGCCCACCAGCGCCCCGATGCCGCCCACTGAAATGATGAGGCCGAGAAAGCCGATGTCGAGCCCCAGCACGCGCATCGCGAACAGCATGTAAAGCGCGGCGAAGAAGCCGAGGGCGAACATCATGATCGCCTCTGCGCCGAACAACGCGGTCAGCACGGGCGAACGGACGATCGCCTTCAATCCGCCGAGCGCTGCGGCGAGGCCGCTCTCTTCCGTCGCCTGATGCGGCGTCTCCGTCACGCGGATGCGGCCCAGCATGAAGGCCGACCACACCAGAGCCAGCGCATCGGCGAGGATCGCGAACGGCGCGGTGACGATCTGGATCAGCACGCCGGCGAGCGCCGGCCCGCCGATTTCGGCGACGCTGTCGGTGGCGGCGAGCTTGGCGTTGCCTTCCTCCAGATGATCGCGGCCGACGAGACCGGGCAGCAGCGTCTGGTCGGCCAGCGCGAAGAGCGTCGCCGATCCGCCCGCGATCAGCGCCACGGCATAGATCTGCGTCATGCCCAGCGCCCCCGCCCAGGCGGCGAGCGGAATCGACAGAAGCGCCAGCGCGCCGACCAGATCGCAGGCGATCATCAGCGGACGGCGGCGCACGCGATCGATGAAGGCGCTGGCGAGCAGGCCGATCGCCACCGCAGGGGCCAGCGCCAGCGCGCCCAGAAACGCCACTTCGCCGTCGCTCGCCCCCAGCGTGACGATGGCGAGCGCCGGCAGGGCCGTCCGCGTGACGCGGCTGCCGAAGGCGGAGACGATCTGTGCGCCCCACAGATGCAGGAAATCCCGGTGGCGCCAGAGACCGCCGGTCGGCCAGAGCCGCATGATGAAACGATTTCGCGTTTGGATTGACGAAAGCGGGCCTTATAGATGGAGCCTGAATCATCCGCCATGCCCGACGCCCCGCGCCGCCCGATCCCGACGAGAAACCACCAAGGGCTGCTGCTGACGCTGCCCTTGCTGGCGTTCATCGCCGTGTTCTTCGCCGCGCCGATCGGCGCGATGCTGTGGCGCAGCGTGTCCAATCCCCTGCCCGCGAGCCTGCTGCCGCAGACCGTCGCCGCGCTGGCCGACTGGGACGCCAAAGCGCTGCCCGGCGAGAGCGCCTATGCGGCCATCGTCGCCGATCTGAAGGCGCTGAAACGCGAAGACGCGGCGAAGCTTGGCGCGCAGCTGAATTTCGATTTCGGCGGACTGAATTCGCTGATCCGCAAAACCGCCCGCGAAGCCGGCAAGCTGGAGGCCCCTTTCGCGGCCAGCCTGCCGGCGTTCGACAAAAACTGGGCGCGGCAGGAGGTGTGGGCGGCGATCAAGGTGGGGACCGCCGCGACCACCGCCAAGAACTATCTGGGCGCGGTCGATCTGCGCTACGGCCCCGATCTTTCCGTCACGCCGGTGGGCGAGAAGGACGCGATCTATCTGATGCTGTTCGGCCGCACCGCGTGGGTGGCGGCGCTGGTGACGCTGCTGTGTCTGGCGCTCGGCTATCCGCTGGCCTGGATGCTGGCGAATGCCGGACCGAAGACGGCGGGCGTGCTGATGATCCTGCTGCTGCTGCCGTTCTGGACCTCGCTGCTGGTGCGCACGACCGCGTGGATCGCGTTGCTGCAGAGCCAGGGCGTCGTCAACGACGTGCTGGTGTGGCTGGGTCTCATCGACGACAAGAACCGCGTGCAGCTGGTCTACAACATGACCGGCACGCTGATCGCGATGACGCAGGTGCTGCTGCCCTTCATGGTGCTGCCGCTCTATTCGGTGATGAAGACCATTCCGCCGGTCTATCTGCGCGCCGCTTCCTCGATGGGCGCGCGGCCCTTCACCGCCTTCCGGCGCGTGTATCTGCCGCTGACCATGCCGGGGGTCGCGGCGGGGGCCTTGCTGGTCTTCATTCTGGCGGTCGGATATTACATCACGCCTGCGCTGGTGGGCGGATCGAGCGGACAGCTGATCTCGAACCTGATCGCCTATCACATACAGCAATCGCTGAACTGGGGCCTCGGGGCGGCGCTGGCCAGCGTGCTGCTGGCGGCGGTGATCGCGCTCTATCTCGTCTTCAACCGCCTCGCCGGGGCCGACCGGCTGAGGTTCGGATGAGCGGCTGGGGTCTTCTCGCGCGGCTGATGGCCGGATTGACGCTGATCTTCCTGATCGCGCCGCTGCTGGTGATCGTGCCGCTGTCGTTCAACGCCGAGCCGTTCTTCACCTTCACCGACCAGATGCTGTCGTTCGAGGCCGAAGGCTTCTCGACGCGCTGGTACGAGGCGATCTTCAGCGACCCGGTGTGGAGCAAGTCGCTGGGCAACAGCCTGATCATCGGCGGCGCCGCCACGCTGATCGCGACCGTGCTGGGCACGCTGGCCGCCATGGGCCTGGCGCGCGGCGACGTGCCGATGAAGGGCGCGATCATGGGGCTGATCGTCTCGCCGATGATCACGCCGGTCATCATCGCGGCGGCGGGCCTGTATTTCTT
>JAPUEF010000180.1:3791-11176 GCA_027492655.1 Alphaproteobacteria bacterium | reverse complement strand
GGTCTGCTGCTGATGTGGACGGCGTCGCTGCTGTACAATGCGATCCGCCCGGCCAAGCGGACGTCGTGGCTGCGGCGGTTCGATCACGCCTCGATCTTCATCATGATCGCCGGATCGTGCACGCCCTTCGCCTTTCAGGGCGCGCCGGGGTGGCGGATCGTCGCCGTGTCGGTGCTGTGGACGCTGGCGCTGACCGCCGCCGGCATCAAGCTGTTCCTGCCCGGCCGCTATGAAAAGCTGATGATCTGGATGTACCTGGCGCTGGGCTGGGGCGGCGCGGCGATCCTGACCGGGGTGATCGCCGACCTGCCGCTGGCCTCGGCCATTCTGCTGGGCATGGGCGGGGTTCTCTATAGCGTCGGCGTGATCTTCCATGTCTGGGACGATCTGAAATATCAGAACGCCGTGTGGCACATGTTCGTGCTGGCGGCGGCGGTGTGCCACTACGCCTCGATCCTGGGCGGCGTGGTGCTGAACGGGGTTTAGATCAGTTCAGCATTCCGTTGAATCGCTGAACTGACCTCTCTCTTTTGACGCAATTCCCCGCAGCGCACTCTTACTGGAATTGCTCTAGTGGCCCGCAGCGGCGGTTTCGCTCGCCGGTCTGGACCAGACTTTTCCTTCGATGAAGGCCTGGCGCGGGAATTCATAACCCGACGGTAGCGGCCCGTTGGCGCGGTCGATGAACGAGAGCACGTCGTCCCATACCACCTGGCGCTGCTTGTCGCGCATGAGCAGATGATAGCCGTTCGGATAGAGCGCGATGCGGGGCGCCGGATCGAGCTTTTCCACCAGCTTCTGGATCGGCCAGCGCGGCACGATCTCGTCCTTCTCGCCGTAGAGAAGGAGGATGGGCGCCTTTACGCGCGGGGCGTTGGTGATGGCTTCGTCCATCAGGCCGACAAGGCCGTACACGGCATCGGTGCGGGTGGGCTTGATGACAAGCGGGTCGGAGCCGAGATCGCGCAGCGCCTCGATATTGTCGGACGGGTGGATGGTGAGCCCCGAGCCGGTCACGCGCTTGCCCGGCAGGACATGCGCGACGATCCACAGCGCCGAGCGGTACCAGAAATTCATCGTGGACCAGCCCCACACGGCCGGAGCGACCAGAATGACACCATCGGCCTGCGGCGCGTTCGGCTGGGACAGGCCGGCGAGCACCACCGCACCGCCCATGCTTTCGCCCAGCAGATAGAGCGGCACGCCGGGATGGCGGGCGCGGACGGCGGCGGTGAAGTCGCGGAAATCGCCGGTCATCGAGCCGCCGCCCGCCCACAGCCCCGTGTTCGGCGAACGGCCGAAGCCGCGCTGGTCGATGGCGTAGGTAGCGATGCCTTTTTCGGCCCAGTAGGCGGCGGGGCCGCGAATGAAGCGGGCATAATCATTCATGCCGTGAAAGGCGACGATGACGGCGCGGGGGTGTTCGGCAGGCCAGGACGAGACGCCCAGCGTAAGGCCGTCGCTGGTGGTGAAGGTTTCCTTCGCGGGATCGGCGAGATCGAGGCGCGGTGCGGCGACATCCGGCCCGCGCTGGACGACCAACGGGGCGCAGCCCGCAGCCGCCAGCGTTACGGCGACGATGGCGGGCAGAAGACGAAACGGGATGCGCGGGTTCAATTCAGATTCACCTCATCGCCCGCGAGTCACGATTTCGCGGGCGGCGTCTTTAACGTGGAAATTGCGACCTGATTTTGTCGGAACGCATTTTCACGCTGCTTTGGCCGCGATGTCGGCAGGCACCGGAATAGGGAATTCCAGCAACATCTGGGCGTAGGCCTTACCCTGCGGGTCGTTGGCGAGGCTGGCGATGCCACCGCCGCCCAGCGCTTCGTGCAGCAGGAAGTTGAGGCCCGCGATGCCGGGGAGGTCGAAGCGTTCGACCCTGCCCTTCCCGTCCTTGAACTTGTGCCGCATCCAGCCGGCGACAGCCTCGGGCGTGAGCGCTGCGCGGATATAGGGCAGCCAGGCCGGATCGCGCGCCATGACGCCGATATTGGAATTATCGCCCTTGTCGCCGGAGCGCGCGTAAGCGAGGCGGATGAGCGGCACGGTTTCCGGGAAAGACGGCGTCGCGGTGAGCGGCGTGCGCGGACGGACGATCATCGCCGGGTCGAAGCCGCCATGGGTTTCGACGAAGACCGGCATCGAATCAGCCCCGACATGGACGTGCACCGGCACGTCGGCCTTGGGCACCAGGGTTGCGAAGTGGCGGACGACCGGCGAGGGCTTGGCGCGCGCGCCGCCATACCCGGTGATGCCCGGCGCGAACGAGGTGCCGGACGAGGTGAGCTCGCGGATCATCACCTCCAGCGGGGCGCGGCTGGGGTGTTTCGCGGCGAGCTTGAGGCTGGCTTCGCGCGAGCCGACATCGCGCTTGTGGGGGCCGTAGCTGTCTTCATCGCCCAGCACCTCGATGCTGGTTTCGGTGAACGGTCCCCAGTTGCGCTGGCGCATGATGGTGTCCATGCGCTCCAGGACGCTTTCGCCGATGCGGCGGACTTTCTTCGCGGCGTCGATGCCGGCCAAAGCCAGCATGGAGGTGACGCGCCAGCCATCCTCCCATGTGACGGAGACCTTGTAGGTGGGCGTCGGGGCGTAGCCTTTCGCGCCGGTGACACGGACGCGGTTGTCGCCTTCCTGCGTCATGCGGACTTGCGCGAAATCGCAGACGACATCGGGCAGTATATAGGCCTGCGGATCGCCGATCTCATAGAGCATCTGCTCGCCAACGGTGCCGGGCGAGACGAGGCCGCCGGTGCCGTCCGGCTTGGTGGCGACGAAACTGCCGTCTTCGCTCATCTCGGCGATGGCGTAGCCGATGTTCTCCCAGCCGGGCACGCTTTCCCAGTCAGTGAAGATGCCGCCGCAGGCCTGAGCGCCGCATTCCACGATGTGCCCGGCGAGCGAACCGCCGGCGAGCTTGTCGTAGTCGTGCGGACTCCAGCCGAACTCGTGGATGCAGGCCCCGAGCGTGACGGCGCTGTCGACGCAGCGGCCGGTGACGACGATGTCCGCGCCCGCAGCCAGCGCCGCCGCGATCGGGAAGCCGCCGAGATAGGCGTTCATGGTGAGCGGGTTTTCAGGCAGCGCCGCGCCGGTGAACATCTCGGTGAGGCCGAGGGCCTTCCATGTTTCGAGGCGCGGGCGGATATCGTCGCCCTCGACATAGGCGACCTTCAGATCGACGCCCTGCTTCACCAGCAATGCCTCAAGCGCCGCGGCGCAGGCGCGCGGGTTGAGGCCGCCGGCATTTGCGATGACCTTGATCTTCTTGGCCGCGACGTCGCGCGCGATGGCGGCCATGGTGACGGTGACGAAATCGATCGCATAACCGGCGTTCGGATCCTTCGCCATCGCCCGGCCCATGATCGACATGGTGATTTCCGACAGATAGTCGAAGACCAGATAGTCGATATTCCCATGCTCGATGAGCTGGGGCGCGGCGATGTAGCTGTCGCCCCAGAAGCCGGAGGCGCATCCGATGCGGAAGGTTCTGGTCATTTCAAGCCGCGCTCCGTTGTCAACAGCATACAAACGCAGAAGTCATGGCCGAGATGAAATCGGCAAGCGCACAAGCTCATAGTCTTGAGAGCTAACTTGACACTGGAAATATTCTACATGGGAAGCATCGGGCAGCGCATGAATTCGCGCGATTTCAGATTGCACCCAATCGGCATTCGCACCGGCACCAAACGTGACCGATGTGACTGCAGAATGAGGCATTTCGTATAAGCAGATTTCAGTAGGCTGCTCCCCGCTTGTTGCGACCGCAAACCTTGCGGCCTGAAGGATGCGCCACTCCTTTTCATACGCCCATGGTTTGCCTTTTGTGAGGAACAGCACTTCGGCGTTGGTTTGATCCAACGACGCTTTCGGCATGTGATCGACGTACAAAACCTTCCGTGGGTATCGAAGCTCATCCGTAGCGGATCGTGGCGATTTCAGCGCCGCGTGTGAAGTGTCGAACTCAATCACGGCGCCTTTGTGCGAATCTGCGTAGTGCGCCCACATCAGTAGATTTATCGGAGTCTCGGTCAGGCTTAGAATTCGAAATTCGCTGGCCATCCTCTCGTTCAGAGCTGCGGACACCTTCGGCAGCAGCTGTTGCGCCACGTCATCCACTTGAGAGCGAAGGCCAACCTTTATTTTCTCCTGCTCACTAAGCGGGATTCGGTCGATCAATCCAGCGAGCATGGGATGCTCAGCCTTCATCTTTTTGATTGTGTCATCGAAGATCGAGCTGACTTTCGCGGATTCCAGCTCCTTATCAACGAACTTCGCCGAGAAGAGTTCAGGTCGATGTACGGTGAACTCGAAAGGGTCGTTTAAGACAGCTGGCTGGCTGTAACGAATTCGGCCGGGACCAACGATACGAGCAAGCCCATCTTTGGACACATACTTGTAGAGACGCAGCGGTACTACCTCGACCATCGAGACTAGCCCGCGTTGCGCAGAAGCGACTTGGCGATGACCATCTGCTGGATCTGGCTGGTGCCCTCGTAGAGGCGGAAGATGCGGACGTCGCGGTAGAAGCGTTCGGCGGCGTAGTCCGACACGTAGCCTGCGCCGCCGTGAATCTGGACGTTGCGGTCGGCGATGCGACCGACGGCTTCCGACGCGAACAGCTTACAGCAGGAGGCTTCCATCGCGATGTTCGCGCCTTCGTCGCGCTTGCGGGCGGTTTCCAGCACCATGCAGCGCGCGGCGTAGGCTTCGGTCTTGCTGTCGGCCAGCATGCCCTGAATGAGCTGGAAATCGGCGATGCGTTGGCCGAACTGCTCGCGCTCGATGGCGTAGTTGGTGCTATCGCGCACCAGGCGCTGCGAGACCCCGACGCAGACGGCGGCGATGTGCAGGCGACCGCGATCGAGCACCTGCATGGCGAGCTTGAAGCCCTCGCCTTCCTTGTCGCCGATGAGGCATTCAGCGGGGACTTCACAATTCTCGAAGACCACGTCGTGGATATGCGCGCCCTGCTGGCCCATTTTCTTTTCCGGTTTGCCGACCGTAATGCCCTTGAGATTCGAGGGCAGGAAGAAGGCCGAGATGCCGCCCGCGCCTTTGATGTCGGGGTTGGTGCGGGCCATCAGGGTGAAGGCTCCCGCCTTCGCCGCATTGGTGATGAAGCGCTTGGTGCCGTTGACGACATAGACGTCGCCCTTGCGGACCGCCGTGGTGCGGACGGCGGCGGCATCGGACCCGGCGCCGGGCTCGGTGAGGCAGAAGCTGGCGATCACCTCGCCGCTGGCGATTTTCGGTAGCCAGTCATCCTTCTGATCCTGACGGCCGAACATGACGAGGCCCTGGCTGCCGATGCCGACATTGGTGCCGATGACCGAGCGGAAGGCCGGCGAGGTCTGGCCGAGTTCGAAGAGGACGAGCGCTTCCTCCTCCATGGTGAGGCCGAGGCCACCATATTCGACGGGGATCGAGAGGCCGAAAAGCCCGAGTTCGCGCATCTCCTGGACGATTTCGTCGGGCACGCGGTCCTCGCTGGAGACCTTATCCTCGATGGGAACCAGCCGGTCGCGCACGAAGCGGGCGACGGATGCGATGAGCTGTTCGCGGGTTTCGGTGTCGAGCGCCATGATGATCTCGTTTTCTGCCTGATGCGGCGGGACACTATGGGCGCAGAATGGCGGCGTAAAGTTACGCCTGCGGCAGAGTTCGGGACACGAAATATGCGCATCGGCCTGGCTGCCGTCCGCCCGACCAGTCGCCTGTCTGCCTCGGCAGTCTGGAGACGCTCTGCAACACGGCCGCCGCGTGGTGCGGTATCTGTCGCCGCGAGGGCGACGCGCTGGAAAGCGATGGCGACAGCTATCTGCGCGAGGGGCGGGATCAGCGCCGGCCGAAGACCGTGATCAGTTCCTCGACCACCCGGGCGCGTTCGGCCTGATCGCCGGATTTCATGGCCTTGTGGACGCAATGGTCGATATGGCCGCGCAGAAGATCGGCCTCGACCCGGCCGAGCGCGGCGCGCGCGGCGGCGATCTGCGTGACGATGTCGATGCAGTAGCGGTCTTCCTCGACCATCCTGGCGATGCCCCTGACCTGCCCCTCGATACGCTTGAGGGCGCTGAGATTCTTCGCCGTGTCGCCGTGCGCCATACATACCCCTCCAGGGTATATTGACCTATACCCGTATGGGGTATAGGTCATCATGGACGCTTTCTCAAGGTGATGCCCATGTCCACCCATGGAACGAAGGCTTGCTGCGCCGGCCACGACCATAGCGCCCATGCCACGGTCAAGGATCCGGTCTGCGGCATGGATGTCGATCCCAACGCGGGAAAACCAAGCGCCGCACATGATGGCGTGACCTATCATTTCTGTTCGGCTGGATGCCGGACGAAGTTCATCGCCGATCCGGGGAAGTATCTCGGCCCCGCGCCGGCCGCGCCGCAGACGGTAGCGGCCGGCACGAAGTGGACCTGCCCGATGGACCCGCAGATCGTGCGCGACGCGCCCGGGCCTTGCCCTATCTGCGGCATGGCGCTGGAGCCGATGTTGCCGGCGGCGAACGGCGCAAACCCCGAATTGCGGGACATGACGCGGCGCTTCGCGGTCGGTGCGGCCTTAAGCCTGCCGTTGCTGGCGCTGGAGATGGGCGGGCATCTGTTCGGATGGACGTTCGGCCTGTCGCATCAGACCAATGCCTGGACGCAGGCGGCACTGGCGACGCCGGTGGTGCTGTGGGCCGGGTGGCCGTTCTTCCAGCGCGGCGCGGCCTCGCTGAAAAGCGGGCATCTGAACATGTTCACGCTGATCGCACTGGGGGTCGGCGTGGCGTTCCTCTACAGCCTGGTCGCCGTATTCGCGCCGGGAATTTTCCCGCACGGGCTGGGCGGCCACGGCGCGCCGCCGGTCTATTTCGAGGCGGGCGGCGTGATCGTGACGCTGGCGCTGTTGGGGCAGGTTCTGGAGCTGAGGGCGCGGGCGGCGACCGGCGGCGCGATCCGGGCGCTGATGGATCTGTCGCCCAAGACGGCGGAGCGCGCCGAAGGCGGCGAGATCGCGCTGGAGAATATCGTCGTCGGCGATCTGCTGCGGGTGAGACCGGGCGCGGCGGTGCCGGTGGACGGCATACTGACCGAAGGACAATCGAGCGTCGATGAAGCGCTGGTGACGGGCGAGCCTCTGCCGGTCGAGAAGCTGCCGGGGGCGCGCGTGACGGGCGGCTCGATCAACGGCAGCGGGGCGTTCGTCATGCGGGCCGAAGCGGTGGGCCGCGATACCATGCTGGCGCGGATCGTGGCGTTGGTGGCCGATGCACAACGCAGCCGGGCGCCAGTGCAAAGCCTGGCCGATAAGGTGGCCGGATGGTTCGTTCCTCTGGTGATCGTGGTGGCGGTGGCGGCGTTCGCAGGCTGGCTGATTCTGGG
>JAPUEF010000180.1:0-3781 GCA_027492655.1 Alphaproteobacteria bacterium | reverse complement strand
TCCTATGGCCTGGTGGCGGCCGTTTCGGTGCTGATCATCGCCTGCCCATGCGCGCTGGGACTGGCGACGCCGATGGCGGTGATGGCGGGCGTCGGGCGCGGCGCGAAGGCCGGGGTGCTGGTGCGTGACGCCGCGGCGCTGGAAGCGCTGGCGCGCGCAGATACGATCATCCTGGATAAGACCGGAACGCTGACGGAAGGCCGCCCCGTCCTGATCGCCGTGCGCCCTGTGGCTGGAGCGGACGCCGATGACGCGCTGCGGTTGGCGGCGAGCGTGGAGGCCCAGGCGGAGCATCCGCTGGCCGCCGCGATCGTGGCGGGCGCAACGGCGAAGGGGCTGACGTTATCGGCGGTGGAAGGTTTCGACGCCCCGCCCGGCAAAGGCGTAACCGGTACGGTTGGCGGCCGGACGGTGAAGATCGGCAATGCCGATTGGTTGGCGGCGGAGGGCGTTTCGACAGCCGCCGTCGAGAGCGACGCGGCGGCGCTGCGCAAGGATGGCGCGACGGCGGTGTTCGTAGCGGTGGACGGCGCGGCGGTGGCGGCGATCGGGGTGGCCGACCCGGTGAAGGCCGAGGCGAAGGCCGCGGTCGCGGCGCTGGCCGCCGCTGGCGTGACGCCAGTGATGGCGACCGGCGATCATGCCGGCACCGCGCGGCCCGTCGCCGCTACGCTAGGCATCGCCGATGTACGGGCCGGGGTTTCGCCCGCTGGTAAGGCCGAGCTTGTGCGGACACTGCAGGCCGAGGGGCGGCGCGTCGCGATGGCCGGCGATGGCGTGAACGATGCCCCTGCCCTCGCGGCGGCCGATTGCGGGATCGCCATGGGCACCGGCGCGGACGCGGCGCTGGAAAGCGCCGGGGTCACGCTGCTGAAGGGCGAGATCGGAGGCCTCGTGCGAGCGCGGCGACTGGCCGAGGCGACGATGCGGACGATCAGGCAGAATCTGATCTTCGCCTTCGGCTACAACGCGGCGGGGATTCCTCTGGCGGCGGGCGCGCTGTACCCGCTGACCGGCGCGATGCTGAGCCCCGAGATCGCCTCCACCGCGATGGCGCTGTCTTCGGTGAGCGTCATCCTGAATGCGCTGCGGCTGGGACGGGTTCGGCTGTAGCCGCGCCGCTGACGGTCAGTTCGGAACGCGCTTGTAGCGGACGGGCGTGGAAATCGTGTGGCCGCCGGAATGGGTGATTTCGGAGGTTTGCGTGAAGATGTCCGCACCGTCGAAGACGATGGACGTGATCATGCTGGATGATGCATCGCCCAGGGGATACGCCTTTGTCTGATAGCCGCCGGCCATCAGCGTGATTTCGCCATAGACCGGCTTCCCCTCGCCCTCTGCGTCGATGGACCACAGCGTCGCGGCCGCTTGATCGTAGCCGATGACGACGATCTGATCACGGCGGATGCCGCCGATCCCGCCGACCGTGGAGACGAGGCCTTTGATGCCGCGCAGGTCTTCGTCCCACACATAGGTGTAGGAGGTGAAAAACGCGTCGGACATTTGCGGCTCTTCGGCCAGACGCCAGACGCCGCCGCAGATTTTCTCGCAGAGCGCCTTCAGCGGCGAGGTCTGGTCGGCGGCCTCGGCGGGCGTGACGGCGAGCCCGGAGGCGATGAGCGCGGCAGGGACGATGAAGCGCATGAGCGAAGAACCTGTGCGGATGTTCAGGGCGAGCGGACGTAGCGGGAAGAGCTGTTCGACGGATTCGCGCCCGGCGTGACGACATCGAGCCGGGCGATCATCGTATCCGGCTTAGGGAAGGTATAGGTCGAGGTATAGACCGCGCCGTTGTCCCGAGGCGGACGGACTTCGCGGTAGCCGTCGCCGTCGATGGTGACGGCGGCGATTTCTTCGGGGAGCGCCTTGCCGGTGCGGTCCTGTCCGGTGCGATACGCCGTGATGGCGTCGGTCGCCGGATCGTAGACATAGCGCACGGTGACGACGACATTAATGCCGGCGACCCCGCCGCTTCTGTGTTCGACACCGACGATCTCGCCCGTCTCGGCGTTCCAGCGATAGGACTTCGTGGTGCGGATTTCGTCCGGGAAGGCCGGGTGATCGGGTTCCCACTTGCCGCCGCAGACAAGATCGCAGAGCGGCGACAGAGGATGGCCGACCGACAGGCCGGCGGCGGGTTCGACCGAGAGCGCGTGCGCCGAGGCGATGAGGCCGCAGAAGGCCGTTGCGGCGATCCATTTCATGGCTTTGCTCCCTCGGCATCCCCTTGCTAAGCACGCTGGCATCAGGAGAACCCCATGTTGAATGTCACCACCGCCGGCGCCTTGACCGGCATTCGCGTCATCGACCTGAGCCGCGTTCTGGGCGGACCCTATTGCACACAAGTGCTGGGCGATCATGGCGCGGATGTGGTGAAAGTCGAGCCGCCGGGGGGCGACGAGACGCGCGAATGGGGGCCTCCGTTCCGGGACGACGTAGGCGCGCGCGGGCCGAGCGGCTATTATCTGAACGTGAACCGCAACAAGCGCGGCATCGCGCTGGATCTGCGCAAGGCCGACGGGCGGCTGGCGCTGTTGCGGTTGCTGGACGACGCGGACGTGCTGGTCGAGAACTTCAAGGCGGGAACGCTGGAGAAGTGGGATCTGGGGTTCGAGAGCGTTCTGCAGCCGATGTTCCCGAAGCTGATCCATGCGCGCATTTCCGGTTTCGGCAGCGAGGGGCCGTATGGCGGTTTTCCCGGCTATGACGCCGTGGTGCAGACCATGACGGGGATGTCGAGCGTGACCGGATCGGCGGCCAGCGGCCCGGTGAAGATGGGCGCGCCGGTGGTGGATCTGGCGAGCGGGCTGAACGCCGTGATCGGGATCCTGCTGGCGCTGCGCGAGCGCGATCGCACCGGCAAAGGCCAGTTCGTGGAGGTGGCGCTGTACGACGTCGGCATCACGCTGACGCATCCGCATTCGGCCAACTGGCTGTGGGGACAGAAGCTGCCGACGCTGACCGGCAATGCGCATCCCAATGTCGCGCCCTACGATCTGTTTGCGACCGCGACGCGACCGATCTTTCTGGGCGTCGGCAACGATGGGCAATTCGTGAAAGCGATGGCAGTGCTGGGCCGGCCGGAACTGGCGCTGGACGCACGGTTCAACAGCATGGCAGGGCGCAACACCAACCGCGCCGAGCTGACGGCCATTCTGGCGCCGCTGTTCGCCGTGCAGGAGGGCGTCGGGTTGGCGCGGCGTCTGCTGGAGGCGGGCGTGCCGGCGGGACCGCTGAACAATATCCAGGAGGCGCTGGACGATCCGCAGACCGCCGTGCGCGAAATGCGGATCGAGACGGAGGGCTACAAGGGCGTCGGTAGCCCGATCAAGCTATCGGGCACGCCGCCTTCGCTGCGCCGCCTGCCGCCGGATTTCGGAGCCGATACGGATACGGTTCTCGGCGAGGCCGGATTCAGCGCCGAGGAGATCGAGGCCTTCCGCAAAAGCGGCGGCGTGCCGGAGAAATAGCGGCGCGACCGGCCGCAGATTTCAGATGGCGGCCTGAACCGTCAGAGCGGCTTCTTGAGCTCCACAAGATCGAAGTCGCGGCGGAGCGCGCCGGGGGCGGAGTCGAAGGGGAAGGGTTCGCGCTGGCCCGTGAGGGTGTAGCCGCGGCGCTGGTACCAGGCGATGAGGTCTGCGCGAAGATTGATGACAACCATGCTGAGAGCGCGCGATTTCCATTCGGTCCTGACCGATTTTTCGCAGGCCGCGAGCAATTTTTTGCCGAGGCCTTGCGCCTGGGCGCCGGGATCGACGGAGAACATGCCGAAATAGCC
>JAPUEF010000179.1 GCA_027492655.1 Alphaproteobacteria bacterium | reverse complement strand
TCGACAGCGACTCCGCCTGCGGCGTGTCGATCTCCAGGATGCGGTCGTCGAAATAGACGACGTTCTGGAAGAACGGGATCAGCACATAGAGGCCGGGATCGCGCACCGTAGTCTTCGGCTCGCCCAGCTGGACGACCAGCGCCTGCTCGCGCTCCTCGACCACGAAGAACACGAAATTCCACAGGAACAGCAGCAAACCCGCCAGCGCGGCGAGAACGATCACGATCGGGCGCATCAGCGATTGCCTCCCGTCACGGTGGTCGTCTCGGATTTGGGCTTCAGCTGGTCCAGCGGCAGATATTGCACGACGCCTTTTCCGCCCGCCCCGTCATCCACGATGATCTTGTTGGTGCCGCCCAGCACGCGCTCCATCGTCTCCAGATAGATGCGCTCGCGGGTCACTTCCGGCGCAAGACGGTACTGCTCATAGATCGACAGGAAGCGCTGCGCCTCGCCCTGCGCCTCGGCCACGGTCTGCGACTGATAGGCTTCGGCCTGCTGGATGATCTGCGCCGCCTGACCTTCCGCGCTCGGCACCTTCTGATTGCGATAGGTCTCGGCCTGGTTGCGCATCTTCTCGGCGTCGGCGACCGCCGCCTGCACGTCGCGGAACGACGCGATGACTTCCTGCGGCGGCTCAACGCGCTGCAGCTGCACCTCGTTGATCGTCACGCCCGCGCCGTAACCGTCGAGCGTCTTCTGCATCAGCTCCTGCACTTCGTTCTGGATCGCCTCGCGCTCTTCGGTCAGCACGCGCTGCTGGTTCTTGCGCGCGACCACGTCGCGCATCGAGGATTCCGCCACCGCCTTGATCGTGCCTTCCACGTCCTCGACGTTGAACAGATAGTGGCGCGCGTCCGAGATGATCCAGATGACGGTGAAATCCACGTCGATGATGTTCTCATCGCCCGTCAGCATCAGGCTTTCATCCGCGACGCTGCTGCGGCCGCCATCGGACCGCACGCCGACGCTCACCGAATTCTGGCGCGTCACCTGCGGCTTCTCGACCGTCTCGATCGGCCAGGGCAGCGCATAGGCGATGCCGGGGCCGGTCTGGCGGCTGAATTTGCCGAATGTCTTCACGATGCCCTGCTCGTCGGGCTGGACGGTGTAGAAGCCGGTCGCCAGCCAGGCCGCGACGGCCACCAGCGCCACCAGCAGAATGCCGCGCGTGCTCATCGGACCGCCCGGCATCACCTTCTTCATGCGCTCCTGACCCTTGCGGATCAGGTCTTCCAGGTTCGGGGGCTGATTTCCGCCACCACCGCCGCCTTTGCCGCCGCCGCCCTGGCCCCAGGGACCACGGCCGCCATCCTTGCCGCCTCCCCCGCCCCACGGGCCACCGGAATTATTCTGCCACGGCATTAAGCGGATCCTCCTTTGCTGCGACGCGCACGGGCGCCCAGAAAACGGCCAATACGGCCCTATGGCTGGCGCATCGCGGCACCTGATGACCCATATCCGATGCGGGAGGCGTGAAATCAAGGTGCGGCGGCTGCGCCTGTGCTATCCAGCATCGCCATGACATCGCCATCGAAAGACGAAATCGCCGCGGTTTTGAACGCGATTCCCGACCCTGAGACAGGGCGCGGCCTGATCGAGTCCGGCCGCATTCAAGGACTTGTCATCCGCGACGGAAAAGTCGGCTTCATGCTCGAAGTCGCTCCCGACAAGGCCCGCGCCTACGAAGCGACCCGCGCGAAAGCCGAAGCCGCGGTGAAGGCGCTGCGCGGCGTCGCCGCCGTCACCGCTGTCCTCACCGCGCATAGCGGCGCGCCGCAAGCGCCGCAGAAGCCTGCCCCCGAACGCACCGCGCCCCAGGGCATTCCCGGCATCAGGCACATCGTCGCCGTCGCCAGCGGCAAGGGCGGCGTGGGTAAATCGACCGTCGCCGTCAATCTCGCGCTGGCGCTCGCGGCGCTCGGCAAGCGCGTCGGCTTGATGGACGCCGATATATACGGCCCGTCCGTGCCGCATCTGCTCGGGCTCAAGGGACGTCCTCATATCCGCGACGACAAGCGCCTCGACCCGATGACCGCTTACGGCATCAAGGCGATGTCCATCGGTCTCCTGATCGACCCCAGTGCCGCCGCCGTCTGGCGCGGCCCTGTTGCGACCGGCGCGCTGAATCAGCTTCTCACCCAGGTCGCCTGGGACGATCTCGACATCCTGCTCATCGACATGCCGCCCGGCACAGGCGACATCCACATCAGCCTCACCCAGCGCGTGACGCTCGCCGGGGCCATCGTCGTCTCGACGCCGCAGGACGTGGCGTTGCTCGACGCCCGCAAGGGCATAACGATGTTCCAGAAGGTCGCGGTGCCGGTGCTCGGCATCGTCGAGAACATGAGCACCCATATCTGCTCCCAGTGCGGCCACGAGGAGCACATCTTCGGCCATGGCGGCGCGCGGCAGACGGCGGACGAACTGGGCGTGCCCTTCCTCGGCGAACTGCCGCTGCACCTCGCCATCCGTGTCGGCTCGGACGAGGGCGCGCCCGTCGTCGCCGCCGATCCGGGCGGGTCGCAGGCGAAGCCATTCTTCGACATCGCCGCCGCCGCGCTGGCCCGCCTCGAACAGGCCATCGCCAAGCCGCCGCCGCGCATCGTCCTCATCTGAGGCGACGGGATGACAAAGCCGCCGTTTCCGGATGAACTGCCGCCAAAGCAGAACATCAGGGAGCGAAGTCCATGTCCTATCCAGGTTTTGAAGACGCCATCCGCCGGGTGATCACCGGCGACGACGCAAGCGGCAAGTCCGTCATCATCATCGACGGCGCGCCAGGAGCCAGCATGGCGGAGGCCGGCCTCGGCGGCCTGCTGGATATCTGGGCCGACACGCACGGCCCGCTCGACCCCAAGGACCACACGCCGGCCAATCTGGAGCCGGTCAACCTCCACCCGCCCAAGGGCGGCGTGAAGGTGCGCTGGTTCGTCATCGAGCCCGCCCCTACCGGTGTGCCGGTCGAAGCCATGAACAAGGCGACCAAGGAAGCCTTCGGCCGCTTCCACGCGGCGGACGCGATCATCGACCAGACCCGCGCACCGGGCATGCACGAGACCCATTCGATCGACGTGATCTGCCTCATCAAGGGCGACGCCTCGCTGATCCTCGAAGACGACGAGACGCGGCTGAAACCCGGTAACATCGTCATCCAGCGCGGCACCAACCACGCCTGGATCGCCCATGGCGGCCCGGCCCTGTTCCTGGCCGTGCTGATCGACCGGGAGATCGTTAGGACTTAGAACCTAAATATGGTGTGTCGGCCGCGCGTCGGCCCACAACGTATCGTTCTTACGTTTTTCGATATTGTTGTTTTTCGCCCCTTTCAGCGCGAAAGGCGACGCCGAAATGACGCCGCCTTTATTATAGGACTATAATCCGAAACGGTCCGTCGCGCAAGGGCTCAGGCGTTGAAGTTCAACCTCAGTCCCGCCTGCGCCCACGGCATCGAGATCAGCTTTCCCGACCCGGACAGCGTGATGTAGGCGGTCTTCATGCCTTTGCCGCCGAACGCGATATTCGTCACCAGCAGATCGCCGAACTGCATCAGCGAGGTCAGCTTCACCTTGCCCTTGGTCGAGATCGTGGAGATGCCGCCCTGGAAGATCGTGGCGACGCAGACATCGCCGTTCGCCTGAACCGCCAGCGAGTCGTAGAAGGCATAGCCCGGCGTCTGGCCGACATACGCGCCGCCCGGCAGCACGCCCTGCCCCTTGGCCAGCTGGCCCGGCTTCTTGATCGGCGCCGCATAGAGCCGGCCCGACAGCGTCTCGGCGTAATAGACCGTCTTCTCGTCCGGCGAGAGACCGACGCCGTTCGGGGCCATGATCTGGTGGATCTGGGTCGAGATGTGGTTGCCGTCGATGGTGGCGTAGTGCAGCGCGCCCCATTCGCGGTTGTCGTGGGTCGACTTGGCGTGATCGGTGAACCAGAAGCCGCCCTGCTTGTCGAAGACCAGGTCGTTCGGCCCGCGCAGCGGCTGGCCCTCGCTATGCGTGTAGAGCACCTCGACCTTGCCGGTGGACAGATCGATGCGCTCGATCCGGCCGCCGGAATAATTGGCGGGCTTGTGGCCGGGGATCGTCAGCTTGCCGTTCTTGTGCCACTCGAAGCCGCCATTGTTGCAGACATACAGCGCGCCATCCGGGCCGATCGCTGCGCCGTTCGGCCCGCCGCCGGGCGAGGCGATGACCTTCTTCTTTCCGTTGGGCGTTACGCGTGTGATGTTGCCCGACTGGATCTCGACCAGAATGACCGAGCCGTCGTCCCTGACGACCGGCCCGTCGGGGAATTTCAGACCTGAGGCGATTTCCGTGATGGCCATAAGCGAAGCGTCTCCCTGACCTTGTGGTTTTCAGCGCGGGCACGTTAGGCCGATGCGCGCGCCGCGCAAGCCGGGGATTGCGAAGCGGAAACGTCCGTCACGGGCGGCGCAGTGCAGCGCCGCCGGCCCATTCGGCCTTCAGCACCGCGTACTGGAACGTGTTCTCAAAGATGGGATCGCCGGCCTGATCATTGACGAACGAGACGAACTCGCGGAACAGGCCCTCTTGCCGCATCCCCAGCTTTTCGCAGAGACGTTGCGAGGCGAGATTGTCGTCCTCGACATACGCATAAAGACGCCGGGCAGCCTTCGCCTGGAAGAGATAGTCGAACAGCCTCCGCGCCGCCTCGCCCGCAAAGCCCGCACCGGCGAAATCCGCATTGAAATGCCAACCGACCGAATAGGTGTCCGGCGGCTCCGGCATGGCGAACACATCGCCGATGAGCTTCCCGCTCTCGCGCAGACAAACGGCGATGTAATCGTCGCTGCGGCTGCGCGCCTCCGCTTCGGCCTGCGCCGCGGCAAGGTCTTCCAGCTTCATCGAGAGAAAACAGCGCACGCGCGGCTCGTGCAGATAGGCCAGCAGGTCCGCCGCATCGGACGCCCTGAAGTTTCTGAGGATCAGTCGCTCAGTCTGGATCGCTTCCATGCAAGATCGCCCGCCGCAGCCTTCAGGCCCGTTCGAGAATACGGAACGTAAAGCCCGGCAGCGGACCCAGCGCCGGGTGGGACTGGACGAAGCTCTGCTTCCAGTCGTCAGGCGAGAACTCCGGCATGAAGACGTCGCCCTCGGGCGATAGTCCCACGCTGGTGAGATAGATGCGTCCCGCGCGCGGCAGCGCCTCGGCGTAGAGCGACGCCCCGCCGATCACCACAATCTCGGGCGACCCGGCGGCGGCCGCGATGGCGGCATCGAAACTGGTCGCGACGCTCGCCTCCCGCGCCACATAGCCGGAATTATGCGTGACGACGATGTTCTCGCGCTTGGGCAGCGGCTTTGTCGGCAGCGACTCCCACGTCTTGCGGCCCATGATCACCGGCTTGCCCAGCGTGTGCATGCGGAACCAGCGCATATCCTCCGGGATACGCCAGGGCAGCGCGCCCTTGTTGCCGATCACGCCGTTATTGGCGACCGCGACGATCAGCGAAATCAGGGGATCGGTCAGAGACGTCATGCTTCAGCCAATGCTTTCAGCGCCTCGCCCTGGAGGCGGTAATGGGTCCAGCCCGCGTTCGGTGCGGCGCCCATGCCGCGATAGAAACCGATCGCGCTCTCATTCCAGTCGAGCACCGTCCACTCTACCCGCCGCGCGCCGCCGGCGGCGGCTAGGCGCGCCAGATGCGCGAAGAACGCTTTGCCGATGCCTTTGCCGCGATAGCTCTCGCGGACATACAAGTCTTCCAGAAACACGCCCGGTGCAGCCCGGAACGAGGCGTATGTGCCGTACCACAGGCACACGCCCGCCGGCTGTCCGTCCCAAAAGGCGAGATCGGCATGGACCTTCTGCGTCTCGCCGTAGAAGTCGCGCGCGACGATCTCAGGCGTCAGCTCGAAGAACGCCGGCGCGTCCAGCTTCTCATAGACAGCCAGCTCATGCAGCAGCGTGAAGACCAGACCCGCTTCATCCGGCCGCGAGGCGCGGATTTCCAATCCGCTGTTCACACCGCCACCGGCGCGGCGATATGCGGATGCGCCTCATAGCGCTCCAGCTTGAAGTCCTCGAACGCGAAGTCGAAAATATCGGTGATCGCCGGATTGATCCGCATCGCGGGCAACGCCTTGGGCGCGCGCGAAAGCTGCAGCGCCGCCTGCTCCAGATGATTGGAATAGAGATGCGCGTCGCCCAGCGTGTGCACGAAATCGCCGGGCTTCAGCCCCGTGACCTGCGCGATCATCATGGTCAGCAGCGCATAGGAGGCGATGTTGAACGGCACCCCAAGGAAGATGTCGGCCGAGCGCTGATAGAGCTGGCACGACAGCTTCCCCTCCGCGACATAGAACTGGAACAGGCAGTGGCATGGCGGCAGCGCCATGCGCTCCACATCCGAGGGGTTCCAGGCCGTCACCATCAGCCGCCGCGAATCCGGCGTGCGTTTGATCATCTCGATCAGATTGCCGATCTGGTCGATGGTCGAGCCGTCACGCGCCGGCCACGAGCGCCACTGATGACCATAGACCGGGCCGAGATCGCCGCGCTCGTCGGCCCATTCGTCCCAGATGCGGACGCCGTTCTCCTTCAGATAGGCGATGTTCGTCTCGCCCTTCAGGAACCACAGCAGCTCGTGAACGATCGACTTCAGGTGCACCTTCTTTGTCGTGACCAGCGGAAAGCCTTCCGACAGGTCGAAGCGCATCTGATGGCCGAACACCGAGAGCGTGCCGGTGCCGGTCCGGTCGGTCTTCTTGATCCCGGTGTTCAGCACCAGCTGCATCAGGTCGAGATATTGGCGCATCGCCCGGCCCCGTGATTCGTCAGGGCAGGAGCGTAACACCGCTTGGCGCAGGCGGGCCTACGAGAGCTGGGGATAACCTCTCGTGTCATGCCCGCGAAGGCGGGCATCCAGCCGCCCCGCCAAGCCGTGGATGCCCGCCTTCGCGAGCGTGACACGGGTGGGAAATGGCGGAAATGGGGGCGGATTATCGGTGGTGATTTTTCCCGCGCGACGCCTTATATTCATCGGCGCCGGCTTGCCCGGCTATGGCGATAAACGCGCGTGTAATAAGCGGCTCGGACCCGGGGGCGGTACCCGGCGCCTCCACCAAGCGGACCTTACGAGGTTCGGTTGATGGGGGCGAAATAGCATCGACGGACGTGTAAAGACGTAGCTTTTGCTCCGCATGGTTCCACGGTTATCGGGCCGTTGTTTAGGTGCCAACGACAATGAAATGGCCCTCGCTGCCTAATAGGTAAGCGCAGCCCGGAGGGAGCTGGGCAACAGAATCCCTCCACCTGATTTCCGCGGCCGGAAGCGACCGATCGCTTGAGACAATACGTGGGAGCTGGGCAACAAAATCCCTCCACCTATTTCTGCCTTGAGGTCCGCGTGAGCGACGAGCGCAAGATCGTTGACCTGAATGCCGCCCGCCAGCAGCGCGAGCGCGCCGAACGCGAAGCCGCCAGAACAGCCAGGCGCGCCGCGCAACCGCCGCGCGAAGGCGTCTCGACGCCCCTTTATTTCGCGCTGGTAGTGGTTCTCGTTCTGGCGCTGGCCGGCGGATACGCGCTCGTCGCGGCGATCTAGCGCCGCAAATCCGGCTTCACCACGATCAACTTCGCGCCGGGCGCCGCAGGGGCCGCCTTGTCTTCCGATACCGGCTCAGCGGCGGGCGCAACGGTTTGCGGCAGAGCGGTCTCGCGGTTGCAGAAGATGCGCTTGCCCAGCTTGATCCGCGTCTGCGAGATCACCAGCGCGCGCTTGCCGTCATTCTTGCCCCCGCCGAAGCGCACTTCGCCCAGCTGGTACGCCGTCGAACCCGTCACCTTACCCGGCGCATCGCCATAGCTGCCGTCGTCGTAAACGACGAACCCGCTGCCGGTCACGGTTCCGGCGGGCGTGCGGCAGGGATAGACGCCGGGTTCCAGCGTTTCGGCGAACGCCGGAGCGATCAGTAAGGCGGCGATCAGGACGACAGACAGGCGCATGACAGGACGCTCCTCGACATCTGCGATTCCTAACGCCGCGGACCCGCCGCGTGATCCGCCGATCGCTCCACGTCGTTAACGCGGCCGCCGCCGCAGCCGCCAGGTCGCCGCCCCCGCGAGCGCGCACAGGATGCCGCCGCAGGTCAACGTCAAGGGCACACCGATGTAATGCGCAAGCGTGCCTGCGGCCAGCGAGCCGAACGGCATCATTCCCAGGAACGACATCGTATAATAGGCCATCACCCGGCCACGCATCCGGTCATCGACCGCGTTCTGCACGATGATGTTGGTGGACGATCCCTGCAGCATCAAACTGAACGCGGTGGGCAGGATCAGCACCATCGCCACCCAGAAATTCGTGGTCAACGACAGCGCCGTCATCCACAGCCCGAAGCTGATCGCCGCCAGTTCCGGCGCCTGCTTCAACCGTTCGCCGCTCAGCCGGCTCATCGCCAGCGCGCCCAGCAAGGCCCCCGCCCCCACGGTCGTCATCAGCAGACCGTAACCGGCCGAGTCCGACCCCAGCACCTGCTCGGCGAAAACCGGCATCAGCGTCAGATAAGGTCCGCCCGCGAACGAGCTGATCGCCAGCGCCAGCAGCGCCGCGCGGATTTCGCGGTGATGCGTCACATAGCGGAAGCCCTCGATCAGATCCTGCAACGGCCGCGAAGGCTGCGTGCGCCGGGCTGAAGCCGTCTGCATCAGGATCAGGCTCGCCAGCACCGCGACATAGCTGACGGCGTTGATCGCGAAGCACCACGCCTCGCCCACCGCCGCAATGGTGATCCCGGCTACCGATGGCCCCACCACGCGGGCCATGTTGAACATCACCGAGTTCAAAGCGATGGCGCTCTGCAGATCCTCGCGGCCGACCATCTCCACGGTGAACGATTGCCGCGTCGGCACGTCCACCGCATTCAGCAGACCGAAGAACAGCGCCAGCGCCGCGACATGCCAGATTTCGGCGACCCCGGTGAAGGCCAGTACCGCCAGCGTCGCGGCCTGCAACAGGAAGCAGCTCTGGGTGAAGATCAGCAGCTTCCGGCGGTCCACCCGGTCGGCGATGGTGCCGCCCAGGGCCGAAAAGAAGAACACCGGCCCCTGCTGGAGAAAGCCGATGAACCCCAGCGCCAGCGGGGATTCGGTCAGCCGATAGACCAGCCAGGCCTGTCCGATGGTCTGCATCCACGAGCCCATCAGCGACAGCAACTGGCCTGAAAAGAACAGCCGGTAATTGCGGTGCCGGAAAATATGCCACAGCGGCGGACGGGCGGGCGGCGGAATGAGCGGATCGGACGGCATGGGACTACCGTTCGATAAACGCTTTCAGCCGCGCTTAAGCAACGCTTCAGGCAACGGACTGGACGCAAGGCGCTTCACGTCGCATGTCAGCACCGCAACCGAAATCTGACGCTTTACGTTTGGGGAAACTCATGTCGCTGCTCGACCCGCTGTTCACGCCCTTCCAGGTCGGCCGGCTGACGCTGCCCAACCGCTTCGTCATGGCGCCGATGACCCGCTCAAAATCGCCCGGACAGGTTCCGGGGGCGGACGTCGCCGCCTATTATCGCCGCCGGGTCGAGGGTGGCGTCGGCCTGCTGGTCACAGAGGGAACCTCCATCGACCACCCCGCCGCGGCCAACGATCCGCAGGTGCCGCGCTTCCACGGCGACGACGCGCTCGCCGGCTGGGCCAATGTGGTGAAAGAGGTCAAAGCGGCCGGCGGCCACATCGTGCCGCAGATCTGGCATGTCGGCACCGTCCGCAAGCCTGGCGAGGGTCGTAACCCCGATGTCGCGCCCATCGGCCCTTCGGGCCTCTTCAAGCCTGGCAAGAAGACCAGCGAGCCGGCGAGCGACGAGGAGATCGCCGACCTCATCGCCGGCTATGGCCGCGCCGCCGCGAACGCCGAACGCCTGGGCTTCGACGGCGTCGAACTGCACGGCGCGCATGGCTATCTGATCGATCAGTTTTTCTGGGACGGCACCAACCAGCGCACCGATTCCTATGGCGGCGACATGGTCCAGCGCACCCGGTTCGCGGCCGATGCCGTTCGCGCCGTCCGCGCCGCCGTCTCGCCCGACTTCCCCGTCATCCTGCGCTGGTCGCAGTGGAAACAGCAGGACTACACCGCCCGCCTCGCCCCGACGCCCGACCTGCTGGAAGCCTTCCTCGAACCGCTCACCGATGCCGGTGTCGATGTCTTCCACTGCTCCACCCGGCGCTTCTGGGAAGCCGAATTCGACGGCTCCGACCTCAATCTCGCGGGCTGGGTCAGGAAACTGACCGGCAAGCCGACCATCACGGTCGGCTCGGTCGGCCTCGACATCGATTTCATCACCTCGTTCACGAAATCGGGTCAGCAGAACGCGGGCGCGAACCTCAAAGGCCTCGTCGAGCGTTTCGAACGCGGCGAGTTCGACCTGGTCGCGGTCGGGCGCGCCCTCATCGCCAATCCCGATTGGGTGAACAAGGCCCATGCCGGGGCCTTCGATCAGCTCGAAGACTACACGCCCGAAAAACTCGGCGCGCTGTTCTGACGGTCTGCTCTAGACCGTCCCCGCCATCAGCGCGTCCGCCGCAGCGCGATAGGCGGGCAGCACCAGATGGTCGGTCGCCGTATTCGCGGCGACCGTGTGCGAGCCGACGCGCGAGATCACCATTTCGGCCTTCGGGTCGATATAGATGTTCTGCCCATAGATGCCGCGCGCCATGTAAGCGCCGTGATCGTCGTTCGAGATCCACCACATATTCCGGTAAGCCCAGCCCGGCAGCGTCACATAGCCGGCCGGCTTGAACGCCTCGGACGATCCGTTGAAGCGGATATCGTCCACCACCGCTCTGGGCACCACCTGTTCGCCATTGGCGACACCATCGTTCCGCATCATCTCGCCCAACCGCGCCAGATCGCGCAGCGTGGCGTTCAACCCGCCGCCGCCGACTTCGGTCCCGGCCAGATCGATATTGAAGTAAGCGTCTTCCTCGGTGCCGATCCGGCTCCAGATGCGTTCCGACACCAGCGTCGCCAGATTCAGTCCCGCGAACAGCTACAGAATCCAGCACAGCACTTCGGTGTTGACCGTCTTGTAGGCGAACGCCTCGCCATGCGGGCCTTCCTGCACGAGCCCTTTCAGGAAATCGTACAGCGTGTCCGGTCCGGTATAGTCCTTGCCGCGCGGCATCATGCCTCCGGCCCGGCCATAGTCCCAGACTTCGGCGGCGTGGTCGGCGTAGTT
>JAPUEF010000178.1 GCA_027492655.1 Alphaproteobacteria bacterium | reverse complement strand
AGCGCGCCTTGTTCCGCGGTAGCTCAGTGGTAGAGCAATCGGCTGTTAACCGATTGGTCGTAGGTTCGAATCCTACCCGCGGAGCCAGTTCTCCTTTAAAATCAAAGACTTGATTTCAGGAAACGATTTCCTGTTGCACAGCTTTGCCCCAAGCCTGCAGGCTGCAGGACCGCTTTGGGGAGCTCGAGATGCAGACCGCCGGAATCGCGCCGCACTGGCAGCCCGACCTTCACAGCTACGCCCATGAAAGCGCGCCCGTCCCCACGCTGAATCGTCTGCGCACCGAGGATCCGGTGCATTGGTCGCGGCACGGCTACTGGTATCTGACGCGCCATGCCGATGTCGCCGCCGTCCTCAAGGACGCCGCCACCTTCTCCAGCGCCGGCGCCGGCTGGGGCGACACAAATCCGCTGGCCAAGTCCGGCGGCGCCGAAGGCGCGTCCACCGAGCAGAAGATCAGCAAAAGCATCGCCCAGTCCTTCAATCAGATGGATGCGCCCGACCACACGCGCGTCCGCCGTCTCGTCCAGGCCGCCTTCTCGCGCCGCTCGGTCGAGGATCGCCGCGATCGCATCGCGGCGGTGATCGACACGCTGCTGTCCGAGGCCGCCGCGAAGGGCAGCTTCGATCTGGTGACTGAGTTCGCCTTTCACCTGCCCATCATCGTCGCCAGCGAGATCATCGGCATTCCCATCGACGACCGCGACCAGTTCCGCATCAGCCTCGCGAACGCGGAGATGCTGATGGCTCCGCGCAAGGACGACGAAAGCTGGCAGGCCGCCCTCGCCGCCGGCCGCTGGATCGGCAACTATCTGCGCGACCTCATCGCCCAGCGCCGCGCCGAGCCGCGCGCCGACTTGATCAGCGATCTCATCGCCGCCGAAGAACAGGACATGAAGCTGAACGACGCCGAGCTTCGCTCCGCGATCAGCACCATCTACACCGCCGCCGGCACCACGACCGAGCGCATGATCTCGTCAGGGATTTTCCTGCTGCTGTCGCATCCCGAACAATGGCGCATGCTGGCCGAGGACCGCACGCGCATCCCCGGCGCGCTGGACGAAATCCTGCGCTTCCATCATCCCACCCAATCGACATCGACCAACCGTCGTTGCGTCCGCGACGTGGAGCTGGGCGGCAGGACGTTGCGCGCCGGCGACACCGTCCGTGTCGGCCTCGGCGCCGCCAACCGCGACCCGGCCGTCTTCAACGATCCCGACAGCTTCGACATCACGCGGCGCAGCGCCTCGTCCATTCTCAGCTTCGGTCAGGGGCCGCATTTCTGCATCGGCGCATCGCTCGCCCGCTTCGAGGCGCAGCTCGCGATCGAAGCGGTGGTCGGCCGCTTCCCCGACCTGCGGCTGGTCACGACCGCGCCGGAGAAAGATCCAGCCCGCCCCGACCGCTACCGCGAGATTATCGTCGCGGTTCCGTAAAGCGGTTCAGTGGATCGCCGCGCCGGGCGAGGGTCCGCCGAACATCGCGCGCAGCCGTTCGCCGGTTTCGCCTTCCTCGAACGCCCGCCGCAGCGCTTCTGCGCCCAGGCTCTCGGGAACCCCGCCCAGCATGGCGGCTTTCAGCATGCGCTTCAGCTGCACCGTGGCGACGCGCGGCAGGTTCGCCACATGGCTGGCGAACTCCATCACCGCCGCGTCGAATTCCTTGATCGAGACGACATTCGTGACGAGCCCAAGCATGAAGGCGCGCTCCGCCGAGATCACGCCGCCCGTGACGAACAGCGCCGAGGCCGGCCCCAGACCGATAAGCCGCCCCAGCCGGTCCACCGCCGCCGATCCCGGCGGCAGGCCCAGCGAAATGCCCGGAAACCCGAACCGCGCATCGCCCCGGGCGATCCGCATGTCGCAGTGAAGCGCCAGCTCCAGCCCGGCGCCGATGCAGGCGCCTTTGATCGCGCCGATCACCGGCACGTCCAGCCCCGCCAGCCGCTCGCAGACAAGGCGCGACCCGCGCGCCAGGCTCTCGGCCTCGCCCGGCGTCAGCCCCGCAAGCTGAGGAAGATCGTATCCGGACGAGAACGCTTCGTTCCCGGCTCCGGTCAGCACCACCGCGCCGGTCTCATCGTCGCCGGCGATGGTATCGCATGCGCGCAGCAATTCGCCGCGAACGGCATCGTCCAGCGCGTTGTTCGCGTCCGGACGGTTGAGCGTGATGACGGTCAGCGGTCCCAGCTTCTCCAGCCTGACCGGCCCGTCGCCCCTGCCCCGTTTCGCCATGCCCGCTCGGCCTCCTGCTTGCTGCGCCCATCTGGCGGCAAGCAGCCCGGCTCCGCAAGCGCAGCGTTCAGTGCAGCGAAGCCAGCCAGGCGCGGGCCTGACGTTGCGCTTCGGCGATGCCGGCCGCGCCAAGCTCGATGCTGATTTCGGCGCGCTTCTCGCGCGCTTCCATCACGCCCTTCATGGCGGCGAGATTGAACCACATATGGGCGGCGACCAGATCGGTCTCCACGCCCTGACCGGTCGAATAGGCCAGACCCAGCGTATAGAACGCGGTCGGCGTACCGCGGCGGGCTTCGCACTCCTGAGCCTGCACGCCCTCGAAATCGAGAAGAGCCATCTTAAAACCCCTTTTCCGTTTCGTCGGGAAGGGGTCGTTCGACCTCTCTTCCCTTCAAGACACCCCGCAGCCGTGTTCGGCTTGCAGGAGGGATCGTGGCGGGTTTGGCTGAATCGCCGGTTAAGCAAAACTCTCGGAAGGGTTAACTCGCACTCATGGTGAAGAACGCGTGAATCCGAGGCCAGTTCTCACTTTCCGCCGTTCGCCGGCGGTTGATTTCCAGGCGTGTTGACGATGGGCGTGGGGCGCGGCGTAGCCGGGCCTGCAAGCGCGGCCTGAACCGCCGCGCTGTTTCCTTGCGTGTAATGATGAGCCGCCTTGTCCTTCGCCTGCACCACCGGCACGCCCCACACCGAGGCGAGCTTCTCCGCATCGCTGTAGGACAGCCCCGTGTCGCTGAAATCGCACTGCGCTTCCAAGCGCGCCGCTGAAAGGATCTGCGGCAGATTATCGCCATAGCCGTTCAGGATTTTCTGTCCGATCTCAGCCTTGGCCTGCGTCATATCGATATGCCACAGCGCCCCGATCAGCTTGGCGTCGCAATAGGTGTAGGCCGATGCGTAGAACGCATCCAACGCCGCATCATCGACCTGCGGCGCGACAGCGGCGGGGTTGTCCGCCAGCGCGTTGAGCACGCTTGCGCTGTCACCCTGGGTGTAAAGCCAGGCGATCTTGGCTTTGGCGTCCTCGACCGAGTCCATGTTCCACACCCGCGCCAGCCGCTCGGCGTCGTCATAGCCATGCGGCACGTCCGCCCATTCGCATGTCAGGCTGGCGTCGCGCGCCTGCTGCAGGATCGGCGCGATGTTGCCGGCATACCCGCCCTCGATCTTCCGGCCGATCTCGGCCTTGGCGTCGTCGATGCTGATCTTCCACAGCCCGGCGACCAGCTTGGCGTCGCAATAGGTGTACTGCGACGAGAGGAACGCCCCGACCGGATCGTTCGCGGCTTCCGCGCTGGCCGTTGCCAGCGTCAGCGCCGATGACAGCATCAGCGCAGCGGTCAGGCGGCGCAGCAGGCGGGGCGAAAGACGCATCGGGGAAACTCCGGATTCTGGGTCGTCATTGTATCGGCGTTCAGCGCTCCGCCGCATGCGGCAAAGTGAACGCGCGATCCAGCCAGTGGCGTTCCACGTCCCTCGCAAGACCAAGCCCCGCGATCAAGCCCGAAACGCCGGATGAAACAGGCGCGCCCTCGCGTCCCGGCCCCACCGCCCAGCGCAATACGCCCTCGAACAGCGCCGTCGCCAGCAGGATGGGCTGCGCGGTCAGCGAGGTCGGCATCACGCGCACTTCGAAGGTGTGCTTGTCGCGATGGTCCGCCGCCAGGTTGAGAAGATTGTAGTCGCAATACTTCGTCAGCCCTGTCTGCATCAGCGCGGCGCGCGCTTCCGGCCAGGCCATCTCGGCGAAAGCGGCTGACCGCGTCAGCGCCGCCAGCGCCTCCGGCCAGCGACCCAGACGAACGCAATGCGGATTGAATCCGACCAGCCGCTTCAGGCTATCTCCGTGGCGCGACAGCACGTCCACCAGAGCCGCGACGACGCGCGCGTCCTGAAGCGCGGCCGCATCGAAATGAACATGCGTGGCGCTCTCCAGCGGGACCGCGCACCCCTCCGCCGCTGCATCGTCCAGCAACGCCGACAAAATCGCCCCGTGATCTTCGAGGATCGGCGCCGTCACGATCTCGCAAGGCCGCTCGCGCTCGCCCGGCAGCGGCGCGCCGATCGCAACCGACACCCGCCGCTCGTCCACCACGCGCAGCATGCCGCCATCGTGACGCTCCAGCTCCGTTCCGAACAGATGCGCAAACGGCATCAGCGCGCCCTCAAGTTCGCTTTCCGCGTCGGCATGACGCGCCAGCAGGCGCAGCAGCCGGCCATCGTCCGAAACGATCCGGTACCAGCCCTCACGCGGCGGCGCGTCCTTGTTCAGGCCCGCCTGCAAGGTCAGGTCGTCGACGAACGACGCGACAAGCCGACCCGCGCCATCCCGCACCCTGAACCCCGGCGTCAGGTTCTCGAAGGTCGGGCGGCCGGGAACCTTGCTCGGCTCGGATTGCGGATGAAAGAAGCGCGAGACCGTCCCGCCGCATCGACGCGCCACGCGCAGGGCCAGATCGGTTCGCGACCGGCCACGCGGCATCATCAGTTCGATTTCAAAGCCGGCTTTCCAGCCGATGACAGGAAAATCCATGCCGCCGATAGATACGCTATCCTGCGGCGCGTCTAGCGCACGCGCTGCCCCAGCATGGTCCGCCGGGCATCCTGGCTCGATCTCAGATCGGCCGGCGGCGTGCGCAGATCCTTCCCGACCGCCAGGCCGCGCTGCACGCCCGGTTTTGCGCCGATCCGCTCGAACCACGCCTTCAGCGCCGGAAAGCCGCCAAGGTTCTGGCCCTGCATCTGGTGCGGGACGATCCATGTGTAGCAAGCTATGTCGGCGATCGAGTATTTTCCCGCCAGATAATCGCGCCCGGTCAGCCGCCGGTTCATCACGCCGTAAAGGCGCGCGACTTCATTGGTGTAGCGCTCGATCGCGTAGGGAATGGTCTCCGGCGCATACTGCCGGAAGTGGTGCGCCTGCCCGGCCATCGGGCCGAGCCCCGCCATCTGCCAGAACAGCCATTCATCCACTTCGATGCGGCCGCGCTCGTCCGCCGGATAGAGCTTTCCGGTCTTGCGTCCCAGATATTGCAGGATCGCGCCGCTTTCGAACACCGAGATCGGTTTGCCGCCCGGACCGTCGGGATCGACGATCGCCGGGATGCGGTTGTTCGGCGAAATCTTCAGGAACTCCGGCGTGAACTGCTCGCCGCGTCCGATATTCACGGTCTTCGCCTCGTAAGGCAGCCCGCATTCTTCCAGCATCACCGATATCTTCAGGCCGTTGGGCGTCGGCCAGAAATAGAATTCGATGGGCTTGGGCGGTTTCGCCGGGGCTGGCGTCTTCACGGCCGCTTTGGATGCCTTCACGGCTTTGGCCTTGGGCGTTTTGGAAAGAGAAACGGCGACAGAGGCTTTCGCCTTTGTCGCCGATTTCACCAAGTCTTTAGGCTTGGCCAAGTTTTTAGGCTTGGTACGGGCGGCCGCAGCGCTGATGCGCGATGAAGTCTTGCGCGATGACGCCGCGGCCATATCAGACCCGCTTACTTCTTCGCAGCGGCCTTCTTGGCGGCCGGCTTCTTCGCAGCGACCTTCTTCGGAGCGGCGGCCTTCTTGGCGGCCGGCTTCTTGGCGGCGGCCTTCTTCACGACCGTCTTCTTCGCGGCGGGCTTCTTGGCGACGGCCTTCTTGGCGACAGTCTTCTTCGGAGCGGCCTTCTTGGCGGCCGGCTTCTTCGGAGTGGCAGGCATTAGTGGGAACTCCCCTTCGGTTTCAGATCGTCCGCACGCGGATGGAATGCAACCGGACGGACTGTGCGCGAGTATGTCGCGCAACCGTCACTTGTCGAACGATTTGTTGCGGCGTGATTCGCCGCATCGCGGCAAGAAAGCGCGGATGCCTGCAAAAATCAGGGTTTCAGCGCGACTATCCGTCTACTGACGAAGCTTTCTGTCAAGCATCAAATCCGTGTCCCGAATCGCTTTTCGCGCTTGCGCTTGGCGAATCGAGCCACGAATCACTCGCCCAGCAGATGACCCAGCTTCGCTTTCAGCAGATCGTTCACCGCCTGCGGGTTCGCTTTGCCGCCGGTCTTCTTCATCACTTCGCCGACGAACCACCCGATCAGCTTCGGCTTCTTCGACAGCTCTTCGACCTTCGCCGGATTGTTCGCGATCACCTCGTCGATCGCGCTGGCGATCGCGCCCGTGTCTGTCACCTGACGCAGGCCCCGCTCCTCGACGATCTTCGACGGCGCGTCGCCGGTCTCGTACATGATCGCGAACACATCCTTCGCGATGCGGCCCGAGATCGTGTTGTCGCCGATCAGTCCGATCAGCTCGCCCAGCGACTGCGCAGACACCGGGCTCTCGCCGATCGACTTGCCGTCCTTGTTCAGCGCGCCGAAGAAATCGCCCGTCACCCAGTTCGCCGCCAGCTTGGCGTCGCGCCCTTCCGCGACGCGCTCGTAGAACTCGGCGGTTTCCTTTTCAGCCACCAGAACGCCGGCGTCATACGCCGAAAGGCCATAGGCGCCGATGAAGCGGGCCTTCTTCGCATCCGGCAATTCCGGCAGCGAGGCGGCGATGCGCTCGACGAACCCGTCATCGAGTTCCAGCGGCAGCAGATCGGGATCGGGGAAGTAGCGATAATCATGCGCCTCTTCCTTTGAACGCATCGCGCGGGTCGTGCCGTTCTTGTTGTCGAACAGCCGCGTCTGCTGCTCCACCACCCCGCCGCCTTCGATCAGATCGACCTGACGGCGGCTTTCATACTCGATCGCCTGCGCCACGAAGCGCATGGAGTTCACGTTCTTGATCTCGCAGCGCGTGCCCAGATGCTTGAACGATCCCGTCTCGCGGAACTTCTCGTAATCGCCGGGCCGGCAGACCGACACATTCACGTCGGCTCGCATCGATCCCTCGTCCATATTCCCGTCGCAAGTGCCGAGATAACGCACGATCTCACGCATCTTCTTCAGGTAAGCCGCCGCCTCATCCGCCGAACGCATATCCGGCTTAGACACAATCTCCATCAGCGCCACGCCGCTGCGGTTTAGGTCCACGAACGTCGCGCGCGGGTCCATGTCATGCACGCTCTTGCCCGCGTCCTGCTCCAGATGCAGGCGCTCAATGCGCACGGTGAAGCTCTCGCCGCCAGGCATGTCGACGGTCACTTCGCCCTCGCCGACGATCGGATTCTTGAACTGCGAGATCTGATAGCCCTGCGGCAGGTCGGGATAGAAATAATTCTTCCGGTCGAAGACGCTGACCTTGTTGATTTGCGCCTTCAGGCCAAGACCTGTCCGCACCGCCTGCTCGACGCAGAACTCGTTGATGACGGGCAGCATGCCGGGCATCGCCGCGTCCACCAGGCTCACATGCGCATTCGGCTCCGCGCCGAACTCCGCCGACGCGCCCGAGAACAGCTTCGCCTTGCTCAAGACCTGAGCGTGAATTTCCAGCCCGATGACCATCTCCCAGTCACCGGTCTCGCCTTTGATCGTCTTCGCCTTGCGCGTCGCTTCGCTCATCACGCCCACCATTTCGCCGGCTTGGCCGAGAACCCCGCAGCGCGCTCCAGCGCCGCACCGGCCGCGAACAATGTTTCTTCGTCGAACGCCCGGCCGATCAGCTGCAGCCCCAGCGGCAGGCCGTCCTTGCTGAGGCCCGCCGGAACCGCGATGCCCGGCAGGCCCGCCAGGTTCACCGTCACCGTGTAGACGTCGTTCAGATACATCGAGATCGGATCGTTCGCCTTTTCGCCGATGCCGAAGGCCGGCGACGGCGAAGCGGGCGTCAGGATCGCGTCGCACGTCTCGTAGGCGCGGTTGAAATCTTCCGCGATCAGCGTCCGCACCTTTTGCGCCTTGATGTAATAGGCGTCGTAATACCCCGCCGACAGCACATAGGTGCCGATCAGAATGCGGCGCTGCACCTCGCGCCCGAACCCTTCGGCGCGCGTGCGCTCATACATCTCCGTCAGATCGTCGGCTTCGGCCCGCAGGCCGTAGCGCACGCCGTCATAGCGCGCGAGGTTCGACGAGGCTTCCGCCGGGGCCACGATATAATAGGCCGGCAGCGCATATTTCGTGTGCGGCAGGCTGACCTCGACGATCTCCGCCCCGGCATCCTTCAGCCAGGCGATCCCCTGCTCCCACAGCGCGTCGATCTCCGCCGGCACGCCATCGATGCGATACTCCTTCGGCACCCCGATGCGCAGGCCCTTCACGCCGCGCGAACAGGCCGCCTCAAAATCCGGCACCGCCATATCCACGCTGGTCGAATCTTTCGGATCATATCCCGACATCTCACGCAGCAGGATGGCGCAGTCCTTCACGGTCTTCGCCATCGGCCCCGCCTGATCCAGCGACGACGCGAACGCCACGATGCCCCAGCGCGAGCAACGGCCATAGGTCGGCTTGATCCCCGCGATACCGACGACCGACGCCGGCTGCCGGATCGATCCGCCGGTATCGGTGCCGGTCGCGCCGAACACCAGATCGGCCGCCACCGCCGCCGCCGACCCGCCGGACGATCCACCCGGCACCAGCTTCGTTGCGTCATTGCCGCGTCGCCAGGGATTGATCGCCGGGCCGAAATGGCTGGTCTCGTTGGAAGACCCCATCGCGAACTCGTCGAGATTCAGCTTGCCGGTCATCACCGCGCCGGCCGCCCACAGCTTCGAGGTCACGGTCGATTCATAGACCGGCTTGAAGCCCTTCAGAATCTTGCTGGCTGCAGTCGTCTGCACGCCCTTGGTGCAGAACAGATCCTTGATCCCCAGCGGCACGCCTTCCAGCGCCCCGCCTTCGCCCTTGGCGATCCGCGCATCGGACTCGGTCGCCATCTTCGCCGCGATCTCCGGCGTCTCGACGATATAGGCGTTCAGCTCGCGCGCGCCCTCGATGGCCTTCACCGAGGCGGTCGTCAGTTCCACCGACGAGAACGACTTGGCCCGCAGCCCGTCGCGGGCTTCGGCCAGTGACAATTTCAGAAGATCGCTCATCGGCTACTCCACGACCTTCGGGACGACGAAATAATTCTCTTCGGTGCGCGGCGCGTTGGCGACCACATCCGTGGCGTACCCGCCATCGGTCACGACATCGGCCCGGCGCGGCAGCCGCGTCGGGCGCACGCTTGTCATCGGCTCGACATTTGCGGTGTCCAGTTCGCTCAGTTGCTCGACCCAGGCGAGGATCGTGTTCAGCTCACCGGCCATCGGGGCCAGCCGCTCTTCGGGAATCGCAAGTCGGGCGAGGCGCGCCACGCGGCGCACCGTCTTTTCATCGACGGACATGTCGGTATCGTCTTTCGGCTATTCAGAGCTCCGGGCTCTGCTATCAACAGGCCCGGACGGATTCAAGATAAACGGGATTTCCGGGGGATTCTTCGTGCAAGGTACGGTTGGGGAAGGCGAAAAGCTGGTTGCATGGGCGGCCGCCCCGCGATTCATCCGCCCTCCGCACCCTGTTCCCGCCCGCCATATGAAGCTGATCGGCCTGGTCGGCATCGCCACCCTGTTGGGGGCCTATGACCTCAACGTGTTCGGCCTGGCCGCCAAACAGGTGCTCACTGAATTCGGCAAACCCGAAACCGCAACCGGCACGACTATCGCCTTCATGCGCCTCGGGGTCTTCGGCGCGTTGATCCTCTGCCTCATGGCGGATGTCATCGGCCGCCGGAAACTGCTGCTTTTCACGATCCTCGGCATGGCGCTCTCCACCCTCGCCACCGCTTTCGCCCCGAATTACGAGGCGTTCGTCGCCGCCCAGTTCATGGTCCGGGTCTTCGGCTATACCGAGGACATGCTCTGCATCGTCGTGATCGCCGAGGAATTCGAGGAGCGGACCCGGGGCTGGGCGATCAGTACGCTGGGCGCGCTCAGCGCCCTTGGCGGCGGCGTCGCGGTCATCGTTTTCGCGATGGTCTCGTTCCTTCCGGGCGAATGGCGCGCGATCTACGTCATCGGCGCGGTCCCGCTGCTGCTGCTCGCCTGGATGCGCCGGGGCCTTCCGGAAACCCGGCGCTTCGCCGAAGCCGAGGCCGCCCGCGAGCGAAAACGCACCATCGCCGATACCTGGCGACCGCTGGCGACTCTTCTGTCCCGTTATCCCGGCCGCGTCGCCCTGGTGATCGCCATGGTCGTTCCCTTCGCCGTCGGCGCGGCGTCGACGCTCGCCCTGATGCCGACCTTCCTTCAGAACTACCACCATTTCTCGCCCGGCGCGGTCGGCGCCTCCATTCTTGGCACCGGCATCGTCGGCATGTTCCTCGCGATGTGGGTCGGCCGCCACAGCGACAGCATCGGCCGCAAGCCGATCACGGCGATCTGGCTAGCCGTCACCATCGCCGCGTTCATCGTCATGTACACGACCGGCTCGACGCCGCTGCTCGTCCTCGCCATCCTGTTCGGCGTTTTCGGCCTCGTCGCGGTCGGCATTCAGATCGAAGCCATCGGCGCGGAGCTGTTCCCGACCGAAAGCCGCGCCACCGCCGCCGCCATCCGCTTCATCTTCCAGATTCTGGCTGGCGGCCTCGGGCTCTACCTTCATGGCGCGGTGCTCGCGCCTCAGCACGGCTTCGCCGATGCGATCCTCCTGTTGATGATCCCCATGCCGCTGGCCCTCCTCCCGCTCTTCTTCATCCCGGAAACGGCGGGACGATCGCTTGAGGAAACTTCGGCGCAATGACCATCGTCGCGCTGGAGGATCTGCCCGGCCTGCTGCCGCCCTACGGCGCGCTGATCGGCCTCGATCTCGGTTCGAAGACCATCGGCGTCGCCATCTCCGACGTCATGCGCTCGATCGCCAGCCCGCATCTCGGCCTCCCCCGCGCCAAGACCTTCGCCAAGACCGTCGCGCCGCTGATCGACATCACGGCGAAGGAAAAGACCGCCGGCTTCGTCATCGGCCTGCCCCTCAACATGGACGGCACCGAAGGCCCCTCGGCCCAGTCCGCCCGGGCCTTCGCGCGCAATCTCGCCCAGATTTCGCCTCTTCCCATCGCATTATGGGATGAGCGACTATCCACCGCCGCCGTCACCCGAACGCTTCTCGACGCCGACGCCTCGCGTCGCCGTCGCGCCGAAGTCGTGGACAAGATGGCGGCGGCCTACATCCTTCAGGGGGCGCTCGACCGCCTCCGTATCCTCAGCAGGAGTTAGTACATGGCCGGCGCCA
>JAPUEF010000177.1 GCA_027492655.1 Alphaproteobacteria bacterium | reverse complement strand
GCATCGCTCTGACCGCAAAACGCCGGCAGATTCTGCGTCGACGAACAGTTGCCGCGATCAGGAAATCTGCCGGTGCCGGGTGAGGGGATCGAACCCCCGACCTTCGGTTTACAAAACCGCTGCTCTACCGCTGAGCTATTCCGGCGAAACGCGCGGCAAGCCTTAAGGGTGAAGACTGGCGCTTTCAACCCATGGGGTGCGACGGATATGATCGCCTCATACGTTCACGAACACGTCAACGGAATCCGCTAGTGGGACCGGCTGATGGGCGGACCTGCTGGATTGACCGCCCCGGCATTCCCTGAACTTTGGACGCTATGCGCAGACTCGCTATTTCCCTTCTCGTCATCGCCGCCATCGGCGCTGGCATCTATGTTCTCGCTCCGGGCCTGCTGGGGCTTGGCGCTGCCGCGCCCCAGCAGGGCGGCGGGAGCCGTGCGCCGCTTATCACGGCGGTAACCGTCGGGAAAGCGCGCTTATCGGAAGAGATCGAGGCGATCGGCACCGCCAAGGCCCGCGAAAGCGTCACCATCACCGCGAAAACCGCCGATACGGTCGCGGCCATCAACTTCATCGAAGGCCAGCAGGTCGATGCGGGCGTGATCCTCATCGAGATGACCAGCGCCCAGCAGGCGGCCGATCTCGCGGCCGCCCGCGCCGATCTGGCGGAGGCCGAGAAGGCCTATGCCCGCGCCGCCGATCTGGTCTCCAAGGGCATCGCCGCCCGCGCGACGCTGGACAGCGCGACCGCAGCCCGCGACGCGGCGCGGGGCCGTCTGCAGGCGATCGAAGCGCGGCTCGCCGATACGCTCATCAAGGCGCCGTTCGCGGGAGTGGTGGGGCTGCGCAATGTCAGCGTCGGCTCCTATGTGCGGCCGGGCGACGTGATCACGACGCTCGACGACATCATGGTTTTGAACGGCGACTTCACGGTGCCGGAACGCTGGCTGGGCGTCCTGAAGCCGGGGCTGCAGCTGGCGGTCGAGGTCGCCGCCTATCCGAATGAAAAATTCGCCGGCAAGGTCGCCAGCGTCGATACCCGCGTCGATCCGGCGACCCGCGCGGTCACGGTGCGCGCCGAGCTCGAGAACCGGGACGGGCGCCTGCGCCCCGGCATGCTGATGTCGGTCAGCCTTCTGGTGTCCGAGCGCGAGGCCCTCTCGGTGCCGGAATCGGCGCTGGTCTCGCAGGGCGACCGCCGGTTCGTCTTCCGCATCGGGGACGAGAACAAGGCGGAACGCATCGAAGTGAAGACTGGTCTGGTGATGCCGGGACAGGTGGAGATCCTGGAAGGGCTGGTGGAAGGCGACCGGATCGTCGTGCAGGGCACGAACAAGGTCATTCCCGGCCAGCCGGTCACGATCGACGGCGCCCAGAACGGTCAACCCGTCGCCGAACGCGCCACGGGAGGCCGCACATGATCCTCAGCGAGATTTCGGTCCGACGCCCGGTCTTTGCGACCGTTCTCTCGCTGCTGCTCATCGCGTTCGGCCTTTTGTCCTTCTCGGGACTGCCGCTGCGCGAACTGCCGAATATCGACCCGCCTGTGGTCTCGATCTCCACGACCTATCCCGGCGCGGCCGCCGACGTGGTGCAGAGCCGCATCACCGAAATCATCGAAGATCAGGTCGCAGGCATCGAGGGCATCGACACGATCACCTCGCGCTCGCGCGACGGCTCGTCCGATGTGACCATCGAATTCTCTCTCAGCCGCGACATCGAAGCCGCCGCCAACGACGTGCGCGACGCGGTCGCCCGCGTGCTGGACCGTCTGCCGGACGCGGTGGACTCGCCGGAAGTCTCGAAAGCCGACGCCGATGCCGATCCCATCCTGTGGCTGAACTTCTCGGCGAGCGGCATGGACCCCATGCAGCTGACCGAATACGCCAGAAAGGTCGTGGTCGATCAGCTTTCGATCGTCGATGGCGTGAGCCGCGTCCAGATCGGCGGCGGCCAGGATTACGCCATGAATCTCTGGCTCGACCGGCAGGCGCTGGCGGCGCGCGGGTTGACCGTGACCGACGTGGAGAACGCGCTGCGGGCGCAGAATGTCGAGCTGCCGGCAGGCAAGATCGAGTCCGGCCAGCGCGACCTGACCGTGCGTCTGAACCGCGCCTACCAGACCGCCGACGATTTCAAGGCGCTGGTCGTGAAGCGCGGGGCGGACGGCTATCCGATCCGCCTCGGTGATGTGGCGCGGGTGGAGCTTGGCTCCGAGAACGACAAGGTCGTCTTCCGCGGCAACGGCGTGCCGCAGATCGGCCTTGGCATCGTGAAGCAATCGACTGCCAATACGCTGGACGTGGCGCGCGGCATCAAGGCCGAGATCGCGCGCATCCAGCCGACCTTGCCGCCCGGCATGAGCCTTGTGGTGGCGTTCGACACCTCGATCTTTGTCGAGGAAAGCGTGAACCAGGTCTATCACACGCTGGTCGAGGCGATGGTCATCGTGATCTTCGTGATCTTCGTGTTTCTGGGCAGCATGCGCGCCGCGCTCATTCCGGCCGTCACGGTGCCGGTCTGCCTGATCGGTGCGTTCATCGTCATCTATGCGATGGGTGCAACCATCAATCTGTTGACGTTGCTGGCGCTGGTGCTGGCCATCGGCCTCGTAGTGGATGACGCCATCGTGGTGTTGGAGAACATCCAGCGGCGCATTACGACGATGGGCGAGCCGCCGCGTATCGCCGCGTCGCGCGGCACCAATCAGGTGGCGTTCGCGGTCATGGCGACGACGACGGTTCTGATCGTCGTGTTCGTTCCTATCTTCTTCCTCACCGGAAATACCGGGCGGTTGTTCTCGGAGCTGGCTGTCGCCATTTCGGGCGCCATCTTCTTCTCCGGCTTCGTCGCGCTGACGCTGACGCCGATGATGTGCTCGCTGCTGCTGAAGAAGAACGAGGGCAAGCTCGCCGAGCGTATCCACACCATCTCGCACAAGGTAGAGAACGCATATGGCAAGGCGCTCGACGCCTCCATCCGCCGCCCGTGGATCTCCGGCGGGGTCGCGGCGGTGGTGATCGTGCTGACGGGCCTGCTGTTCAGCCGGATTCCCTCCGAACTCGCGCCGACCGAGGACCGGGCGGGTGCGATGGTGATGGTGCAGTTGCCGGAAGGCGCCTCGTTCGAGGAAACCTCGGCGCAGATGGACAAGGTGGAGAAGGTGCTTCTCCCCTATGTCGAGGCCGGGGAGGCGGCGCGCGTCATGGTGCGGGCGCCGGGCTCGTTCGGCTTCACCCAGGATTACAATTCCGGCCGCGCGATGCTCATGCTCGCGCCGTGGGCCGAGCGTAACCGCAGCCAGGACGAAATCACCGCCGAAATCCAGCGCAAGCTCTCCGCCGCCGTGCCGGGCGGGCGGGTGTTCATTTCGGGCCGTGGCGGCCTTGGCCAGCGCGGCGGCAAGCCGGTCGGCTTCGTGCTGGGCGGCAACGATTTCGATCAGATCGCCCAGTGGCGTGACCGCATCATCGCCCGCGCCTCGGAAAACCCGAACCTGATCCAGATGGATAGCGATTACCGCGAGACCAAGCCGCAGCTCGTCGTCACCATCGACAAGCAGCGCGCCGCCGATCTCGGCGTCTCGACGGCGGATATCGGACGGACGCTCGAAACCATGCTGGGCGCGCGCCGCGTCACCACCTTCCTGAAGGATGGCGAGGAATATGACGTCCGCCTGCAGGCCGGCCAGGAAGACCGGCGTACCACGTCCGATCTCACCAACGTCTTCGTGCGCTCCTCGCAGGGCGCGCTGATCCCGCTGTCGAACCTCGTGACGCTGAAGGAAAGCGCGGGACCGCAGGCGCTCAACCGCTTCAACCGCTCGCGCTCGATCACCATCGATGCCGGTCTCGCGCCGGGCTATACGCTGGGCGAGGCGCTGACCTATCTCCAGAAGATCGCCGCCGAAGAGCTGCCGCCGGAGGCCCGCATCGACTATCAGGGGCAGTCGCGCGAGTTCAAGCAGTCGAGCGCAGCGCTCTACTTCACGTTCGCGCTGGCGCTCATCGTGGTGTTCCTGGTGCTTGCGGCGCAGTTCGAGAGCTTCGTCCACCCGGTCGTCATTCTCTGCACCGTGCCGCTCGCGGTCTTCGGCGCGATCTTCGGTCTGTGGCTCGTCGGCGGCAGCCTCAACATCTACAGTCAGATCGGCATCGTCATGCTGGTGGGCCTCGCGGCCAAGAACGGCATTCTGATCGTCGAGTTCGCGAACCAGCTGCGTGACGAGGGCAAGGCCTTCAACGACGCCATCGTCGAGGCCGCGAAGATCCGTCTCCGCCCGATCGTGATGACCTCGCTCGCCACCGCCGCCGGCGCGTTCCCGCTGGTGATCGCCTCCGGCGCCGGCGCGGCCAGCCGCGAGAGCATCGGCATCGTGATCTTCGCCGGCATGCTGATGGCGACGGTCTTCACGCTCTTCATCATCCCGACCGCCTACTCGGTCTTCGCCCGCCGCACCGGCTCGCCGCTGACCATCACGCACGAGATGGAGGCGTGGGAACGCGAGGAAGCCGCCCGCAAGGCGCAGCCGGCAGAGTAGGGCGTCAGGGCTTGCCGATGCGGATGACGTCGGGCGCGGTCGCGCCGCCCGAAAGGATCATGTTCATCGCCTGATCGCCCGTCAGGTCGGTCTCGACGCATTTGTCGATGGCGACGATCTCCAGATAGCCGCAGGTCGGGTTCACGGCGGTGGGCATATAGACCGCCGCCATCTCCTGCCCGGTCTTGGCGTCGGTGAAGGTCTTGGTCACGAAGCCGATGGCCCGCAGATCGGCGTTCGGGAAGGGCAGCAGCACCACGCGCTGCACGCCGTCCGGCTTGTGGCTCAGCGACTGGATCAGCTTCTGCACCGCGCCATAGACCTGCTTGACGAGCGGCACCCGCCCCAGCAATCCGCTGAACCAGGCGATCAGCCGCGCCCCCAGCACGTTCGAGGCGACCACCCCCACGATATAGATGATCCACAGCGACAGGATCACCGCCAGCGTGGTCGCGACATATTCGTTATAGACCCACGCCCCGCGCCCGTCGCTGGACAGGCCCAGATTGCGTGCGAGCAAGTCCACCAGCGGCCGTCCGGCCCATGACAACAGCCCGATCAGGAACGACAGCACATACCAGACGACCGCCAGCGGCAGGATGGTCAGCAGCCCGAGGATCAGCTTGCTCTGCAGCTGCGACCAGGTGTTGGTCTTATTCATCGGTGCGTCGTCCGCCATGAGAGCCCTTTCCTGGATGCTTTCGGATTGACCGGCGCGCACCCCATATGACAAGCCGCTCCCGCCGGGGGCGTCCCCCGGCCTGGAATCGAACTCATGTCCCGTATCCTAATCACGTCGGCGCTGCCCTACATCAATGGCATCAAGCATCTGGGGAATCTGGTCGGCTCCCAGCTGCCCGCCGACGTCTTCGCCCGCTATCAGCGGGCCCGTGGCCGCGAAACGCTGTTCGTCTGCGCCACCGACGAGCACGGCACCCCGGCCGAGCTGGCGGCGCTGGAGGAAGGGCTCTCGGTCGCCGATTACTGCCGCAAATGGCATGAGGTCCAGGCCGATCTCGCCCGCCGCTGGGGCCTTTCATTCGACGTGTTCGGCCGCTCCTCCAGCCCGCAGAACCGCGAGCTGACCTTGCATTTCGCGCGCGAGCTGTGGCGGCGCGGTTTCATCGACGTGCGCACCACACGCCAGGTCTATTCGCACGCCGACGGGCGCTTCCTGCCGGATCGCTATGTCATCGGCACCTGCCCGCATTGCGGCTACGACCGGGCGCGCGGCGACCAGTGCGAAAACTGCACCCGCGTCCTCGACCCTACCGACCTCATTCAGCCGCGCTCTGCGGTCTCCGGTTCAGCCGATATCGAGGTGCGCGATTCCAAGCACCTGTTCCTGCGCCAGAGCGATTTCGCCGAGCGCCTGCGCGCCTGGATCGACACCAAGCAGGGCGTCTGGTCGAACGTCGTCTCGTCCATCGCCTATAAATGGCTGGACGAGGGCCTGCGCGATCGCGGCATCACGCGCGACCTCGCCTGGGGCGTCCCGGTGGATGTCGCCGACTGGGGTGCGAACCCGGCAGGCGAAACGCTCGATCCCGCCGACTGGAAGGCCAAGGTCTTCTATGTCTGGTTCGACGCGCCTATCGAATATATCGGCGCGACGCGCGAATGGGCTGACGCCAATGGCAGACCCGACGACTGGGAAAGCTGGTGGCGTTCGCCGGGCGCGGACGACGTGCGCTATGTCCAGTTCATGGGCAAGGACAATGTGCCGTTTCACACGGTCGGCTTCCCCGCCACCGTGATGGGCGCGAACGAGGGCGCGAACGGCCAGTGGAAGCTGGTCGACGCCATCAAGGGGTTCAACTGGCTCACCTATTACGGCGGCAAGTTCTCGACCTCGCAGAAGCGCGGCGTCTTCATGGATCAGGCGCTCGATCTGCTGCCCGCCGACACATGGCGCTGGTATCTGATCGCCAACGCGCCCGAGAGCGCCGACAGCTCGTTCACGTGGGAGCATTTCGCCGCCACGGTGAACAAGGATCTGGCCGATGTGCTCGGCAATTTCGTCAACCGCATCCTGAAATTCGGCGCCGCCCGCTTCGAGGGCGAGGTGCCGGCCGGCGGCACGGGCGGGGCGGCTGAGGAAAAGCTCATCCAGACGCTTGAGCGGGGCATCGGCCTCTACACCGCTCAGCTCGAGGATATGCAGTTCCGCAAGGCGGCGCAGGAACTGCGCGCCATCTGGGTCGCCGCCAACGAGTTCGTAGCCGAGGCCGCGCCCTGGACGGCGATCAAGACCGATCCGGCGGCGGCTGCCGCCTCGGTGCGCACGGGCATCAACCTCATCCGCGTCATCGCGGCGCTGTCGGCGCCGATCATCCCGGATACGGCGGCGGCTCTGGCGGCGACACTGGGGCTTTCCGGCGAGGCGCTCGCCTGGCCCGCCGGCAAACCCGCCGAAGAGCTGTCGCGCCTTGCGCCCGGTCACAAATTCCAGGTTCCGCCGGTTATGTTCGCGAAATTGGCTGAGGAACAAGTTGCCCAATGGCAACAGGATTTCGGAGGAACGGGGGAGGGTTCTTAACCCTGCCTCTTTAACCTCGGGCGTTGTGCTTGCGGTCATATTCGATCCGCGTCACTGTGATTTACGCCTTGTTAAGGTTTCGCGGGAGCGTCAATGCGTTTTGAGGTCGTTTTCGGGGCTGCGGCCTTTGCCGTTGCGCTGCCGCTTTGCGGCGCGGCGTCGGCTGCTGACCAGATGCGCCCCAGCCTTGCCGTCGAAAGCGAAAATCCGCTGGCTCTGACGGCCGGCGAGGCGTCCGAAATTCTCTACAGCGCCGTGTCCCGGTCCGGCCAGGCTGCGCCGAAGACGCTTCTGGCCGCCGGAACCTATGTCGCGCCCCAGCCCGGCGCCGCCTATCAGGACGCGACTCCCGGACAGCCAGGTGAACAGCCGGCGGCGCAACCCGCAGCGGCGGGAACGCCCGATCTGTCCGACCCCGCGACCCGTATGCTGGCCGGCCTGCCGGATGAGGTCGAGCCGTATTTCGATCTCTATCTCTACGTTTCGAAGGCCGAAGCTGGCCCGATCGCGCAGCATATGTTCGTCTATACGCGCGCTGCCGACGGCACGATGTCGCTGATCCACGACTGGCCGGTCTCGACGGGCCGCGAGAAGAAGGAAAAAACGCCTTCGGGCCGCAAGACCTTCACCCACACGCCGGAAGGCAGCTTCAAGCTGGACCCCAAGCGGTTCCATCAGCTGTGGAAGTCGCGCGCGTGGAACGCCGACATGCCGTGGACCATGTTCTTCGATCTGGTCGAAAACGGCGGCATGAGCGGCCTTGCGATCCACGCCGCCGGCAAGGGCAAGATCTCGCAGCTCGGTCGCCGCGCGTCGGGCGGTTGCATCCGCCTGGCCCCCGAAAACGCGCAATATCTCTTCAAGCTGATCCAGAAAGACCATGCGGGCCTCGTCCCGGTCTTTGCGATGGACGGCAACTCCACCAACGTGGTGGGGGAACCTGCCCGCAACGCCGACGGCTCGCTCCAGCTCGTCTACGGCTACAAGGTGTTGCTGCACATCGAGGACTATGCCGGCGAGCATGTTCCCACCCTGTCGGTGGCGGCGGCGGCCCCGGTCGCGGTTCCGGCCAATTATTCCACCCGCTGAACCGTTGAAACGCGCGGCCTGCGCGTGCATGTTGCAACGCACTTAGGCTGATTTGGCGGTTTGTCCCATCGCCGGGGACAGGCACGTTTTTCGGGTATTCGCTTCATGCTCCAGATTGCTCCGCGTCGCGCTTTCACCAGCGCCGCCGTCATCTCCCTCGCGCTGATCGCCGCGGCCTGCGGTACGACCTCGCGCCGTCCGGTCGTCGTCGGCCCGCCGCCGCCGTCGGCGGACGAGGCGCTTTCGTCCTACCGCTCGCAGATCGAAGCGCAGGACGACCAGATGTCGGGCTTCAGCACGCCGGAAGATCAGGAAGCGATCCGCGCCCATGTCGCGGACCTTCTCGATCGAAAGGTTCTCGACGAATACCAGCTCGTCATCTTCATCAACAAAGCGGGCGAGGGACGCACCGCGCAGCATGCCTTCCTGTTCGAAGCGGGCAATGGCGATCTGAATTATCTCGACACCTGGCTGGTCTCGACCGGCCGCGAGCAGCAGGAAACCTCGCCCAAAGGGGCCAGCAAGTTCACCACCACGCCGACCGGCACCTTCATGTTCGATCTGGCGCATTTCTCGCGCCTGCATAAATCGAACGCCTGGGAAGCCGACATGCCGTGGGCGATGTTCCTCAAGACGCGCAATGGCGGCCCGACCACCGGTATCGCGCTGCATGCGGCGCTCGACAAATACGTCCATAATCTCGGCCAACGCGCCTCGGCCGGCTGCATCCGCCTGCTGCCGCAGAATGCGGAAAAGCTCTACAAGCTGCTGCAGACCAAATATGCCGGTTCCGTTCGCACCTTGTCGCCTTCGGGCATCGGCGCGCGCCTCGGCGGCTCTTCCGTGAAGGGCTCGAAGGCCTTGGTCATCATCGAAGACATGAGCGAGGACCGCGTGCTGGCGTCGGGTCCGTCGGCGGTCGACAACTGGTCGAACCCGCCGCCGTCCGATCCCGTACCGCCGCCGTCGGGCTCCGCCTCGCGTCCGTCGAACCGGCCGCCGGGCTACTGATCGTCGCAACGCCTTTTTCTTGAGGCCGCCTTATGGCCTTTCTTCCCGCGGCGGCGGTTCTCCGTCACCGCGACTTCCGCTTTCTATGGCTCGCGCGCGTCGCGGCGGTCCTCGCCATGCAGATGCAGGCGGTTTCGATCGCCTGGATGGTCTATGATCGCGCGCGGCTGACGCGCGACGAAGCGGACTCGATGTTCCTTCTGGGCATCGTCGGGCTGGTCCAGTTCATTCCCATCCTCGTCCTCTCGCTGTTCGGCGGGCAGATGGCGGATCGCTTCCATCGTAAGACGATTATGATCGCCTCCTTCGCGGTGGAGGCGTCCTGCGCCGCCGCGCTGGTCTGGGTCGCGCTCACGCCGTCCGCGCCGCTCTGGATGATCTTCATCGTCGCGGCGGTCTTCGGCATTTCGCGCAGTTTCTTCTCGCCCGCCATGTCGTCGCTGCAGCCGACGCTGGTGCCGCGCGCCGAGCTGCCGAACGCCATCGCCTGGGGCTCGCTCGCGTGGCAGGGGGCTTCGATCGCCGGCCCGGCGCTCGGCGGCTACCTTTATGCCGGGCATGCGTTCCTTCCGTTCGCCACGGCAGGCGTCCTGCTGCTGATCTCGATCTTTTTCATCAGCCGCATCCACGAACCGGCCCGCGCCGTCACCGTCACCGGACGCTCGCTCGCGCTCATTCTCGACGGCCTCATTTATGTGCGCCGCAACCCGATCGTCTTCGGCGCGATCTCGCTCGATCTTTTCGCCGTATTGCTCGGCGGCGCGACGGCGCTGCTTCCTGCCTTCGCGCGCGATGTGCTGCATCTGGAAGCCGACGGCTTCGGCCATCTGCGCGCCGCTCCGGCGATCGGCGCGGTGGCGGTGGCGTTGTGGCTCGCGACCTGGCCGATGCGCCGCCACACCGGCTACTGGATGTTCGGCGGCGTCGCGCTGTTCGGCCTCGCCACCATCGTCTTCGGCCTGTCTCATAATTACTGGCTCTCGATGGCGGCGCTGGCGCTGCTCGGGGCGGGCGACATGCTCAGCGTCTATGTCCGCTCCAGCCTCATCCAGCTCTCCACACCCGACGAAATGCGCGGCCGCGTCTCGGCGGCGTCCAGCGTCTTCGTCTCGGCCTCGAACGAGCTTGGCGAATTCCGTGCTGGCTCGATGGGTGCGTTGATCGGCGCGGTGCCCTCGGTCGTCGTCGGGGGCGTCGCCGCGCTGGGGATCGCGGCGCTCTGGGCCTATTGGTTCCCGCAATTGCGATTGGCCGACAGACTGGATTAGCGCCGGCGAGGCGCTGTGCGTCATCGCGCCGCACTCCTCCCTTCGCAGTATTGGACGGGCGCTCCGGCCTCGCGAGTGTCGCAACGATGCCGAAGCCTCGCCGCCGCGCCGCCACGGTTCGGCCCGAAAGCGGCGTAGTCTCGCGCCCCTGGATTCAACGAGGAATGAAACCGATGATCCGCCTCCGCACCGTTCTTGTCGCTGCCGTCGCGACGTGGGGAACGAGCCTCGCCGCTGCCCAGATCGTGCCGCAGCCTGGAACCGAACCCGTGCCGCCGTCCGTGCAGCCCGAGGCCCAACTGCCGGCGAACGCCCCGATCGCCGGGACCGAGCGTCTGCAGGACAGCTTCTCGCTGGGCGATCTCGAAGGGGCGTTCAAGGCGGCTGGCTTGCAGGTGGCGCAGAAAATCGCGCCGAACGGCCTGCAATATCTTGAGGCCCGCAAGGGCGGCGATCTGATTTTCGGGGCGGCGCTGGCCTGCGCCGGGGCGAATGCGTCCAGATGCCAGACGCTGATGCTGCAGTCCGGCTCGCTCGACCGTACGGTCAGCTACGAGGACATGATGCGCTTCAGCGCCGGGGGCTATTCTTCGCACGCCGTCACCTTCGATGCGGTGAAGCGCAACCCGTCGCTGATGCAGGTCACGCATGTCTATGGCCGCTTCGATGACAAATTCCTCGCCGGTTCGGTGCAGAGCATGATCGGCGACATGCAAGCCTTCCTGCAGGGATTGCAGCAGCAGAGCGGGGGCGGGCAGGGCTTCTCAGCGGCAACGCCGGAGGGCCGCATCTCCGGTTCGTTCACGGGCGACAGCTTCGCCGCCGGTTCCCTTCCTTTGCCCACCGGCGCTAAATAGGCCGTCTGACGGGAGGAGTTTCGAGATGAGTGTTCTGCGCACCCTGTTTCTGACCGGCGCTGCCGCCGCGTTCTGCGGTCTTGCGGCCGCCCAGCTCGTTCCCGGCGGCGACCCCGCGCCCGCGCCTGCGCCGCCGGCTCCCG
>JAPUEF010000176.1 GCA_027492655.1 Alphaproteobacteria bacterium | reverse complement strand
GAGGACGGCGAGCGCGCCTTCGACCTGGGCTTCGAGCGCGATGCCGTCGCGGTCGACGATCTGCACCGTCGCCTGACCCGAGAGGCCGCGTTCCCATGCATGGGCGAGCCGCGCCGCGCCGAGCGCCAGCGCCAGCGTGAGGCAGGCGAGGAACGACATGATCGCCATCACGCCGAACAGCGCGCCTTCGCCGCCGCCGCCGCGCGGGAAGAGCGGCGTGGGGCGCTTCGGCCGGCTTTCGGGGTTCACGTCCATCGCGACCCCGCAGCCTGATTGATGCGTCCGGCGAAGAGGCGGAGTTCGCGCGCGTCGGCGTTGTCGATGAGGCCACGGTCGTGGGTGGCGATCACCACCGAGGTGCCGAGGCGGTTCAGTTCGATGAACAGCCGCATCAGCCGCGCGCCCATATCGGGATCGACGCTGCCCGTCGGTTCGTCGGCGACCAGCAGCGGCGGGCGCGAGACCAGCGCCCGGGCGATGGCGACGCGCTGCTTCTCGCCGCCGGAGAGCGTGGGCGGACGGGCGTGCATGCGTTCGCCCAGCCCGACCCAGTTGATGATTTCCTCGACATCGGCGCGCCAGGCGCTTTCGGGCTTGCCCAGAATGCGCAGCGGCAGGGAGACGTTTTCATAAGCGGTGAGGTGATCGAGCAGGCGGAAATCCTGAAACACCACGCCGATCCGGCGGCGCAGCGCCGGCAGTTCGGTGCGCGGGGTTTCGGCGATGTCGCGGCCCAGCATGGTGATGGCGCCCCGCGTGGGGCGTTCGGCCAGCGAGATGAGCTTGAGCAATGTGGTCTTGCCCGCGCCCGAAGGGCCGGTCAGGAAGGTGAGGCTGCCTTCCGGCAGGTCGAAGCTGACGTCGCGCAGCACTTCCGGCCCGCCGCCATAGCGCATGCCGACATTTTCAAAACGGATCATTTTTCAAAGCGGATCTTCGTGCCGTCCGATAAGCCCCACGGCATGGATGGGCAAGGGCGCGCCTTGTCTCGAATCGGAGCCTATGTCACTAAACCTCGATAGGCGAGCGCCCGCGCATCCATGATCATTGCCTGTCCTTCCTGCGAAACGCGCTTTGAGGTGAACGCCGCCGCCTTCCCGCCCGGCGGCCGCAAGGTGAAGTGCGCGCGTTGCGCCCATGTCTGGCATGCGGATTCGCCGGCCGGGGTGCCCTCAGTTCCCGTTCTCGAAGAAGCGAGCCCGGCCGAGGAAGAGGCGAGCCTGGCTCCGCCGACCATCGTCGCGCCGCCCGCCAACGAAGCGGCGCCGGAGATGATCTGGGCCGGCACCGATATTCCGCCCCGCGGCGCCGGGCGGATCGCCACGGTCGGCCTTGCGGCGGCCATCGTCGCGCTGATCGCGGCGGGACTTTATATTTTCCGCGATACGGTCGTCGCTTATGTCCCGGGCGCCGCCCCCGCCTATGCCGCGCTGGGCGTGCCGGTGGACGTGACGGGCCTCGACCTGACCATCGAGGCGCAGGCCAGCGCCGCCGCCGCAGACGGTGCGACGACGCTGGTCGTGACGGGCGCGGTGGTCAACAAGACCGGCGACGAGCGCGCCGTGCCGCGGATCCGCGCGACGATCTACTCGCAGGACAAGAGGGAGCTGCATTCCTGGACGTTCGAGGCCGGCGTCGCGACGCTGAAGCCCGGCGAGCGCCACGAATTCCGGCAGGAGCTGGTGAAACCCCCGGCCGACACCTATCAGGTCTATGCCCATTTCGCGGAAGGCGCGGAGTGAGCGCACCGGACGTTCTTTTCAGCGCCGCCGAGATCAACGACCGGATCGATGCGCTGGCCGAGGCCATCGTCGCGGATATGGGGAGCGACCTCGTTGCGGTGCCTGTGATGACCGGCGCGATGGTGTTCGCCGCCGATCTGATCCGCGCGCTGTGGCGGCGCGGGGCGGCGGTGGAGGTGATGGCGATCCGCCTGCGATCCTATGGCGCGGCCCGGAGCGCGCAGTCCGCGCCGCAGCTGACCATGCCGCTGGACAAGCGGATCGACGGCCGCACGGCGCTGCTGGTCGATGGGGTCTGCGATGTCGGACACACGCTGGAAGCGGCGCAGGCGCATCTGAAAGACATGGGCGCGGCCCGGATCGCCTCGGCCGTTCTGGTGGACAAGCCGGTGAAGCGCGGCGTGCCGGCGCGGCCCGACTATGTCGGGTTCACGGCGGACGACCTGTTCGTCGTGGGCTATGGGATGGACGCCGGCGGGGCGCTGCGGCATCTGCCCTATGTAGGCGTGATCCGCTGAGCGGGCCGTCTAGAACCGCCTGAGGAGGCGTTCGAGATAATCGCGTTCGATCTGCGGACGGTTCTGTTCGCCTGAACGCTTGCGCAGCTCGTCGAGGATTTCGCGGGCGCGCTGGGTCTCGCGTTCGGTCGGCACCTTGACCGAGCCGTTGTCGATGGGGCCGTTGGCTTCGGGACGACCGGCGGGGTCGGTGTTGGGGTTGCGACGGCCCATCGAGCGGCCGACGCGGGTGCCGCCGTTCTTCTTCTGCTCGGCGGCGAGGGCCTTGCGGGCCTGATCCTGCGCCGCTTTCAGCTTTTCGAGCGCCGCTTCCTGCTGGGCCAGCGCCTCGGCGGTGTCGCCGTCGCGCAGCGCCTTCTCGGCCTTGTCCATGGCCTCGCCGGCTTGGCCGTACTCCTTGGGCGTCTCGCCGCCCTTTTCCTCGATCTTCCGGCCGACGCCGTCGAGGTTCTGTTCGAGCTGGTCCTGCGCGTCGGCCATCTTCCTGTCTTCGCCGGCGGCCCGCGAGTCGGCGCGTTCCTGCTCGGTCTTCTGGTCCTCGCGGAAGGTCTTGTCGCGGAGCTTCTCCTGCTCCTTCACGATCCTGTTGAGTTCGGCGAGCTGCTCGGCGAGGCGCTGTTCTTCTTCGGAGGGCTGGGCCATCGGGCCGGACATGCCCTCCATCATCGACTGAAGCTGATCGAGCAGTTCCTGCGCGGCGTCCTTCGCGCCGAGTTTGGCCATCTCCTCGATGCGGTCGAGCATGGCTTCGAGATCCTGCGCGTCGATGGTTTCGCCATCGACCAGGGGGACCGAATTGGGCGGCGCGTTCTCGGCCATCGCCTGCATCAGCTCGCGCATCGCCTGGCGCAGCTGCTCGGTGAGACGGGCGATCTCGGCGTCGCTCGCGCCCTCGGCGATGGCCTTCTGCAGCTCCTTCTGGAGGCGGCGGACGTTTTCGGCGGCGGCGGTGACGCCGCCATCTTCCAGGCTGAGCGCGATGTCCCACAGCAGCGCCTGCACGCCGGTGACGTCGGCGCGGACGCGGCTCTGCATCAAGCGCCAATAGGCGGAGCGGAGGCCGAGATAGACCGCGCCCTTCATGTCGAAGCGTTCGGGGGCGAGGGTGAAGGCCTCCAGCGCTGCGACGACGCGGGGAATCGCGCCGGGGCCGCGCGAAAGGTCGCGGCGCTGCTCGACGATGGCGCGGGCGAGCGGATTGGCGAAATGGCGCTGGGGCAGGGTGAAGCGACGCTGTTCGCTGGTGGCGGTCTGGCCTGCGCCATCGACGGCGTTCAGCTGGACCGTGACCTCAAGGCCGGCCCAGGGATGGGCGGTGAGGTCTTCGAAGACAGCGGATTTCAGGTTTTTCGGGTCTTTGCCGGTCAGCGGCAGGTTGAGGACGATCTCCTCGTCGCCGTCCTCGGCGGTCGGGTCGTCGCCCTCTTTCGCGTCGGGGGCGATGCGGATCCAGGCTTCGGCGGCGACGAGGCCGTAATCGTCGCCCCCGGTGAAGGGGATTTTCGTGGTGAGGCGCGCGGTCTCCTCGATCTCGCCGTCGAAGGCGATGGAGGGGGCGACATCGGGGAGCGCGGTGATCTCCCAGTCGCCGATCTTGCGGCCGTCGGCGAAGATGCGGAGGCGTTCGGAGGCGCCGAGTTCGATCTCGCCGGAGAAGGCGCCGGCGGGGGCGTCGGGGTCCGGCGCGAGTTCGGAGGCTTCGCCCGTATCGAGCTTCTGACGCTCGACGCGCGGGCCGGTCGCGCCGTCGATGCGCAGGGTGAGCTTCGAGCCGGCGGGGACGGCGATGGCGCGGGTGGGATCGAGCGGGATCGTGCCGCGGGCCTGCGCCATGATGATGGGCGCGCCGCCGGTATAGGCGGGCGGGGTGATCCAGGCGTCGAAGGCGATGTCGGTGGCGATGCCGGTGCGTCCGGTGTCGGGCGCGAAGATCGCGGCGAGGCGCCGGGGGGCGTCGGCTCCGGCCGCGAACAGGCCGGCGACAAGGCCGATGAAGACGAGGCCGCGCAGGGCATAGGGATCGTGCGCCGCGACGCGCGGGCGCGGCACGACCGGATCGAGCGCTCCGAAGGCGGCGAGCTGGCGGTCGATATGGGCGCGCCACAGCCGCTCGGTCAGCGGATCGCCGCCGCCGGTGACGAGCTGGTCCTCGACGGTGGAGAGCGGACGATGCGCGACGGCGGATGCCGGCCTCGCGGCTGGGGAAGAGGACATCGCGCCAGTCGATCCAGAAGAAGGCGGCGGCGGTGGTGAGGACGGCGCAGGCGAGGAGAATGCGCGGCCCCGGCGGAAAGGCCGCCCAGACGTCGAAAAGCGCGAGGACCACGCCGAAGCCCAGCAGCGTGAGGCCGCGCCACGAGGCGGCCCAGGCGCGTTCCCACCAGATCGCGACGCGGCTGGCGGCGATCAGCCGTCCGGCGCGCCGGGTCTGGCGGCTCATGGCCTCAGCCGAGCCAGGCGGGAAGGCGGTCACGCCCCAGCATCTCCTCGTAAGTCGGACGCGCCCGGACCAGCGCCCAGGCGTCGCCGTTGACCATCGCCTCGGGAACGAGCGGGCGCGCATTGTATTCGCTCGCCTGCGCGGCCCCGTAGGCTCCGGCGGTGAGGATAGCGGCGAGGTCGCCCGCTTCGAAAGCCGGAACCGTGCGGCCTCGCGCGAACGTGTCGCCGGTTTCGCAGACCGGGCCGACGATGTCGTAGGCGCGCTCCGGCCGTCCATGATCGACGACCGGGATCAGGTCGTGATGGGCGTCGTACATCGCCGGACGGATCAGATCGTTCATGCCCGCATCCAGAACCAGAAAGTCCCGCGAGGCGCCGTGCTTCACATAGACGACGCGGCTCACGAGGATGCCCGCATTGGCGACGATCAGCCGCCCGGGCTCGAATGTCAGTTTCACGTCCATTCCGGCGGAAATGCGGCTGACCATGGCCCCATATTCGGCAGGGCTGGGCGGATAGGCGGCGTTCATCACGTAAGGAACGCCGAGACCGCCGCCGAAATCGGCGCGGGTCATCGCATGGCCGGCGGCGCGCAGGGTGCGCGTCATCGCCATCACCTTTTCGTAGGCGGCTTCGAGCGGCCCCAGCTCGGTGATCTGGCTGCCGATATGGACGGCGATGCCGTTCAGACGGATGCCGGGCAGCCCGGCGCAACGCTTCGCAAGCTCGGGCATGCGATCGATGGGGACGCCGAACTTGTTCTCGCCCTTGCCGGTGGAGATTTTGGCGTGGGTGTTGGCGTCGACATCCGGGTTCACGCGGATGGCGATGTCGGCGGTGAGGCCTTTGTCGGCGGCGACGGCGCTCAACGCCTCAAGCTCGGGTTCGCTCTCGACATTGATCTGGTAGATGCCGGCATCCAGCGCGAAGGCGAGCTCGGCCGCCGTCTTGCCGACGCCGGAAAAGACGATGCGCTGCGGCGGCACGCCGCCGGCCAGCGCGCGGCGCAGCTCACCTTCGCTGACGACATCGGCGCCCGCCCCCTCGCGCGCCAGCGTTTCGATGACCGCGCGATTGCCGTTGGCCTTCACCGCATAGGCGACGAGCGCGCCTTCGGGCAGCGCGTCGCGGAAGACGCGGAAGTGCCGGACGAGCGTGGCGGAGGAATAGAGATAGAAGGGCGTGCCGATCTCGGCCGCGATCTTCGGGATGGAGACGTCCTCGGCATGGAGGACGCCGCCGCGATAGTCGAAATGGTTCATGGCGCCGTGGCGGGATGGGGGGCGGGCGTCGGTACAGGCGTCGGTTCGGGCGTCGGCGCAGGCTGGGCCTTCTTCGCGGCCTCGGACGGCGTTTCCAGCGGACCCTTGCGGCCGCAGGCGGTGAGCGCCGTCGCGGCGGCGAGCGTCAGCGTCAGAGCGAGGACAGTCTTGCGCGCCATGCGGCGGCCTCCCGTTTCACGTTGTCGGGTGCGGTGCCGCCGAACGATACGCGGCTGGCGACGGAGGCCTCGACGCTGAGCACGCCGAAGACCGCGTCGGTGATGCGCGGTTCGACCGCCTGCATCTCGGCGAGCGGCAGGGCGGTGAGCTCGACGCCTTTCGCCTCGGCCGCCTTCACGATGCGTCCGGTGATGTGGTGGGCTTCGCGGAACGGCAGTTTCAGCGTGCGCACCAGCCAGTCGGCGAGATCGGTGGCGGTGGCGAAGCCGGATGCGGCGGCGGCGCGCATCTTCCCGGCGTTCACCGCCATGTCCTTCACCATGCCGGTCATCGCGGCGAGGCAGAGGCTGAGCGTATCGACGGCGCCGAACACCAGTTCCTTGTCCTCCTGCATGTCCTTGGCATAGGTCATGGAGAGGCCCTTCATCACGGTGAGCAGGCCGATCAGCGCCCCGAAGACGCGCCCCGTCTTGCCGCGCACCAGCTCGGCGGCGTCGGGATTGCGCTTCTGCGGCATGATCGACGAGCCGGTCGAGAAACCGTCCGACAGGCGCACGAAGCCGAACTGCGGCGTCGACCAGATGACGATCTCCTCCGCCAGGCGCGAGAGGTGCATCGAGAGGATCGAGGCGGCGGACAGAAACTCGATGGCGAAGTCGCGCGCCGAAACCGCATCCAGCGAATTGCGCATCGGCTGGTCGAAGCCGAGCGCCGCCGCCGTCTGGTGGCGATCGATGGGAAAAGAGGTGCCGGCCAGCGCCGCCGCGCCGAGCGGGCTTTCGTTCAGCCGCTTGCGCGTATCGGCGAGGCGGCCGAGATCGCGTCCGAACATTTCGGCATAGGCGAGGCAATGATGGCCGAAGGTGACGGGCTGCGCGCTCTGCATGTGCGTGAAGCCGGGCATCACGTCGGCGGCATGGGTTTCCGCCTTGTCGGCGAGCGCGGCGATCAGCGCCTTCACTTCGTCCTTCGCGGCGTCGATGGCGTCGCGCAGCCACAGGCGGAAATCGGTGGCGACCTGATCGTTACGCGAGCGCGCGGTGTGCAGCCGTCCGGCGGCGGGGCCGATGAGTTCGGCGAGGCGCGCTTCGACATTCATGTGAATGTCTTCGAACTCGGTGCGGAAGGGGAAGGTGGCTTCACGAATCTCTGAAGCGATGGCCGAAAGCCCGTCCTGAATGGCGCTTGAATCGGCGGGCGAAATCATGCCCTTGGCCTCCAGCATGCGCACATGCGCAAGGGAGCCCTCGATGTCCTGTTTCGCCATGCGGCGATCGAAGCCTATGGAGACATTGATCGCCGCCATCACTTCGTCGGGACCGGCGGCGAAGCGGCCGCCCCACATGTCGTTCGCGCTCAAGGGAAAGAGGCTCCTGTGCCCTGGAAACTGATCGGCGCGGCGGGGGTTCTGCTGGCCGCCGCCATCTTTCTTTTCGTTTACACCATTCGCGACTGCGGGGAATGCGGTCAATCGGGCGTCAGCGTCGCGAAGGTGGAAAAGCCGGCGGCGGGACCGTTCTTCTTCGCGCCGGAAGGCCGCCCGGCGGCGCCCGCCGACGCCTTCGCGGCCGGCAACGGCGCGCCGGTGACGCTGGCCGCCTTCAAGGGCAGGCCGGTGGTGGTGAATTTCTGGGCGACGTGGTGTTCACCCTGCGTCAAGGAGCTGCCTTCGCTGGCCCGGCTGAAGGCAGCGCGCGGCGATCTGGTGATCATCGCGCTGAATGTCGATACCAAAGCGGAAGGGCCGATCGGCGACTTCCTGAAGGAGGTCGGGGCTGCGGACCTTGAGGCCTATACCGATCCGCAGAAGAAATTGTGGCGCGCCTTCCGGCTTAACAGCCTGCCGACCACGGTGGTGATCGACGCTGAGGGCCATGTGGTGGCGCGGCGCGAGCGCGATGCCGAATGGGATTCGGCGGCGGCGCAGGCCGAGATCGACAAGGCGCTGGGAAAATAGGGGCGCCGGAGACGGCGGCTGGGATCGGCCGTTGCGCTGCGCCCTTCCCGGCAAGGAGAAGGGCGTTCAGTTTCAGATGCCGGCGCCGCAGTCAGGGTGCCAGCCGGCGCGCCATTCGCTGCGGTCGATGACGAAGGTGGGGCCGCCATTGTCGAAGAACCACGTATCGACCACCCAGAGATGACCGTCCGAGATTTCCTTGATGGTCGCGGTGGCGTGGACGAGGCCGAGCGTGCCGAACGGAACGCCGCGCATCGTGACGCGATCGACGACGTGATATTTGAGGAAGCCGGATTTCTGCATCATTTGCAGCGCGACCGACGTGTTCGAGGCTTCGGCGTAGCAATCGAGCTGGCCAGGGCCGGGGTCGAAGAAGCCGGTGCCGCCGACATCCTTGTCGGTGCCGCCCTTCACGCCCGCGATCTGTTCGAAGCGGCTCATCGCCTTGGCGATGCGGGCGCGCTCGTCCGCCGCGTCGCGGGTGCCGATGAAGAAGGCCCCGATCTCGTCCCATTCGGCCTGCGTGAAGGTCATGCCGAATTCGGTGCGGCAACCGAACTGCGTGCAGTAGGTGAAGCGCTTCAGCGGATCGTTGTCGTGATGGAGCAGCGCCTCTTCGATGTGAGGCGGCGTCGCGCAGGCCGCGAGCGTGAGCAGCGCGCCGAGCGCCAGAATGCGGCGTGTCATCAGTTCGGTTCTTCCATGAGGCAGGAAATGCCGGCGGGATCGGCGATGGGATCGATGGCGCCGGAGACGAGATCGACCTTCGCCGCCGCGACGAGGCCCGTGACGACGCCGTCTTTCGTGGGCGCATTCGTGGGAACGATGCCGACGACGAGCGTGGTGCGCGGCGCATAGGGATCGAAATCGGTCCCTTCGCCGCAATTCGTATCGACATAGACGGCGTTGCGGTCGGCGGCGATGCTGATCGCCGCCTTCACGGTCCAGGCCGCCACGCCGTCGGGCTCGCGGTGACGGAAGGCGTCGGTCATCAGGCCGACGCGCGCCTCGGTCGAGATGAAGGCGAGCGCGTGGAGATCGTCGCTGACATACTGCCCGCCATCCACGCGCCAGCCGGCGACGACGAGCTGTCCGTCGGCATCGGAACGCCCGACATAGTCGGCGCCGGGCAGTTCGGGCACGGCCGTCCATACGGGCGGGGCGGCCAGCGCCGGGAGCGCCATGAGGATGAGGGTCGTGAGCATGGGGCGCAAATTGCACAAAGCCGCCCCGCCCGGCAACATGGGCCCATGTCATTCGCCAAAGCCGATCAGCTGCTTGAACTCGCCGCCTTCTGCGCCGCGCGCCGGGGCGGCGTGACGCTGGACGATGTGGTGGAGCGGTTCGGGTGCGTGAGGCGCACCGCCCAGCGCATGCTGCATACGCTGGAGCTGCAGTTCAACGACACCCGCACCCATGTGGACGAGGATGGGCGCAAGCGCTGGTCGCGGCCGGGCGCGGGGCTGAAGGATTTCCTGACGCTGACGTCCGACGAACTGGCGGCGCTGGATCAGGCCCAGAAAGCGCTGGCGCGCGAAGGCGACAGCCCGAACGAGCAGCATCTGGCGCGGCTGAAGGAGAAGCTTCTGGCGCTGGTGCCGAAGGACCGGGCGGTGCGGCTGGAGACCGACCACGACGCCTTGCTGGAGGCGCAGGGCTTCGTCGCCCGGCCCGGCCCGCGTCCGCGCGGCGATGCGGCGGTGGCCGACGTGCTGGCCGAGGCGATCAAGGCGTGCCGGGTTGTGGAGATCGTCTATCGGGGCAAGCCGGCTCTGGTGCATCCCTATGGCCTGCTGGCGGGGATGCGGCGCTATCTGGTGGTCAGGGCGGCCAGCCGACCGGACGGCGAGATGGGGCTGCGGCGCATGGATCTGATCGGCGCGGCGCGGATGACCGATGCGATGTTCGCGCGCGACGAGACGTTCGATCTGGCCGCCTATGCCCGGCGCTCGTTCGGCGTGTTCCAGAACGAGCGCGAATTCGGCGCGGTCGAATGGCGTTTCGCGCCGGAGGCCGCGGCGGCGGCGCGCGATTTCGTCTTCCATCCGGGGCAGAGCGCGACGGAAGAAGCCGACGGCGCGCTGACCGTGCGCTTCGAGGCGGCCGGATGGCTGGAGATGGCCTGGCATCTCTATATGTGGGGCGACAAGGTCGAGGTGGTGAAGCCGGCGGAGCTGAAAGACATGGTCGCGAAACACCGGCGCAGCGACTGGCCGGGCCTGCCGTGACATTATAGGTATGGTATCCTATGTCGCGCGAACCACAACGACTCGTTTTCGCGTTTTTCGATATTTCTCTTCGGCGCCGAAACGATCCTTCTCAAAAGCGCAATCCGGTTTAGGAATATAAACAGCGCGCTGCGTCATGGCGAGAACGAAACCAGCCGGACGCGAGGCGTCCGGCTGGCTTGGCGGGGTGGCGGCGGTTGCTCAGGACGCCGGCCCCGTATGCGTTTGTCGGCTTCACATGGCCCGGCAGCGGAAGCCGGCGGCGGCGAAGCGGGCGACGATTTCGGCTTCGAGCGCGACGGAGACCTTGCCGCCGTCGCGGCCGGTGATTTCGCGCAAGGTCCAGCCGAACATCGGATCGGTGCGCAGCGTGATCGCGGCCTTTTCCGCACCCGTCCAGAGGAAGCAGGCCTCCTGGCCATCGAGGAACCAGTCGAGGCGGTCCCACATGCGGTTGGCGAAGATGCCGCTGGCATCCTTCAGGGCGCGGGTGGTGCGCACGGGGATGAGCTGGCGGTCGCCTTCCCACGGGGTCTCGAACAGGGCGGCGTCACGCAGTTTCGCGGCGAGCCAGGCGGCGTCCTCGCGGCTTGTGTCGGGCGCGAAGTCGAGGCGCGGGGCGCGGGCGGCAGGGCGGGCGGCAAGGGCGGTGTGCATGGCTCTCTCCATCTCTCGATGATGGGAGGATGGAGGGTCTGGGTGACAGAAAGTGTCACTCTTGTTGATCCTCTCCTGCGAAGCGGGGGAGGGGGACCGCGTTAGCGGTGGTGGGGGCGTGGGTGATGCCGGCGTTCTACGCCTTGCCCCCTTCCCCCCGCCGCGCGGGGTACTTCCCCCGTGAACGGGGGAAGATCAACCGAAGTTAGCGCGTGGGGACGGGTTTTTCGCCGCGGTAGTCGTAGAAGCCGCGGCCGGCTTTTTTGCCGAGCCAGCCGGCTTCGACGTATTTCACCAGAAGCGGGCAGGGGCGGTATTTGCTGTCCGCGAGGCCGTCATAGAGGACCTGCATGATCGAGAGGCAGGTATCCAGGCCGATGAAGTCGGCCAGCTGCAGCGGGCCCATCGGATGGTTGGCGCCGAGGCGCATCGCGGTGTCGATGGCGTCGACGTTCCCGACGCCTTCATACAGCGTGTAGATCGCCTCGTTGATCATCGGCAGCAGGATGCGGTTGACGATGAAGGCCGGGAAATCCTCGGC
>JAPUEF010000175.1 GCA_027492655.1 Alphaproteobacteria bacterium | reverse complement strand
CGCGGCCGCCCCGACACTGGCTTGCATTCTGACGGGCGTCACCGCTCTCCTGTATCTGGAGGACGGCTAGGACTCATGCGTATGCGTACCCTGTTGCTGGCGGCGGCTTCCGCGGCGGCGCTTCTCAGCGCTGCGCCGGCGGCTGACCGCAAGGTCGATTTCGATCCGAACGCCCCGGTCCTCTTCCTGGCCGACCGCCTGACCTACGATACCGACGGGCGCACCGTGCGCCTGGAAGGCGGCGTCGAGCTGTCGTCCGGCGGGCGCGTGCTGAACGCCGCGGACGTCCCCTCCTACCACACCCCCGGCGTCGCCCCGGCCGGGGGCGGCGTCACGGTGGGCGTGGCCGACGGCTCCACCCTGTCGGCCGACAGCGTCGAGCTGACCGGCGATCTGAAGGAAGGCGTCATCCAGAATATCGGCATCCTGCTCGACAAGCATACGCGCCTCGCGGCGGCGCGGGGGACGCGCGAGAAGGGCGACCGGACGACGCTGGAAAGCGCCGTGTTCAGCCCCTGCGACATCTGCATCGAAAAGGGCCAGCACCAGCCATTGTGGCAGATCAAGGCGGTGCGCGTCGTCTGGGACCAGTCCGAAAAGCGCATCTCGTACGAGGATGCCTCGTTCGAGTTCTTCGGCGTGCCGATCGTCAACGTGCCCTATTTCTCACACGCCGATTTCACGGTGAAAAACCAGTCCGGCTTTCTCGCGCCGACCGCCGGGCAATCGAGCGATCTGGGCTACTTCGTCGAAATCCCCTACCACCTCGCGCTCGATCCCTCCTATGACCTCACCGTCGCGGCGATGGTCGCGACCGAAGTGTTTCCCGTCCTCAAGCTCGACTGGCGGCAGAAACTCGACAGCGGCGAATACTGGCTGTCGGGCAGCTACACCTATGACGACGCCTATGATCAGCTCGGAAACCGCACCGGCGCGCAGACCAGCTACAGCCACATTTTCGGGCGAGGCCGCTTCAAGCTGAACGAGACCATGGGCTGGGGTTTCGACATCGAGCGCGTCTCGAACGACACCTATCTGGAACGCTACGAAATCTCGAATGCCGATCGTCTGACCAGCCGCGCCTATGTCGATTGGCGCGAGGGCCGCTCGCACGGTTCGGTGTCGGCCTATGCCTTTCAGGGCCTGCGCGCCACCGACGACCCGGGCCAGACCCCGCTGGTCCTCCCGGAAGCCGAGCTGTACTATGTCCTGGGCGATGCCGTCTGGGGCGGCGAGGTGGCGATCAACGGCAACATGCTGGCCCTCACGCGCAGCGAGGGGCTCGACATGCAGCGCCTGTCGGCGGGCGTCACCTGGACGCGGCCGGAAATCCTCGAAAACGGCATGGCGTTCACCTTCTTCGCGGCCGCCCGCGGCGACGTCTATCGCGTCAGCGACGTCGATCCCCTGCTCCATCCAAGCCTTGCCGACGGCGATGTGCTATCGCGCGTCAGCGCCTATGCGGGGGCCGAGCTCCGCTGGCCGTTCGTGCGCCAGTCCGAAGGCGGCACGACCCAGATCGTCGAGCCGATCGTGCAGCTCGTCCTCGCGCCCTACGGCAACGGCCCGGACGGCATCCCGAACGAAGACAGCCTCAGCCTCGAATTCGACGACACCAACCTCTTCAACGTGGTGAAGTTCACCGGCCTCGACCTGATCGAAAGCGGCCCGCGCGCCAATGTAGGCGTGCGCTATGCCGAATATTTCACCGACGGCGCCTCGTTCGAAGTGCTGGCCGGCTTCCAGGCACGGCTCGACGACGACCCGGCGTTCCTCGGCTCCACCGGGCTTGGCGAGACGCAGTCTGATTATGTCGGCCGCATCTCGGTGACGCCGTGGCAGGGGCTGACCATCGTCAACCGTCTGCGGCTCGACAAGGATGACTTCTCGGTCCGCCGAAACGAGGTCTATATCCAGGGCACCGGCTCCTGGTACGAGATCGACGCCTCCTATCTGAAACTGGAAAGCGACCCCTCGCTCACCGGCCTCGGCCCGCGCGAGGAGATCAATCTGCTCAGCCGCGTTTATGTGAACCAATACTGGAGCGCCATCGGCGGCATCCGGCGCGATCTGGAAAGCGACCAGATGATCGAAAGCCGCTTCGGCGTCGCCTATGAGGACGAGTGCGCGTTTTTCGAGTTCGGCTTCCGTCGGCGCTTCACCCGCGACCGCGACGCCGAACCCGCCACCACCTTCATCCTTTCGGTCCGCCTGAAGGCGCTGGGCGACGATGAAGGCACGGCGGTGCCGCTCTACCGGCGCGACCCCTATCTCGGCAACGAGAACCGGGAACCCTCCGGCCTCGGCTTCTGATGGCCGCGAAAGCGGCAGAATCGCGTCAGCCTGGTCTCCCCGATTGGGGCGGCTTTATGGTGAAAAGCGCCGTTGAACGGCGTCCTGAAGCCCCGTATTGTCCGCCCCGAAGCGGGCCGGGCGACGTTTAAGAAATGGGCGCGCGCGAGAGCGCGTCGTCAGACGGGACGGAATTACTCAGCGCCATGAAATCGTTGTTCAAGTTCGCCGCCGCCGCCGCGATGTTGATTACGGCCCAGCCGGTCGCCGCCGCCGATACTGTCCAGCGCGCCGCCGCCGTCGTGAACGGCGTCGTCATCTCGACATACGATGTCGATCAGCGCGTCCGCATGGTGCTTTCCACCACCGGCGGTGCCCAGAACGCCGCGGCGCAACAGCGCATGCGCGAAAGCGTGCTGCGCACGCTGATCGACGAGATCCTGCAGCTGAAAGAAGCCGAACGCGTAAAGCTGAAGGTCACGCCCAAGGAAATCGACGAGGCGATCGAGCGCATCGGCAAGCAGAACGGCACCACCCGCGACGCCATTCTGAAGTCGCTGGCCGCGAACAATATCGATCCGAACACGCTGCGCACCCAGATCCATGCCGAGCTGGCGTGGTCGCAGATCGTCGAAGGCGCCCTCGCCCCGCGCGTGCGCATCTCGGAATCGGACGTCGATAACGAACTGAAGCGGATCGAAGCCGGCGCGCAGAGCCCGCAATTCCTCGCCTCCGAGATTTTCATCTCCATGGACTCGCCGCAGGACGAGGCCCGCGCCCGCCGCACCATCGAACAAATCTATCAGCAGCTGCAGACCGGCACGAACTTCATGCAGCTCGCCCAGCAATTCTCGGAATCGGCCACCGGCGCGCGCGGCGGCGATCTGGGCTGGGTGCAGCAGGACGACGTTCCCGCCGAAGTCTGGCAGATGATCCAGCGCATGCGTCTCCAGACCGTATCGCAGCCCATCCGCACCGAGCGCGGTTATTATCTGATCGCGCTGCGCGACAAGATGCGCCCTGCGGGTTCGGGCGATGAAAAGCCGCCTGCCCCGCCCGGACGTCCGGCCGGCGTTGCGGCGGGTTCGGTGAAGCTCAAGCGTATCGTGCTCGGCGTTCCGCCCGGCATGACCAAGGATCAGGAGCAGAACTATGTCGCCTCGGCGATGCAGCTGCGTCAGGCGATCCGCGGCTGCCAGGGTCTTGAGGACTTCCTCAAACCCATCCGCGGCGTGGTGCTGGTCGATCTGCCTGTCCTGCCGATCAAGGATCTCGCGCCTGAAATCCGCCAGATCGTGCAGACGATGAACCCCAGCGATGTGTCGATGCCCTTCTTCAGCAAGGAGGGCGAACAGAACCTGATGAACATGCTGGTCGTCTGCGGCGACCGCATCCGTGAAGACTTCGTGCCCAGCAAGGCGTTCGTCATGCCGTCGCGGGAAGACGTCAAGGACCGCATGTTCAACCAGGAACTCTCGGTCATGGCGCGCCGCTATATGCGCGATCTGCGCCGCGACGCAGCTATCGAGATTCGCGATCCGGGCGTACTCAACACCGCCTCGAACTGAGCATGACCGCCCCGCGCCCGATCGCTCTCACGATGGGCGATCCGGCCGGGATCGGGCCGGAGATCGCCGGCGCAGCCATGGCCGCGCTGGAAGGGCGCATTCCCATCCGCTTCCTAGGCGACCGCGCGACCCTGGCCGCCGCCATTCCCGGCTCGCCCGACAGCGCCCACGCCCCGGCCGTCATCCGCTCCATCGCGCGCGGCGTCGAACTCGTCCGGTCGGGCGAATGTTCGGCGCTCGTCACCAACCCCATCGCTAAGAAGGTGCTGATCGACGCCGGCTTCGGCTTTCCCGGCCACACCGAATTTCTCGGCCACCTCACCGGCGCGCCGCGCGCCGTGATGATGCTGGCGGTCGAAGGCCTGCGCGTCGTGCCCGTGACCGTGCATGCGCCGCTGTCCAGCGTGCCCGCGCTGCTGACCGAAGACCTGATCGTCGAGACCGCGCGGATCACCGCCGCCGCCCTCGTCCGCGATTTCAGCATCGCCGCGCCGCGCCTCGCGCTCGCCGGGCTCAATCCGCATGCCGGCGAAGGCGGCGCGATGGGGCATGAGGAGGAAACGATCATCCGCCCCGCCATCGCGCGGCTGCTGGCGGACGGCATCGCTGTCACCGGCCCGCACCCCGCCGACACGCTGTTCCACGCCCGGGCGCGGGAACGCTATGATGCGGCGCTCTGCATGTATCACGATCAGGCGCTGATACCGCTGAAGACCATCGATTTCGACCGCGGCGTGAACGTCACGCTGGGCCTGCCGATCATCCGCACCTCGCCCGATCACGGCACCGCCTTCGACATCGCCGGCAAGGGCCTCGCCAGCGCCGAAAGCCTCATTGCGGCCATCGAACTCGCAGCCGATCTCGCCGCCCGCCGCACTGCCGCATGAGCCGGATCGAAACCCTTCCCTCGCTCCGCACGGTCATCGAGGCGGCGGATCTGTGGGCGAAGAAATCGCTCGGGCAGAACTTCCTGCTCGACCTCAACCTCACCCGCCGCATCGCCCGCGAGGCCGGGCCGCTGGACGGCCGCGACGTGCTGGAAATCGGCCCCGGTCCCGGCGGCCTCACTCGCGCGCTGCTGCTGGAAGGGGCGCGCCGCGTCCTCGCCATCGAGCGCGACGAGCGCTTCCTGCCCGCCCTCGCCGATATCGACGCGGCCTCGGGCGGTTGCCTCAGCGTCGAACCCGCCGATGCGCTGGAGGTCGATGAACCCGCCCTGCTGGCGCGCCATGGCCTCGCTTCGCCTGTCCGCGTGGTCGCCAACCTGCCCTACAATGTCGGCACGGCGCTGCTGATCAAATGGCTGACCGCGCCGCAATGGCCGACCTGGTTCGACGGGCTGACGCTGATGTTCCAGCGCGAAGTGGCCGAGCGCATCGTCGCCCCGGTCGGCGGCAAGGCCTATGGCCGGCTGTCGGTCCTAGCCCAGTGGCGCACCAGCGCCCGCATCCTGTTCGACGTCCATCCCAGCGCCTTCGTGCCGCCGCCCAGCATCGTCTCGGCGGTGGTGCGGCTGGACGTGAACCCCAATCCTGAGCCCGCCCCTCTGGCGGCGCTGGAGACCGTCACCCAAGCCGCCTTCGGCCAGCGCCGCAAGATGCTGCGCGCCAGTTTAAAATCGCTCGGCCGCGATCCCCTGCCCCTGCTGGAGGCCGCCGGCATCGAACCCACCCTGCGCGCCGAACAGGTGCCGGTCGCCGGCTTTCTCGCACTCGCGAGAGCCTTCGCTGCGGGCTGAGGCGCGCGCCGGTCCGCACCGCTTGACGGCCTGCCCCCGCTCCCGCATCAAGGCGCTGACAAAAAATCACACCCCGGAGGATGCCATGCTTTGCGAAGCGATCACCGACTACGGCGCGCCGCTCCAGCGCCTCGAAACCCCGACGCCCACGCCGCAGGGCAGCGAGATTCTGCTGGAAGTCACCGAATGCGGCGTCTGCCATTCCGACGTCCATCTGCATGACGGCTATTTCGGCATGGGCGGCGACAACAAGCTGGATGTCCGCGCCGGCCGTCAGCTGCCGTTTACGCTCGGCCACGAGATCGGCGGCCGCGTCGTCGCCATCGGCCCGGACGTGAAGGACGTGAAGGTCGGCGACCGCCGCGTCGCCTATCCCTGGATCGGCTGCGGCGCCTGCGCCGCGTGCGGCCGCGAGGAAGAGCATCTCTGCAACAAGCCCGCCAATCTCGGCATCCAGAAGAACGGCGGCTACGCCACGCACGTCATCGTGCCGCACGCGAAATACCTGCTCGATTTCGGCAACGCCGATCCTGCGCTCGCCGCCGCCTATATGTGTTCGGGCCTCACCGCCTACAGCGTGATGAAGAAGCTGGGCAAGGTGACGAAGAACGATCCCATCGTCATCGTCGGCCTCGGCGGCGTCGGCATGATGGGCCTTCAGTTCGCGCGCGCGATGTTCGATGCGCCGATCATCGGCGTCGATGTCGATCAGTCGAAGCTCGATGCGGCCTTGAAGGCCGGCGCGACCAAAGTGGTGAACAGCCGCGAGGACGGCGCGTTGAAGACGCTGCTGGGCGAAACGGGCGGCGCCTATGCCGCCGTCGATTTCGTCGGCTCGGAGGCCAGCTTCGCCTTCGCGCAAGGCAGCGTGCGCAAGGGCGGCAAGGTTCTGGTGGTCGGCCTGTTCGGCGGCGCGTTCGGCATGCCGATCCCGATGCTGCCGATGCGCGCCATCTCCATCGGCGGTTCCTATGTCGGGTCGCTGCCCGAGACGGTGGAGATGATGGAGCTGGTCCGCGCCGGCAAGATCGACCCGATTCCGGTCACGCGCCGCAAGCTCAGCGAGGCCACCGCCACGCTCGACGACCTGCGCAAGGGCACGATCGTCGGCCGCGTCGTTCTGGACCCGGCGCTCTAGATCAGTTCAGCATTTCATTGAATCGTTGAGCTGATCTGCTTTTTTGACGCAATTCCGGACGGAAAATCGCTGCGCACTTTTTCCGGAATTGCTTCAGGCTTCAGCACCCTGCCGGGTCGAGCCACCAGCCGACAACGGCGCCTGAGGCGTCCTTGATCTCGGGCGCCTCATAACATTCGCCGCCCGGGTTCTCGCCCGGGCCGCGGATGAATATCTCCGCCGAAGCGCCGGGCGGCGCATCGACATACGCCATGTCCGTCATGCTCGCTTTGCCGGCTGTGACGGTGCAAGCCTTGAAGCCGCCGTCTTCGGTATTGCTGTTAAACAGCACCAGCCCGGCATCGGGCGCCATCGCGGCGGCATACAGCACCGCCGTGCCGCTTTCCTGGCCCTTCAGGCATACATCGATCACCGGCAGCGCGGTCAGCACCTCCTGTCCCCAGGGCCGATAGGCGCAGCCCTTCAGCGTGCGCGCTTTCCTGCCGGTGATCTTCAGCTCGCTCGTATAGGGATAAGCGGTCGTTCCATCGCTGCAGGTTGCGCCCGAAATCGTCAGCGTCAGCGCGCCGGCTTTCCAGACGAATGCATCGGCGCCCGACGCGGCGCTGGAGAGCAGTTTGAAATTCTCGATCTTCTCATCGTCGTCGATCGACTCGGTCAGCGTCAGCGTGTCGGTCCCGATTTTCAGGTTCCACGACGGCACTGCGCCGACGGCGGCAAGCTCACCCTTCACGGCCTCCTGCAGAGGCATGGCGGCGGTGGCGGCGAGCAGGAGCGACAGGATCATGACGGCCTCCCTTTTGCGTCAGCATAGGCGCAGAATCGGACCCGCGCCCTGCGACTCGTTGGCCGCGTCTATTCGGCCATCAAGCCGTCGACGAAGCTTTTCAGCGCAGGCTGGCGCGTGCGCTTCAGCCGCTCGGCGATGATGATGGCGTGCACGTCCTGCAGCGAGCGCTCCAGGAAGTCGTTGACGATCACATAGTCGAACTCGTGCCAGTGGCTCATCTCGCCATTGGCCAGCGCCATGCGCTTGGCGACGGTCTGCGCATCGTCCTGGCCGCGCCGGGTCAGGCGTTCGGCCAGCTGCGCCTTGGTCGGCGGCAGGATGAAGACGGTGATCACATCGTCGGGACGCGCGGCCTTCAGCTGGCGCGTGCCCTGCCAGTCGATGTCGAACATCACGTCATGGCCTTCGCGCATCGCATCATCGACATAATCCGACGGCGAGCCGTACGACTTCTCGAAGACGCCGGCATATTCAAGAAATCCGTCCGCCCTGGCCTTGGCGTCGAAAGCGTCCTGCGACACGAACACATAATCCTGCCCGTCGATCTCGCCGGGCCGCATCTTGCGCGTGGTCCATGAGACCGACAGGCGCAGCGCCGGGTCCATGGTCAGGAGACGGCGGGTGATCGAGGTCTTGCCGGCCCCGCTCGGCGCGGAGAAGGCGATCATCATGGGCTTGCGCTGGATGGTCAGCATGGTGCGCGCCCCCCGGCGCTACTCGACGTTCTGGACCTGCTCGCGGAACTGCTCGATCACCGCTTTGAGGTCGAGGCCCAGCCGCGTCAACTGAATATCGAAGGATTTGGAACACAGCGTGTTCGCCTCGCGGGTGAACTCCTGGCACAGGAAGTCCAGCCGCCTTCCCGCCGGCTCGCTGTCGGCGAGCAGATCGCGGGCCTGCGCGACATGGGCGTCCAGGCGGTCGAGTTCCTCGGTCACATCGGCCTTGGCCGCCAGCAGCGCGGCCTCCTGATGCAGACGTTCCGGCTGTAGCGCGCTCGACGCCTCAACGAGCTTCGCAATCTGATCGGCGAGGCGCTGCTTCACCGCGTCCGGCGCAAGGCTGGCGAGGCTGCGCGCCGCCTTCGCCAGCGTCGCGATACGGTCCAGCTGCGCCGTCAGCAGCGCGCCGATCCGTGCGCCCTCTTCGGCCCGCGCTTTGGTCAACGCCTTCAGCGCCTCGTCCAGCGAAGCCAGCAGCGCCGCGTCGCGCGCCTCGATGTCGGCTTCGCCGTTCTGGCTTTCCTCGATCACGCCCTTCATGCGGAACAGCCCGTCGGCGCTGGGCGGGCTCAGCGGCAACACCGCCTCCATCGCCCGCATCGCCTCCGAGATCGCCTGCAGCGCCTCGCGGTTGATCTTCAGATTCGGAGCCTGCGCCTGCTCGGTCAAAGTCAGCGAGACCTGCACCGATCCGCGCTTCAGCCGCTTCGCCAGCGCCTGCCGCGCCGCGACCTCAAGTCCGTCATAGCCCGGCGGCAGGCGAAAGCGCGGCTCCAGTCCCTTGCCGTTGACGCTTTTCAGTTCCCACGCCCAGTCGAGCAAGCCGTGGCCGCCGCGCGTCCGCGCGAAGCCGGTCATCGAGATCACCGTCAAGGCGTCGCTCCCCCGGGGTCTTTGGCCGCATCCTTCGCCCGCTGCGCTTCGATCTCGCGCCATTTGCGGACGTTCTCGTTGTGCGCCTCCAGCGTCGCAGCGAAAGCGTGACCGCCGGTGCCGTCCGCGACGAAGAACAGATAATCCGTATCGGGAGGATTGATCACGGCCTCCAGCGAGGCCCGTCCGGGATTGCAGATCGGAGTCGGCGGCAGGCCGTCGATGACATAGGTGTTGTAAGGCGTCGCCTTCTCAAGCTCGCTCTTGCGGATGCCGCGCCCCAGCGGTTCGCCGCCGGTCAGGCCATAGATGATGGTCGGGTCCGACTGCAGCTTCATGCCCTTGCGCAAACGGTTCACGAACACCGACGCCACCTGCGGCCGCTCGCTCGCCACGCCGGTTTCCTTCTCCACGATCGAGGCGAGGATGATCGCTTCCTCCAGCGTCTTGTAGGGAAGATCGGCCTTGCGATTGGCCCACAGCTTCTCGGCCAGATCCTTGTGATCCTTCTCCATCCGCCGCAGCACGTCGGCACGGGTCGCGCCGCGCGTGAACAGATAGGTCTCGGGCAGCAGCGTGCCTTCCGCCGGCGCGGCGCGGAGCTCCCCGGTCAGCACCGGGTCGGCGTTGAGGATGCGCAGCACCATCTGGCTGGTGCGCCCTTCCGGCACCGTCACCGAATACTGGATGACCTTGCCGGAGACGAGCAGCTCCATCACCTGCTTCATGCTCGCCCTGGCGGGCACCTTGTACTCACCGTGCTTAAGCTTCGCCTGCTGTTCGAGATAGCGCGTGCCGAGCTTGAAGATCGTGGCATCGTCCAGGACGCCCAGATTGAAGGGGTCGTCGCGGCTGATGACGCCCGCCTCGCGCAGCTTGCCGGCGATGGCGTTCAGCCCGTCGCCCGGCTCGATCGTGACGAAGGTGTCTTCGGCAAGCGGTCCCGGCGCGTTGAAGTGCTCCCATGCCCAGTAAGCCGCCCCGCCCGCGGCGAGACCGCCGAGGACAAGCAGGGCCAGAAGAGCCGCGAAGAAACGGGCGAGGAAGGACCGCCGCCTGCGGGGACGATCCTCGCTCATGGGGTCAGACCGGCGGCGCGGTCAGAATCAGCGCGGCGTTGGTGCCGCCGAAGCCGAACGAGTTGGACAGCGCGGCGCGGACCTGACGCTTGCGCGCCTTGTGCGGCACGAGATCCATCGCCGTCGTCACGTCGGGATTGTCCAGATTGATGGTGGGCGGCACGATCTGGTCGCGGATCGCGAGAATCGAGAAGATCGCCTCCACCGCGCCGGCCGCGCCCAGCAGATGCCCGATCGACGACTTGGTCGACGACATCGAGATATTGGCGGCGTGATCGCCGAAGAAGCGCTCCACCGCGCCGAGTTCGATTCCATCCGCCATGGTCGAGGTGCCGTGGGCGTTGACATAGTCGATGTCGGAGAGCGACAGGCCCGAGCGCTTCAGCGCCATCTGCATGGCGCGGAAGCCGCCATCGCCGTCTTCCGACGGAGCGGTGATATGATAGGCGTCGCCCGAAAGGCCGTAGCCGACCACTTCGGCGTAGATCTTCGCGCCGCGTCGCCTGGCGTGCTCCAGTTCTTCCAGCACCACCACGCCCGCACCTTCGCCCATCACGAAGCCGTCACGGTCCTTGTCATAAGGACGCGAGGCCTTTTCGGGCGTGTCGTTGAAGGCGGTGGCGAGCGCGCGGCAGGCGTTGAAGCCGGCGATGCCGATGCGGCAGATCGAGGCTTCCGCGCCGCCGGCGATCATCACGTCGGCGTCGTCGAAGGCGATCAGGCGGGCGGCGTCGCCGATGGCGTGCGCGCCGGTGGCGCAGGCCGTCACCACGGCGTGGTTCGGACCCTTCGCGCCGAAGCGGATCGAGACCTGCCCGGAGACGAGGTTGATCAGACGGCCGGGAATGAAGAACGGGCTGATGCGGCGCGGGCCCTTCTCGTGAAGGGTGATCGAGGCTTCCTCGATGCCGACCAGGCCGCCGATGCCGGAGCCGATGAGCACGCCGGTGCGGCAGCGCTCTTCCTCGGTCTCCAGCTTGATTCCGGCATCGTCCCAGGCCTGCTGGGCTGCGGCGATGCCAAAGATGATGAAGTCGTCCAGCTTACGCTGCTCTTTGACTTCCAGATAATCGTCCGGGTTGAACAACCCGTCGGCGGCCGCGCCGCGCGGCACGCCGCAGGCGATCTTCGTCGCCAGGTCGTCGACCTTGAAGGCGGTGATGGGCCGCCCGCCGGACTGACCGTCCAGAAGGCGGGACCAGGTGGTCTCGACGCCGCTCCCCAGCGGGGTGACGGCGCCCAGACCCGTGACGACCACACGGCGCATACCGGACGACACCCCGCGAATTACTTCGCGGCCTTGTCCGAGATGAACTTCACGGCGTCGCCGACCGTCTGGATGGTCTCGGCGGCGTCGTCGGGAATCTCGATGCCGAACTCTTCCTCGAACGCCATGACCAGCTCGACGGTGTCGAGGCTGTCGGCGCCCAGATCATCGATGAAGCTGGCCTTCTCGCTGACCTTCTCGGCATCGACGCCCAGGTGGTCGATGACGATCTTCTTCACGCGTTCTGCGACGTCGCTCATGTATCCGTTCCTATCCT
>JAPUEF010000174.1 GCA_027492655.1 Alphaproteobacteria bacterium | reverse complement strand
CGCCGGCATTGGCCAGCAATTCCTGCCTGAGGCGCGGCGAGACCTGATTGTTCTGCGTTACCTCCAGCGCCAGCACGGCGGTCTGCGCCGCCGCGATGCGGGTGCGCAGCAGATCCTGATGCGCGCCGGCGACGATGGGGACATAGACGATCAGCTGCACGCCCAGCGTGAAGGCGATGGTCAGAAACAACAGCCGGCGCGACAGTGAACGGCCGACGCCCCATGGTCTTGTGCTCTTGATCGTGCCGCCAACGCCCATCGCCATGGGTTGTAGCAGAGCGCGCCGGGGCCTCAACGGGCGGCGGACAGATGAAGTTAAGGCCGCGCGCCGGCCGTCATACGGGGCGAAAGGCGGAATTCCGGGCGAAACTCGCTCTTGCCTTTCCCGGTCCGGCCCCTTAAACGCATGCCTCCTCCGCGGGGCCAAGCCCCGACCGGACAGCGCGCCCGTAGCTCAGCTGGATAGAGCACCAGACTACGAATCTGGGGGTCAGAGGTTCGAATCCTTTCGGGCGCGCCATTCTTCTTTTTTGAGATCGGCTGCGTGGCTCCTTGGGGCTCGGCCTGTTCCGCTGCCGCGTCTGCCATATCCGTCGCGTCTGCAAAATTTGCTACTGCGGTCATCGCGATGACGCGCGACATGCCGGCATCCGCATGGCGGATGCGATCGGCCTGACGACAATAAGGTGCACGATCGCGGGAGAACTGAGGCCCATCGCGGCCATGATCTCCGCATCGGTCGCGCCAGAACCGCCTCCAGCTCGGGACGGAAGCAGAGTCAGCTCGCGCCTGACAGCACCGTCAGGGATCGGTGATCACGGCCTCTCGTATTTCGGGAGGGTCAAGCCGTTTGGCGAGGCCTCGTCGTCGCCGCCGCCAAAGCGCCGGAAAACGAATTGCGCGAACGCACTCGACAGGGCTTTTTCGACGATCCGCAGCACGCCGATTCCAAGGCGCGTTTTGGGATGGAGTAGGCGAATGAGGCTGGGACGCACCGTGCGGCCGCTCGCGATGAACGGCCGCATCAGCCTGTCATAGGACGCAAAAGCCGCCGTGTGCGTCGACTGCTTTTTGAGTTCGCCGGCGAGGATGTAAGCGCCGATCAGCGCGAGCGGTGTTCCCTGCCCGGTGTAGGCGGAAGGGCACCAGGCCGCGTCGCCCGTGAGGACGAAACGGCCCTTCGACCAGGTGGAGCTGATCACCTGGCTCATCGGGCCGAGGTAGAAATCGGGATCGTGATCCAGATTCGCGAGGATGCGGTCGGCCGGGCCGCCTGCGCCCTGCAATGCATCGCGCAGCATCTTTCTTTGCGCGACGCCATCGACGTCGCTCGTATCGAATTGCTTGCGCCTGAAGGTAACGAGGACGGTTGTATCGCCGTCATGGACGGGCCGCAGCAGCATGAAGGAGCCGCCTTTGCCGTGGTAGATTTGCGCCCAATCCTTGTCCTCGGGGCGTCTCGGGATTCTGAAATAACAGGCATACACGCCCAGGTACCGGAAGCGGATATCGTCTTCCATGACGAGCTGCCGGGTTGAAGACCCTACGCCTTCGGCGCTGACAACGAGATCGAACGTCTCGCTCGATCCGTCGTTGAAGGTCACGGAAACACCATCGTCTCGCTGGCTCAGCCCCGTGATGCTCGTACCGAGCCGATAGTCGCAATCATCCCTGGTCTCGTCGTAGAGGACGCGTGCAAGGTCGCCGCGCAGAATCTCGTAGGAGCTTGTCAGCGATCCGGCCGCACCCTTCGGCAGCCGCGCAATCGGCTTGCCTGAGCCGCTGAGGAATTCCACGCCCTTTTCGCGCGTGTTCTTCGCCTCGATCTTCTCTTCGAGGCCCATCATCCTGACGACTTCGTGACCCAGTCCCTCGATATCGACGTTCTGCCCGCCTGTGCGGAATGTTTTCGATCGCTCGATGAGCGTCACCTTGTCGCCATACCTGCTCAACCAGAAAGCTAGCGCAGGGCCTGCGATGCTCGCGCCGGAGATCAGTATCTTCTTGCTCTGGTTCATGGCGGCGCTTCCCTAATCGAGACCCGTTTTTCCCGGCGCCCAATAGGCCTTTGATTTGACGTTCGATGACGCCATGCCGCTCTTCTTCAGCGCCTGGCTTACGTTCTGTATCGACTGCGCCTTGCCCGTCAGGACGAAGCGCGCGCCGCGAGCGACATGGCGCGAAAGATCAGCGCCGATCGCCGCCAGATGCGCATCGCCGTCACGTCGCGCGATCACGGTTGCCCGGCCAAGGCCGATCGCGGTTAGCGCGTCCCGCGATTCCGCAGCGTCTGAAACTTCAAACACCATCTCCGCGGCCGTGGGGCCGCCTTGCAGCGCCGCCGCGAGGCCGAATGAGGTTTCGTCGCCGAACAGGAAAACCGGACCGTCAGCGCCCGAGAGATCGAGCGAGCGGCGCGGGCCGAGGAATTGACAGCCCTCGCCTTCGGCCAGGTTGCCTGCCCAGCGGCTGCCCGGGCCGTTGCCGTGCAGAAAGGCCAGCAGCCGCGTCCGGCCGGCGTCGGCATCCCAGGACATGGGCGTATAGGTTCGGCTGGAGAGCCCTGACCCGATCGCCACCTGGATCTTTTGTCCCGGCAGCCAGGCGACGCTTTTCAAGCCTTCGCCCTCAAGGTCGATGAGCCGGAAGTGCGGCGAAAGGGTTTCGACAGCTGCGACCCGCGCCGACCGCATCATCCACCCCAGCAACGCGCGCGTAACGCGCCCCTGCGTGGCGGTGGGCTGAGGCGATGGGGTCTTATTCGCGTTGAGCTTGTTCATGGAGGGGAATCCGACGTTGCTTGACGGGTCGATGACTGGCGCTCAGAATGCGACGAAATATTCAGGTTTGATAATCGGAAACCGACATGGCTGAGCGCCGCCAAGCGCAGATTTCCTCGCGAAAACAGCCGCAACAGGCCCGCTCGGCAGAGCTGGTGAAGTCTGTGCTGGATGCGGCTGTTCAGGTTTTGGCGGCCGAAGGGGCGCAGCGTTTCACCATGGCGCGCGTCGCAGAGCGGGCGGGCGCCAGCGTCGGGTCGCTATATCAGTACTTCCCCAACAAGGCCGCGATCCTCTTCCGGCTACAGAGTGACGAGTGGACGCGGACGTTTCAGATGCTGCGGGGCATACTGGAAAACAGGGCTACGCCGCCGCTCGACCGGCTCCGCGCGGTCGTTCATGCCTTCATCCGCTCCGAGTGTGAGGAGGCAGGCCTCCGCACCGCACTGGACGACGCGGCTCCGCTCTATCGTGACGCGCCGGAGGCGCACGAGGCCCTGAAGGCGGGCGCGGCGATCATGCAGACGTTCATGTGCGAGGCCTTGCCCGACGCCAGCGCGGACCAGCGCGCGCTCGCCATCAGCCTGATCGAGTCGACGATCTACAATGTCGGGAAATCCTATCTGGAAGCGCCGCGCACGCCGGCCGAGATCGATGCTTTCGCCGAGGCTATGGCCGATATGTTCTGCGCTTATCTGGCGGGATTGAATCGCGTCTCCGTTCAGGAGTCTCTTCCGGCCAGGAGAGAGAAGCCAAAGTAGATCAAGGATGCTGTCTCGGTCGTTCCACTCTGAAGATTGCCTTCAGGAATATGGCGGCTTTGACACCGATCTCCGGCCCGTAAAAGCCGCCGAATCGGGACGCGGCCGATGACTGGATCGAACGGCGCGGCTTACCCCAGATCAAATGTTCGCCTTCGAGCGGCACGCGCGCCATCATGTTCATGTAGAAATAGGGGCGGATGGTCGCGCCGTGCACGAAATGGACGTGATAGCCGTCGATCAGGCCGTCCATCATCACCTTCCGGTTCTGGTCGAATTCGGTGAACGCGTGAAAGCGGTAGCAGCGATATTGGTCTAGCCGGTATTCGCCGAGCGCCGCGTCCATGTCTGCACCGCGACGGCACGCACGGCCTCGCCTGATGTCACCAGGTGGAGCGCCGTCGGTGTTGACCCGGGCGATAGCCGAAGACCTTCGCCGCGCTGTTCGGCGGGGGCTTCATCTACGATGTGACCCAGCGCGGACCGATATTGGGTTTGACCTACAGGTTCCGATGAACTCCTGGACTCAACCCGGTCGCCGATCGTCAGCTGCGCGTCAGGCGACGATACGGATCGGCTCGTGCGTCAGGTAACGGTCCACCGCCGCATCATCCAGCTCCACGCCCCATCCCGGCCCCGTCGGCACATGGGCGAATCCGTCGGCATAGCTGATGCGCTCGCGGATCAGGTCGTGCTCCAGCATGATATGCCCCTGCAATTCCGTCGCGTGGCGGATATTGCGCGCGCGCGCCGCATGCATGTGCAACACGATGGCGCTGCCGATGCCCGAAGGCTGGTTGTGCAGCGCGACGTCGATGCCCCGCGCGGCGGCGTAGTCGATGGCTTTCAGCGCCCGGCTCATGCCGCCCGGCCGTTCGGCGTTCAGGCCGAACGTGCGCACCGCGCCCATCTCCGCGAGCGTCAGCATGTCGCGCAGTCCGAACGCGCCCTCGTGCGCCATCAGCGGAATGCGGCTGCGCGACTGAACGAAGGCCATGCCGGCATAATCGTCCGCCCGCACCGGCTGCTCGGCATAATCGACGCCATAGGGCGCGATCGCGTCCAGCACCGCCAGCGCCTGGTTGGGATCGTAGGCCTGGTTGAAATCGACCCGCAGCGCCACGTCGGGGCCGACCAGCGCGCGCATCGCGGCCATGATCTCCACGTCCTTGCGCTGCCCGTCGCCCAGCTTGCAGCGGAAGGCGCGGATGCCGGCCTCCAGCCCGCGCTTCGCCAGCGCGCAGATGATCTCCACCGATGTCAGCGGCAGCACCATGCACAGCGGCGCCTTGTCGATCTGCCGCCCGCCGCAGAGATCGTGCACCGGACGCCCGACGCTGCGCGCCGCAGCGTCGTACAGCGCCAGGTCCAGCACGCCTTTGGCCATTTCGTTGCGCGCGACATTGTCGTCGAACTTGGCGTTGATCGCCTCGATGTCGAAGGCGGAACGGCCCAGCACGAACCGCGCGAGATGATTGCGGATGAGGTCCGCCATCAGCATGGGCGAAACGCCGCTCTCCACCAGCCAGATATAGGCTTCGCCGACGCCGGTGACGCCGCCTTCGGTGGTGATCCGGCAGATCAGGAAATCCCCGCCCAGCCAGTGGTCGTCCACCTTCAATCCCATCGCCACCTTGCCGCTGCCGCCCTGAAGCGCTGCGCGCACCTCCTCGCGGAACGGCACATGCAACGGATAGAGATCGATCTGGACGATGGGGTCGAATGCGCTCACGGGTTCAGCCTTTCCTCGAAATCGGGTGCGCCGATGCCGGCCAGCGCCGCAGCGAACACGGTGCGGCCGCGCTCCAGCACAGCCGCGCGCCAGTCCGGCGCCTCGGGATAAAAGGCGCGCAGCAGCCGCGCCTTGATCGCCTGTCCGCGCGCGCTGTCGATCTCGCCGTGATGGACCAGCCAGTTGTCCTCGATCATCGCGCCCATCACGATCTCGCCGGGCTCCGTGCCGTATTCCAGCGTCATCGGCACGACGCGCACGCCGGCAAGCTCGGTCTCCATCGCGCCGTTCATGTAACCGCCCAGCACCGTATCGGCGCGCGAGCGCGGGCGCGGCGTCACCATCATCGGCCCGAACCATTCGGCGGTCAGCGCCTTGTGCGGTTCGTCATCGTTCGCGGCCATCATCAACAGGCCGACGCCGGATGCGCCAAGTCCGCTATGCAGATCGATCTGCACCACCGCGCGGCGCGACGCGAGCCGCCGCCGCCACAGCGCCTCCACCGTGCGGCGCGACCAGGTGGGGCCGCTGCCGCCATACTGGATGCCGCGCGGGAATTCGTACTGCCCGCCCGAAACCGCCTTCAGGAACGACAGGAAATCGGTCGCCTCGCGCAATTTGCCCAGCTCGGCGGCGATATGCGCCAGCGCGCCCTCCGGCATCTCGCTCGGGTTCAGCAGGCCGTCGATGGCGCGATAGGCGTCGTTCTCCAGCGCGCCGCCGAAATCGACGAAGTTGCGGTTCAGATCGACATTGTCCTCGTTGACGCGCCTTAAATGCGAAAACCCGTAAGGGTTCACCGCATGCACCAGCATGATCGCCGTGTCGGCGGGCAAAGCGGGGGCGTCGCCGACGAACTGAAGCTGCAGCGCCGAGCCGCAAAACCCTTCCACGCCATGCGTGCCGCTGGAGATCGTCAGCACGCGGCCCGCGTCTTCCGGCCCGCGCCACAGCACGTCCATGGAAAGCGGCCCGCCATCCGCGCCGGCGAGCGGGTGGGGGATCGCCTCGTGCGTCCATCCGCCGGCCGCTTCGGCCGCCGCGAGCAGGCGCGTGCGCGCTTCGCGGTAATCGTTGGAATAGGGCGTCATCGCGTCCTCATATGAAGTGTCCGCCGATCATCGTGCGCATCACCTCGATCTTGCCGAGTTGATCGCGCGGCGCCGTCAGCGGGTCGGCGCTCAGGATCACCAGATCCGCCGCCTTGCCGGCCTCCAGCGTGCCTTTCTCGGCGTCCTCGAACTGGATGAAGGCGGCGTTGCGCGTGAACATGGCGACCGCCTGCTCCGGCGTGACCCCCTGTTCGGGGTGGAAGCCGCCGCGATTGACCGCATAGTCGATGCCCGCGATCACGTCCGGCCGCTCGATGGGCGCATCCGACGATCCGGCGAGCGCAATGCCGGCCGCGAAAAAATCCCGGAACGGATAGACATGGCCCGTTCGGCCCGGCCCCAGCCGCGCCGGCAGCCAGTCTTTCTCGGAACGGATGAACAGCGGCTGGGTGCAGATCTGCAGCCCCAGCTTCGCGATCCGCGCGATCAGCGCCGGGTCGGCGATCGATGCGTGCTCGATCCGGTGGCGGTGATCCTCTTTCGGGTGTTCGTCCAGCAGCCGCTCGAACAGCCGCACGCAATTCGCGATGCCCCGGTCGCCGATCGCATGGATGCAGATCTGGTACCCGGCCAGATGCGCCGCTTCCATGCGGCGATAGATCTCGTCGTCCGGCAGCATCATATAGCCGTGGGTGCAGGTCTTGTCGGCATAGGGTTCGCTCATGCAGGCGCTGCACGAACCGAACGTCCCGTCGGCGAAGATCTTGATCGCCCGCGTGCGGGTGCGCTTGGCGGCGTCGTTCAGCGGCGATGCGATCAGCGCCTCGATGCCCTCCAGAGTCTTGCCGATGACGATCGCATAGATCGATTGCGGCATCTGGTCCCGAACCATCTGGACAACTAGGCTTTCCATCCGCGCCGAGGCGCCGCCGGGGCCTTCCTCATCGCTCTGCATCATCGCGCCGATCGAGGTGATGCCGTTGGCGGCCAGCGCGGCGAAACACTCGCCGCTCGCGGCGAACATGCGCATCGGGTCGGGGCCGGGCATGCGCGCCAGCGGCAGGCCCGTCGCCGTTTCATAGAAATGCCCGTCCAGCCGCCCGTCGGCATCGCGGCCGATCGCGCCGCCCTCCGGCGCCGCGATCTCCTCGGAGAGTCCCGCCGCCGTCAGCGCCGCCGAATTCACGATCACCGTATGCCCGTCGCGCGTATAGATCAGCACCGGCCGCGCCGCGAACCAGGCGTCCAGCGCCGCGCGGTCCAGCCGTTCGCCCTGCGGCAGCCGCTTGGCTTCGAACTGCACGCCGACCAGCCATTCGGTGTCGTTCAGGCGCGGCGCCAGCGCCTCCAGCCGCGCCTGCACCTCGCTCAGCGCCGCCGCCGTCTCCAGATCGGCATTGGCCGCGAAAAAGATCATCGGCAGCGGATGCAGATGCGGGTCGATAAAGCCGGGTAGCAGCGCGCGGCCTTCAAGATCGATGTTTTCCGGCGTCACGCCGGCCTGGCGCGCCTGGTCTTCGGCCGCCGCCAGCGCGCCGACAAAGGCGATGCGGCCGTCCAGCGTCAGCAGGGCTTCGGCGCTGCCGCCATCGCCCGCCATCGTGACGATCGAACCGCCGTGAAACAGGCAAGACCTCGCCACGACCGTCCGTCCCTCCGCAGCCTCGCGCCCGGCCGCTCCGTTATATAGTAATTACTATATACGAGCCCGGCGCGCCCCGGTCAATCGCGCTCAGAAAAGGCCCAGAATGCCGACGATCGCGGCGGCGGTCCGGTTCAGCACCTCGGCTTCGTCGGCGAAATCCGTCTCGAACAGCATCTCCACCGCCGCATAGCCAAGATGCAGCGCGAGCCGCGCGCGGATCGCCAGCGCGGCCGTATCCGGCGCCAGACCTTGCGCCGCGAAGTAATCGACCAGCAGCGTCGCCATCCCCTCCTGATGCCGCAGCCTCACGTCCCGCAGTTCGGGGATCGCCCGCAGCGCCACCAGAAGCTCGAACCCGCCCACGAAGGCCCGGCTCATGCGCGCCGACTCGCGCAGCATGTCCAGGCAGATGCGGTGCAGGTCGGCGGCCGTGCCGACGGCTCGTCCCGTATCCCGGCGGATCGCCGCGCTCTGGGCGCTCAGCATCCGCTCGCCCAGCTCGCGCAGCAGCGCATGCTTGTTGGCGAAGTAGTGATAGAAGGTCGGCGGCGTCACGCCGGCCCGCTCCGCCACGGCGTTTGAGTTGATCGCCGCCACGCCGCTTTCCGCCAACAACGCCTGCGCCGCCGCGACGAGGCGGTCTATGCCGCTTTTCTTTGCGCTTGCGCGCCCGTGCTGCCTTGAGGCCATAAACTGGTCTAGGTTGGCCACCGCCCGGCGACAAGACGTATCCGCCTTTTCTGCCGGATCGCTAGCCGCACGGGCCGCCGCCAGGCCCGGATAGAACCGACCGCGCCCGATCGATGGCCTCGTCCAGCCGCGCACGTGAGACCGCCGCCAGACGCTCCAGACCCATGATCCGCGCCAGCTCGCGCGCCGGATCGGCGGCCTTCAGCAGGTCGGCGTTCTCGATCACGACATGCGCGATCTCCGCCAGCGGAATGTCGGCGACCGCGCGCCGCGACGTTTCGTCCGCCGGCGGCCGGTAGGGCAGGATGTCCACGATGGCGCCTTTGCGCCACAGGAACGCGCCGCTCGTCTCGGACGTAACGTCGAACGGTTCGAGATGCAGATCGATCCGTTCGCGAATGCGCCCGCCGGTCCGCGCCCAGCCATGGGCGCGGGCGATCCGCTGCGCCAGGATGTCGGCGCGGACCGGGCTCTCGACAGCGATCACGGCTTCGATCATCGCGCGCAGGGTCGTGCGATAGGCGAACTCGAAAAACTGCTCCGGCGCTGCGTTCATGCCCGTCAGATCCGCCACCGCGTAACGATTGTTCGGGCCGGCCGCACCGCCGCCATCGCGAAGCAGCGCGGCTTCAGCCGCCGCGTGCGCGCCGCCATCGGGTCCGGCATCGACGAGATCGGCGCGCTCCGTCACCGGAGTGGGCAAGGCCGCTTCCACCTCGGACGCGTCTTCCGGCAAGGCGATGCCCGGCTCCACATCGTGCCCCATATCCCAATGCACGACGGTCTCCGGATTGGCTTCGCTGTCGCGCGCCCGGCGCGCTTCGAGAAGGCGGTCGAGATCGGCGCTCAGGCGGTCGGCGCAGCCTTTCGCATCGAACCACCAATCCGTGGACCAGACGCGCAGAATGTCCCAGCCAAGACCGCGCAGCACCTGCTCGCGCACCTTGTCGCGGTCACGCGCCGTCGCAGAGCTATGATAGCGCGCGCCATCGCACTCGATACCCGCCAGATAAGCGCCGGCCAGATCGGGATGCTTGATGCCGAGATCGATGCGGAAGCCGGAAATGCCGACCTGCGGCACCACCATCCATCCGCGCTGCGCCAGCTGCGCGGCGACGGCCTCTTCGAACGGCGATTCAAACCCGCCGACTGAACCCTTTTCCTGCGCCGCCAACGCGATGGCGCCGCGCTCGGCATAGTCCAGGAATGTCTTGAGATGGTGCACGGCCGTCGCCTTTGTCCGTGACGGATCGATGGCATCGGCGGTGAAACCGGAAAAGACCACCAACTCCTGGCGCGCGCGCGTCACGGCGACATTCAGCCGCCGCTCGCCGCCGCTGCGATTGAGCGCGCCGAAATCCATCGTCGTTTTCCCGGCGGCGTCCTTCCAGAAGGTGATGGAGAACAGGATGACGTCACGCTCGTCGCCCTGCACGTTCTCCAGGTTCCGCACGATCGTCGGCTCGACGCGCTCGTCGGCGAAGAACCATTCCAGCTCCGGAGCCGCCGCGCGCGCATCGTCCAGAAGATCGAGGATAAGCGATTGCTGCTGCGCATTGAATGTGATGACCGCGAGCGTCGGCCGCTCGGTTTCGGGCAGTCTCAGCCAGCTTTTCATCCGGCTCACCGCCTCGGCCACTACGGCTTCGGCCTCGATCTTGTTGGTGCGGCTCTTGCCGCGGTCATAGACGCCGCCAGGCACCTTGCGCAGACGCACCGCCTGATCGTCGAGCGACGGCGCGGGGAAGGTAATCAGCTGGTTCTCGTAATAGTGCTGGTTTGAGAACGCGATCAGCGACTCGCTGCGGCTGCGATAATGCCAGCGCAGATAGCGCAGTGGGATGCCGGCCGCCTTCGTCTCGTCGAGAATGCTCTCCAGATCCTTCTCGTGTTCCTCCACCTCCGCATCGTCTTCGTTCCGCCCGAAGAAATTCGTCGGCGGCAGCTGCTTGGGATCGCCTACGATGATCGTCTGGCGCGCCCGCGCGATCGCGCCGACCGCGTCCCATGTCGTGATCTGCGAGGCCTCGTCGAAAATCACCACGTCGAACAGCGCCTGATTGGGCGGCAGATACTGTGCGATCGACAGCGGCGACATCAGCATGCAGGGCGCCAGCTTCGGGAACGATTCCGGCATCCGCCCGATCATGTCGCGGATCGACTGGCTCGGCCGTTGCAGCTCCATCTGGTGCCGCAGAAGACCGAGCTCGGAATTCCGCGCGACGCTCTGAGCGGTCGGCAGGCCGTGGGCGATCGCGGTGATGACCCGGCTCGCGGCGTGCGACCGCACCAGATCGTCGATTTCGCGGAAGTCCTTGATGGCGTTCTCGTGCTGGAAGCGGCGGAAATTGCGCAATACCTCATCGCTGTCCAGCGCCTTGGGCAGCCACCAGCGGACATAGCCGAGGCGGAAGGCGTCCGCCGTGCGGGCGGGCGCGATCATGCCGGTCTCGACGCCATCGATCAGCGCCGCCAGCTTGAAGTTGACGGCGCGATTGCGCACCGCGCACCAGGCGGCCCAGTTCCGCATGAGATGGCGGGCGGCGACAAGATCGTTCAGCGCAGCGCCGAGCGCAGGAAGATCGCAAGCTGCCTGCCGGCAGTCGAAAGCATGCCCGGAGGCGGCCGCGAAGCGTTGTCCCGTCCGTTGGAAATCGTCCACAGCGCCGATCAGCTGGGCGGCCGCCTGGGCGAGACCATCGCCGTCATCCGGCGTGTGAAGGGCGGCGGCGAGCGTCCTCACGACGGCCTTCTGCTGCTCGGTGTCGCATCCCGGCAGACGCATCGCGCTGCGCAGGGTTGCGGCCCGCGAAAGCGTATCCCGCACCGCGCTGACCTGGGTTTCGACGCCCTGGATCGGCAAGGCCTTGCTTTTCAGCAAGGTCTGGTCGACCGCGCCCAGCGCCTCGCGCATGCGGCGCAGCTGCGGCAGATCGATATCGGGATCGGCTGCGCCGCTAGCGGCGTAACTCTGCAGAAGCTTGCGTATCTTGCGCCGCCGCAGCGCGGACATCGGCCAGAACGAGGCGCCCGCCTCGCGGCGCTGCCGGTCGAGCGTGTCGGCGTCGATGTCGCGCACGTCCGAAACGTCATAACCGGCGCTCAGCTGGCGTTCAGCCTCGCGATAGGTCAAGATCGATTGCGCCAGCGCGTCCAGCCATGCCCCGCATTCGGCGAAATCGTCATCGAACGCGATCCGCGTGTCTGCGTCACGGCACGCGATGAATGCGCGCGCCAGCGCCGTCATCGCTCCGAGATCGGAACGCATGGTATCGGGCGGCGAGGCCAGCCCGATACCCGTC
>JAPUEF010000173.1 GCA_027492655.1 Alphaproteobacteria bacterium | reverse complement strand
CGTTCCAGGAGCGCGAACTCGACGCCTTCGCCGACCGGCTCAACTGATCGCAAACGTCAGGAGGACGAAATGACCACCGCATCGGGACACACCCGCGCCATTTCCGCCGCGCGCGTGAAAGGTACCACGATCTACAACACCGCCGGCGACAGCATCGGCCATGTCGAGGACGTGATCCTCGACAAGATGAGCGATCGCATCATGTTCGCGGTTCTGGGCTTTGGCGGCTTCCTGGGCATCGGCGAGAAATATCACGCGGTGCCGTGGTCGCTGCTCGACTATGACAAGGACAAGGGCGGCTACGTCGTCCCGCTCAGCAAGGACGCGCTGAAAGCCGCGCCGGTCTATGATTTCGACCAGCTGCTGAAGGACGATGGCGCGATCGGCCGCCATGTCGATACCTATTACGGACGTCAGGCGGCCTGACCGCTGCGTTTCGCATGACCTGAAGAGCGGCGGCGCCGGAGACGGCGGCCGCCGCTCTCGTTTTGGGGAACTTCCTCGCCGGCTTCACGTTGTTCAAAGGGTCAGACAGGGAGGTCTGAGATGATGGCCGACGACACCGACGACTTTGACATCGTGGCGACCAATCCGGCGGCCTATTACACAGGCCCTGCCGATGTATTCGACGATCCCGAACTCACGCGCGAACAGAAGTTGCGCTTGCTGGAGGAATGGGAAATCGACCTCACGCGCCAGCTTGAGTCCGACGCCGAGGGCATGGCACAGGGCATGGATCAGGCCGATGAAGGCAAGCGCGCCAATGACGCGGCGCTGCTGAAGCAGGTCTCGAACTGGCGTCGCCGCGCGATGGAGGAAGATATCGCGGCGGCGAAATCGACCGTCATGGGCCGCATGTGGCGGCGCATCTTCCGCGGCGATCCCAAACCGCGCGAAGCGGCCTGACGACACCATGACGGCAGTTTCACCGGGGCGGCGCTACTAGTCCCCTGCATAGCCCTCGCCGTTCCGGGCAAGGCGGGGAGGACTTGTCCCCAAGTCCTCCCCGCCGCGTCTTTCAAGGTGCCTTATGTCGCGTTACGCCATCCAGCACCGCACGCATTATCGCTACGCCCGGGCCGTTGAGCTGGGGCCGCACCGCCTGATGGTACGCCCGACCGACAGCCACGACCTGCGGCTGGAGTCCGCGACACTGACGCTGTCGCCACTCGCGCATGTGCGCTGGGCGCATGACGTGTTCGGCAATTCCATCGCCACCGTGGTCTTCGACTCCGCGACGAACGAGCTGCTGATCGAGAGCCATCTTGAGGTCACACGCTATTCGCTCGGCGATGCGGCGATCGAATTGCTGCCCGAGGTCGCGACCTGGCCCTTCATCTACGCGCCCGACGACCGCGTGAATCTGGGACCGTTCCTGAACTGCCGCTATATCCAGTGCGGGCCGGCCGTGATGGCGTGGGCGCAGGGGATCGTGAAGCAGGGCGCCGGCACGCTTCAGGCCCTGCGCGATCTGACCGCCGCCATACGCCGCGATTTCACCTACAGCGCGCGCTTCGCATCGGGCGTGCAGTCGCCCAGTGAAACGCTGTCGTCTCGCGCCGGCACCTGCCGCGACTTCGCGACGCTGTTCATCGAAGGCGTGCGGGCGCTGGGCTTCGGCGCGCGTTTCGTTACCGGCTATCTCTACGATCCTGCGCTCGATCACGGCGGGGCGTCCGGCGTCGCCGGGGCGGGTGCGACCCATGCCTGGGCCGAGGTCTATCTGCCCGGCCCCGGCTGGGTGGAATTCGACCCCACCAACGGCCTCATCGAAAGCCCCAGTCTGCTGCGGGTCGGCGTCGCGACCGATGCCGAGCACGCCGTGCCGGTCCACGGCTCCTATACCGGCTACCCGGAAGACGTGATCGACGTCGACATCGAGGTGAAGGTGACGGCGCTGGCCGATGGCGCAGCGCCCGTTCGTCCAGTCGCCAGCGCCGCTACGCCGCCGGTTCAGGGCGTAACCGAGGAAGAGCCGATGCAGGAGATCGGCGATGCGCCGCAACCACCCAAGCCCATTGCGCAGCGGACGGCGGCCTAGTCTAAAGACGCCATGGTCACGCGCATTCTCGCCATCGTCGTCTTCATCTATGTCGTGCTGGTTTCGGCCGGCGTCGCGGTCGTCAGTCTGCTGTCGCCGAAGCTCGGCTTCATCGGCGCGCTCGCCGTCGCCGCGCTGGGTTTTGCGGCGCTGGCCTATATACTCATCCGGGTGATCGCCTCGCGCCTGAAGGGCGTGATCGCCATGGTGCGGGCGATGCAGGGTGGCGGCTTTCCGGGCGGACCCGCGCAGGGTGGCCGCACCATCGACGCCGAATTCACCGACAGAACGCCGTAACGCCTTAAGCCCGCTGCATGACGATTTCGAACGCGCCGATCTCGTCGATCCCTGCTGCAGGGTGATCGGTGCGGCAGCGCCTGAACATTGCGGCCTTCAACCCGCGCTCGGCCGACGCCTGCGCAAGCTCGGTGATCTGCACGATGTAACCGTGCACCAGTTCGCTGTTGTAGAAGCATTGAACTAACATGGCGGCCTCCGCCATTTGGGAAGGGCATCCTGCGCCGCTTTCGCGCTGTCGCCTAATCGGGCGGAAACGCGCCTGCGTTTTTCGGCGTTTCGGTGCGGCGCGTGAAGAACAGGCCGATCCGGCCGTAAAACAGGCGCAGCGAAGCGAACGGATGACGATGACAGGCCCGGCTTTGGGGATGGTGCTGCCAGTGAGGATCGAACTCACGACCTCATCTCTTACCAAGGGATTCGCGATCACTCGTCAGGATGTGGCAATCCGCTTTGATAGCGCGCTTCTCAGGTTGGTTTCCGTCGAGTAGACCAACCCAAACGAGAATCGGCGGCGCAAGACGGTCGTGAGGGCGCGATTGTGAGATGTGTCGTCGGATAGGGGACGGGGAACGCGCCTTTGCACCGCTGGGAACGTCGACGCGCTTGGTGCGCCATGCGGTCTCGTCATGAATTGCGAGCGACCCGCCGTCGAAAGAAGAAAGCGGCGGACCTCAAGAGAGCTATTCGAAATCGCGATGCGATGTTGAGGACACTTCCAAAGGTCAAGCCGACCTACGCGAAGCGGCTCATCGCAATCTCCGCGCCGCCGATCTTTAGCCTGAGCCGCAACTACGTCGAGGTAATGGCGTTCATCTACAACGCTCGTCGCTACATCTACGAACACTACATGGCTAAAACCCGCAGCAGCCGTTCGAAGCGACAGCTCAGACTCGACCTGTCGACCATAACGCAGATTGGCCCAGCAGCCGCTCTCGTACTGGCTGCGGAGTTGGATCGCTGGCGTCTTCTCACTGGCGCCAAGCTGATGCCATATCGCTTGCAAGACTGGGATCCGACCGTGCGGGCCGCGCTACTAGATCTTGGCCTCTTTGACTTGCTGTCCGTCGAAGCGCCGGAACACGACCCCGATACGCTGCCTACAACGAGGTTGATTAAGTTCATGAGCGGTACGGGCGCGGCGGGTGACGATTGTTTGAAGCTGCGTGACGCACTGCAGGACGTGGCAGGTCCAATTCAGGCCCGCACTTACCTTTACGACGGTATCAGCGAGGCGATGACCAATTCGATGCATCATGCTTACCCGATCGGTCAGGAAGACCTAACGGTTCCCCACGCGCCCGGAAAGCGATGGTGGGCAAGCGGGTCGTTCAATGCTGAAACAGGCGTGATGAAGGCTATGGTCTATGATCAGGGCGTTGGCATCCCCAGCACTCTCCCTTCCTCACGGTTCTGGGAGAAGATCGTCGCTCTGACGGCTAGTTCTGGTCGCCACGATGCCTATATGATAAAGGCAGCCTTGGAGGTTGACCGTACGTCAACGGAAGAGCCGGGGCGTGGCCAAGGGCTTTCGAACGTAAAGGCGTACATCGATAACAGCGACGAAGGGTTGCTCCGAATTTGGAGCGGCAAAGGTCATGTTTCCTACTCGAAGGGTGGAAAGATCGCGACCGTCGCGCAGACGACGCCTTTCAGTGGCACTCTTTTGGAATGGGAAGTGAGTCGTGGACGACCGGCTGATGGAGAATGACATGGAGGTTCGGGTTGTTGATTTCTCGAAGGCTCCTTCGGGCCGCTTTCCGGCTGATGGTCCCGATAACGGCGAGACCTTTCGCGACAAGTTTCTCGTTCCCGCGCTTCGAGCAAATGACGAGGTCGTCGTCATATTGGACGGTGCTGCAGGTTATCCATCGTCGTTTCTCGATGAGGCTTTCGGCGGGCTGATCAAGCGAGCCGGCATGACGTTGGATGTCCTGCGTAAGAAGCTGAAGATCGTCACGAGCGACGCCGAACTGAGACGTTACATTGCCTCAGCTTGGGGACACATCGAACGTGCAACGCCAGCCTGATGGACGCAGGCTTTTACACTCTCATCGGGGCCGTTCTTGGTGCCACTGTGGGTGGCTTCTCTACTTTGCGCATCCAACGATCAATTCAGTCAGACCGCTTTCTCGTCGAGCGTCGCCGGGCACGGGTTGACCGACTGCTGAATCGTCTCGACGAGTGCATTACTGCGGCGTCAACCTACTGGGGCGGCCACGGGCTGGCTAAGAAAGACCGCGCGATGCTGTCTGTATCCATCTCGCGGCTCGTCACTCACATCACGGGCGAAATCGCCCAGTTGCGGGAGAAGTATCCCTCCGAGATGTCGAAGGTCACAGACCTCCTCCAGAACGACTTCCTTGATGAAATCACCGGCGGTGACTTCGATTCTAGCGATGTTGCAGAGGATCCAGGTCGAGCGCAGCGGGCGGCCCGATTTGGCGAGCGGCTGTGGAGTTCTCTGCAACACGCCGCCGATTAGCACTTGCGTTGGCGAGCGCTCGCGAGAACGGAGAGCGATTCCGTATCTCAAAAGCATGCCAGATCGGGTGGGTGCTTCCTGCGTTGTTCTGCGGCGAAAAGTGGTGGGACCATAGTGGTTCCGCGCCCTGACGCGCAAATCCCGCGAAAACCTGCGGACGGCGGATGGTGCTGCCAGTGAGGATCGAACTCACGACCTCTCCCTTACCAAGGGAGTGCTCTACCACTGAGCTACGGCAGCCCGTCTGCGGGAGGGCGGTGCTATACAGGAACCGTCGCCCGGCGCAAACCCCGCCGACGCAGATTTCCTGAACCCGGATTGCCCCCTATGACCGACAGCCGCGCTGACCGTGAACGCCGCCAGGCCGAGGCCCTGAAGGCGAATCTGCGCCGTCGCAAGGCCCAGGCCCGCGCGCAGGAGACGGCGGAACCCGCCGCCCCGCCGCCGGCCTGTCCCGTCGCCCCCGGGGAAAGCGCCGAATCCTGATGGTCGCCAAGGCGGCGATTGTGACGAACCGCGCCTTCCTCTAAGAACCGCCTCTTTCCGGCGGGGAAACGCCGCGCGTCGTGAGTCGCGCCACAATCCCGCCATGCACCAGTGCGGGCATAGATTTCATGGACTCCATCGTCATTCGCGGCGGCAATCGGCTGACCGGCGACATCCCCATCTCCGGGGCCAAGAACGCCGCCTTGCCGCTTATGGTGGCGAGCCTCCTCACGCCCGAAAAGCTCGTCCTCACCAACATGCCGGCGCTGGCCGACATCGCCCAGCTCAGCGAGCTGTTGCGTCTGCTGGGCGTCGAGATCTCCATGGAAGACGCCCCGAACGGCGGCTTCAACCACACCATGACGCTTCAGGCGAAAGCCATCGCCTCCACCGAAGCGCCCTACGATCTGGTGCGGAAGATGCGCGCCAGCTTCTTCGTGCTCGGCCCCTTGCTCGCCCGCGCCCACAAGGCCCGCGTCTCGCTGCCCGGCGGCTGCGCCATCGGCCAGCGCCCCGTCGATCTCCACATCAAGGGGCTCGAGGCACTGGGCGCGAAGATCGAGCTGGACGAGGGCTATGTCATCGCAGAGGCCCCCGGCGGGCTCAAGGGCGGCCATTTCCGTTTCCCGGTCGTCTCGGTCGGGGCCAGCGAGAACGTCATCATGGCCGCCGCGCTGGCGGATGGCGAAACCGTGCTGGAGAACGTGGCGCTGGAGCCGGAAGTGCAGGATGTCGCCCGCCTGCTGGCCGCCATGGGCGTCAGCGTCGAGGGCATCGGCACCCGCACCCTGCGCATCCAGGGCAAGCCGTCGCTGCCTGGCGCGACTTTCGAGGTGCTGCCCGACCGTATCGAGGCCGGCACCTTCGCCATGGCCGTCGCCACCACAGGCGGCGATGTGGAGCTGGTGGGCGCACGCTACGACGATCTGGAAGCGCTGGCCAAGGTGCTCGACAAATCCGGCGTCACCCTGCGCCAGACCAATCGCGGCGTGCATGTCTACCGCAACGGCGCGCGCCACCACGCCGTGGACGTGACGACCGAGCCGTTCCCCGGCTTCCCCACCGATATGCAGGCCCAGATGATGGCCTTCCTCGCCACGGCCGACGGCGTCTCCACCATCACCGAGACGATCTTCGAGAACCGCTTCATGCATGTGCCCGAACTGGCCCGCATGGGCGCGCATATCGAAACCCACGGCCAGACCGCCACGGTCACCGGCGTGCAGCGTCTGAAGGGCGCGCCCGTCATGGCGACGGATCTGCGCGCCAGCGTCGGCCTCGTCATCGCGGCACTGGCGGCCGAGGGCGAAACGCGGGTCAACCGCGTCTATCACCTCGATCGCGGGTTCGAGCGTCTGGAAGAAAAGCTGCGCCTCTGCGGCGCGGATATCCAGCGTGTGAAGGGCGTTTAAGGCTCATGCCCGCCACGCCCGCGCCGCTCCGCCTCGCCGCCGAAGACGCCGACGACCTGAAGGCGATCTCCGCGCTGGTTCAGGACGCGGTGCTGACGGTGGCCGACATGGCCTATTTGAAAAAGGCCCGCCGCTTTGCGCTCGTTCTCAACCGCTTCCGCTGGGAAGCGGATGAAAAAGGCCGCAACGCCAAAACCGGCACGCGCGTGCGCTCCGGCCTGCAGATCGAGAATGTCCTGAAAGTCGAAGCCAAAGGCATCGCCCAGGACGCGAAAGACACCATCCTCTCCCTCCTCGCCCTCACTTACGAGGGCGACGCCGAATCCGGCGGCACGCTGACGCTCACCTTCTCCGCCGGCAAGGCGATCCGCCTGCACGTCGAAGCGCTGGACGCGATGCTGACCGACCTGTCGGAAGCGTGGGCCGCGAAGGCGCGGCCGGGGCACGAGGCGTAAACTCTCTGCAGGCGGGATGGTAACAAACGTCGCATTGCGCGTTTGTTCTCGAGCAATATAGCTTTGCGGAATGGCTTTCCGATCAATTGAAATAGATAACTTGGAAGTAAACCCTGCCAACGACCGGCACGGTGAACTCGAGAACGAAACGGCAGCTATCGGTTGGCTCTTCTCGCACAAAGAAGAGCACATGAAGAATTTGGCGAAGGACGTAGTTTCAAAGGGCGGGATTTACGACGCGCCGCTGGTAGCCAAGGTTGGCGAACGCCATAGGGTATTCGACGGCAACAGACGAGTTACGTGCTTGAAGCTGCTAGCGAATCCCGCGCGTGCCCCGAACCAAGAGTTGAAGGAGTTTTTCTTGCAGCAGAAGGCTGCGTGGTCTGGACCATTTCCCAACACCGTTATGTGTCAAGTGGAGGTTGACCAAGATCGGATTGATGAAATTCTCTTTCGTCGCCATACAGGCTCTCAATCCGGCGTTGGCCAGAGCACTTGGGACGATAGGATGAAGCAAAACTTCGTCCTCAGAACCGGTAAGTCTAACGGCCCAAACGTGGCCGATGAGATCGAAAGGCGTCTCGCGGCTGTAAAATATTCGCCCAGTCGGCAGATACCAAGATCAACGCTTTCGCGGCTGCTGTCGGCTGAGCTATTTCGGAATCGTGTGGGCATTTCTTTAGTGCGGGGAAAGTTTTCCTTCACGCACGATGAAGGGGAAACTCTGTTAGCCCTACGCAGAATTGCGGGCGATCTCGCTACGCGCAAGAAGGTCCTCGGCGACCTTTGGGACACAACACGCAAGACCAGTTATCTCGACGAGCTAGAGCAGGAAGGTATTTTACCTAAAACTCGCGTGGCCGCCGGCGCCATGACCGCGCCAAGTCATGCGAAACCCGCAGCCGCAACGCCAAGGCCCGCGACAAAGCCATCCGAGAGAAGGCGGCTGATACAAGATTTCGATCATGGCATTGCTTGGAAGGTGTCCACCAGTCGTCAAAAGGCAATCTGGGAAGAACTGCAGTTCGAGTTGCTACTTGCGTCGCACATCAACGCAATCTCGGTCCTGTTTCGCGTTTTGCTGGAGTTATCTGTCGAGCACTATATCGGCATCAGCGGGATCAAAACGATCAACCCGAATGACAAGCTGGCGCAGCGTGCCGTGAAGGTTGCGACCCATCTCCATGCGGCTGGAAAAATTGACGCAAAATATCTGAGCCTGATCCAGAAGCTGCCGAACCAGGACAAGCTCTTCTCTATGGATACGCTGAATCGTTATGTGCACTCGTCAGATTTTGCGCCATCACCGAAGCATCTCACAGCCATGTGGGATACGGCCGCAGAGTTTGTCGTCAATTGCTTGAACGCTTAGCTTTAGACCAAAAGGCGCACGGATTTCGTAGTATTTGGTGAATGCGATCCACGTCGATGGAAAAAATTACTGCCAGAACGACGCGCGAATTCGTCTCGAGTCGCGATGATTTAGATGTGGCCAGATTTCACTACTGCTACGAGATCGGATCGACATTCACGATTCTGAGCTTGATGGAAGACAACATCGCCACGACGATGATGTCGTGCGATCGTATCAAGTTAAAATCCAAGCTGGGGGAAGGGGTCGAGAAATGGCAAATTCTCTTGGAGCGACGCGCGGTCGTTCAAGAATCTACGTTAGGACAGCTAGTAAGAATATTGTCCGACAGTGGAATCGTCGTCAGTGATCTGAACTATCTGAAATGGGTTCGCGATAAGCGTAATTTTTTCATTCACAGGTATTTTCATAGAGGCAATTGGCCCGGGGATATCTCACAACACGCTGTATCGGTTCTGTGTAGAGAGCTGATTTATCTCCAGCACATTTTTATGCGTGCTAGTTCTCGCATCGCGAGAATTTTCGGCGACGCTGGGCTTATGGTCTACCAAGACTTGGGAGAAAATGGCGCCCTACTGTTCAATCACGATCTTTTCGAAATTTTCGAAAGCGATGCAGACCAAGCGCCGGTAGGGGACGCGACGAGCTAGTTCCCCGGCCACTCCCAATGCCCCGGCTCGTGATCCTCGGCTTCTTGCGAAACCCGAAACCGGCGACTGACGTCACCAGCCATCCCTAGAACCAGCGCGCCTACCAAGCTGTGCGCTGGGTGCGGTCGCAAATCAGCATCTCGCCGCTGACCGTTCCGGTGAAATCGAGCGACTTGCCGGAATTGTGCAGCGGGAAGCCCGGCCCCCGCACGCACGCCAGCCCGCGCATCCCGAATGGCCTGAAGGCCGAGGCTCATGGCATCGCGCCGGGCCGCAAGAGCGCCATCGGCTCGCGCCGCGCCTCCGTCCTCGACGCCAACGTCGCCGGCACGCACACCGTCTCCACCGGCAAGGCGCTGCGCCGCCGCGTCAATGCGCCGGACGCGACCCTCATCGACTGCCGACCGGGCCATCCCGCTCAGCAGCGTGCCGATCCATGCCCACAATCCGCTCCAGCCCAATGCACCCTCCTCACAGCCCCGTGCCGCAAGTCGAGAAGGTGATAGGGAAAAGTCCTATATCAAGAGGAGAAAGGATTAAAATCCTGTAACGGTTCGGCGCGCGTGCTTGTGCTAGCCCCCGCGCCACTCCCAATGCCACGGCTCGTCGATCTTCTCGTTCTCATGAAAGCCATAGCGGTCGGCTGAGGCGATCAGCCAGCCATAGAACCAGCTCGCGCGCCACGCCTCGCGCTGGGTGCGGTCGGCTTTCAGCCACATGCCCTGTTCGGTCGTCTGGAAATCCACCGCCTTCCCCGAATTGTGCAGCGAGTAGCCGGGCGCGGCCAGATGATGGCGCACGAACTCGGTCATGTGCATCACCGCCTCTTCGCCCAGCGGCCCGCCGCGCAGCGCCGCGCGCGCATCCGCCGTCTCGGCGAAATAGGACGGGAAATTGCGCTGCCACAGCGTGAATTGACGGCTCGCCGGGCGATAGGCGCTCAGCGCCGCCGGGGCCTGAACCCCCTTCACCGCCTTGCGCTTGCGCGCGGCGGTCAGATCGTCCCGCGCGGCGGCCAGCAGCGCCGCGCACGCCGCCGCCGCCTCGGCCAGCATCAGCACATCGCCGTCCGCGATTCCCAAACGATGGCGCGGAATATCGCCCGAGAACGCCCCGCGCGTGCCCGACCGCGCCAGATGCGCCTCATAGACCCGCCGCATGAACGCCACTTCCTCCGGCCGCGCACCCGGCCAGCGGAGGTCGCCGGGCATCAGTCCCGGAACGGCACGGGCCGGCGGCGGCGTCGCCACCGCGAAGGCGCGCCGGGACAGGCCCGGCAAGGCGAGGGCGGTCAGCGAGGATGCGATCAGCGCACGGCGGGTCGGCATGGGTAGAGTAGGGCGGAGCGCCGCGCCGTCCGCAAGACCCCTTTCGCCGCGCCCGTCGCAGGCAGGCTGACGGCCTTCCGGCGCGTTTATGAGGCGGCCCGCGCCTATCCGCCCATTGATCGAAAGCCCGCCACGGGGCATGTCACGACCATGGTTCTCAGGTTGTCCACAGCGGATGCCGGCTTCGCCGCGGCCTTCGACGCCTTGCTCGCGCTGAAACGCGAGGAGGAGGAGGATGTCGATGCCGCCGTCGCCGCGATCATCGCCGATGTCCGCGCCCGTGGCGATGCCGCGGTGCTCGACTACACCGCCCGTTGGGATCGTCTGTCCCTGACCGCCGGCCAGATCCGCCTGACCGACGCCGAGATCGACGCCGTCGCCGCGAAGGCCGAGCCCGAGGCGGTGAAAGCGCTGGAACTCGCAGCCGCGCGCATCCGCGCCTTCCATGAACGCCAGCGCCCGGACGATTTCGCCTTCACCGATCAGGCCGGCATCGGCCTCGGCGCGCGCTGGACGGCGGTGCAGGCCGCCGGCCTCTACGTGCCGGGCGGCACGGCGGCCTATCCCAGTTCGGTTCTGATGAACGCCATTCCCGCCGCCGTCGCGGGGGTGAAGCGGCTGGCCATGGTGGTGCCGACGCCCGACGGCGTGATGAACCCGCTGGTTTTCGCCGCCGCGCGGCTTGCCGGCGTGACCGAGATTTATCGTATCGGCGGGGCGCAGGCCGTGGCGGCGCTGGCCTATGGCACACAGACCATCCGCCCGGTCGACAAGATCACCGGCCCCGGCAATGCCTGGGTCGCCGCCGCCAAGCGCCGCGTTTTCGGCCAGGTCGGCATCGACATGATCGCCGGCCCCTCCGAGATTCTGGTGGTGGCTGACGGCCGGAACGATCCGAGCTGGATCGCCGCCGATCTGCTGAGCCAGGCCGAACACGACGCCTCGGCGCAATCGATCCTCATCACCGACGACGCCCGCTTCGCCGACGCGGTGGCGGCCGCCGTCGAAAGCGAGCTGGCGGGCAGCCTGCGCGAAGGCACCGCCCGCGCCAGCTGGCAGGCTAACGGCGCGATCGTGGTGACGCGCGACCTCGACGAGACCGTGCCGCTGATCGACGCCATCGCCGCCGAACATCTCGAACTGGCGGTCGCCGACCCCGATGCGCTGGCCGCGAAGGTCACGAACGCCGGCGCCATCTTTCTTGGCCGCTACACCCCGGAAGCCATCGGTGATTACGTCGCCGGTCCCAACCACGTTCTGCCGACCTCGCGCACCGCGCGTTTCGCGAGCGGCCTCGGCGTGCTCGATTTTATGAAGCGCACGACCTTCGTGCGCTGCGACGCGGCGGGGCTGGGCGAAATCGGCCCGGCGGCGGTGACTCTGGCGAAATCCGAAGGCCTTCCCGCGCATGCGCGCTCTGTCTCGATCAGGTTGAACCTGTGAGCGACACCTATCGCCTCGCCGACGTG
>JAPUEF010000172.1:5071-12102 GCA_027492655.1 Alphaproteobacteria bacterium | reverse complement strand
ATACGGGTGGAGACGCCGATCTCGCTCGCCGGCCAGATCGGCCGGGCGAGGCGAAGCGGGCCGCCGGCGCAGAGATCGAGGCCGGTGTGCTGCGGGCCGATGCCCAAAGCGAGGGTGAGCTTTCCGGGGCCGTTGGCGATATCCGGGCCGGTGCGGCCTTGGCGGCGGGCCGACATGATCGGCTCGCCCAGCAAGGGTTCGACCGCGCGGACCAGAACGCCTGCGCCGACGCCTGGCGTATCGCCGGAGATGTTGAACAGCCAGTACATCCCGTAATTCAGATAGACATAGGCGTGGCCGCGCTCGCCGAACATCGGGGCGTTGCGCGCGGTGAGGCCGCGAAACGTGTGGCTGGCGGGATCGTCGGGCAGATAGGCTTCGGTCTCGACGATGCGCGCCGCGACGGGGCCTTCGGGCAGGTCGTGCGCCACGGTCACGCCGATCAGGAACCGGGCCAGCGTGACCGTATCGACAGGCAGATCGCGGCGCTTCAGGTGGCCGAGCTTCAAGCCGCCGTCCAGCCGCCGTCCATCGACAGGTTCGCGCCGGTGATCGACGTCGCCGCATCCGAGCAGAGATAGACGGCGAGTGAGGCGACCTGATCGACGGTGACGAATTCCTTGGTCGGCTGGGCGTCGAGGATCACGTCGTTGATGACCTGCTCGCGGGTGAGGTTGCGGGCTTTCATCGTGTCGGGGATCTGCTTTTCGACCAGCGGCGTCCAGACATAGCCGGGGCTGATGCAGTTGACCGTGATGCCGTGGGTCGCGACTTCCAGCGCCACCGTCTTCGTCAGGCCGGCGATGCCGTGCTTGGCGGTGACATAGGCCGACTTGAACGGCGAGGCGACCAGCGAGTGCGCCGAAGCAGTCGAGATGATGCGGCCCCATTTGCGCGCCTTCATGCCCGGCACCGCGTGGCGGATGGCATGGAAGGCGGCGGTCAGGTTGATCGCGATGATCGCGTCCCATTTCTCGGGCGGGAAGTCCTCGATGGGCGAGACGAACTGGATGCCGGCATTGTTCACCAGGATATCAGGGCCGCCGAATGTGTCGGCGGCCAGTTTGACCATCGCCTCGATCTCGGCGGGTTTGGTCATGTCGGCGGGCGAATGGACGGCCTTCAAGCCGAAATCGGTTTCGATCTTCGCGCGCTCGGCCTCGAAGGCGTCGGCAGGGCCGAAGCCGTTGATGACGACGTTCGCGCCCTCGGCCGCGAGCGCGCGGGCGATGGCGAGGCCGATGCCGCTGGTGGAGCCGGTGACGATGGCGGATTTTCCCTTGAGGCTCATGGCTTGGCTTCCTTTCAGGTCTTCTGCTGCGTGCGGTGCACGTCAAATGTCTTGGCACCGCCGGCAGCGGGCTTCTCTTTGATCTCGGCGCGGTGGGCCATGGTCTTGCGCGCGTCCTCGACGCCAGCCTGCCAGTGCTCCAGCATGGTCTTGCGCGAGAACTCGTAGTCCTTGGTGCCGCCCTCGTAAGGTTTGTCGCGATAGATGAGCTGGACGACGGTGACGGCGTTTTCCTCGGCGGCTGCGGCTTTGAGCATGGCGAGGTCGGGGTCGTTCTCCAGCGACTTCGGCAGCTTCTTCACCAGGTTGGCGAAGGCGGCGCGCATTTTCCGAAGGTCCAGATTGGCGTCGGTGTTCATGCGTGTGCGGCTGGAATAGCGGATGTCCTTTTCCCGCTCGGCGGCCTCTTCGAGCGTGCGGGGCAGGGGCCCTTGCGCGCTGAAGAGATCGACCTGATAGACGGTGAGGTCGTTCCGGTGCTCGTGATCGAGCACGTATTGCAGCGGGGTGTTGGAGACGAGGCCGCCGTCCCAGTAATGCTCGCCGTCGATGACGACGGGCGGGAAACCGGGCGGCAGCGCGCCCGAGGCCATGATGTGCTCAGGTCCGATGCGCTGGGCGAGATTGTCGAAATAGGCGAAATTGCCGGTGCGGATGTTTACGGCGCCGACGCTCAATCGCGTTTTTTTCGCATTAATCAGGTCGAAATCGGCATAGGTCTCCAGCGTCTTCTTCAGCGGCGCGGTGTCGTAAACGCTGAGCGCCTGCGGCGCGCCCGGCGGATAGAAGGACGGCGGCGGGATGCGCGGCGTGAAGAAGCCTTTGACGCCGACGGCGGCGGTCCAGTAGGCGCTGGCGGTATTGAAGAGGGCGCGGGTCCGGTCGCCGGGTAACCAGGGATCGACCGTCACGCCGGAGGTGATCTGCTCCCAGAAGGCGCGCAATTGCGTCACCCGCCTTTCCGGCGGATTGCCGGCGATCAGCGCCGCGTTGATCGCACCGATCGAGATGCCGGCGATCCAGTCCGGGTGTTCGTTGGCGGCCGCCAGCCCCTCATAGACACCGGCCTGATAGGCGCCGAGCGCTCCGCCGCCCTGAAGCACCAGGATACGTTCGGGATGATGGATGGAAGGAGCCATGACGCCTTTGCTGCAGTGCAAAATGCATTGCAGACATAATCGTTCCCGGCGCGCTCTGCCACCCCCGGAGGCCCCGTGAAATGGCCTTCTCACGACTTTCGGTCCAGCGCGGGCGTGCGCTAGAACAGTGGGCAGACAAAAGGGCATGACGATGATCCCCAACGCCTTCCGCGGCCTCAATTTCGATCTCGGCGAAACGGCCGACATGCTGCGCGACACCGTCCGCGCGTGGTCGGACGACAAGCTGGCGCCGCGCGCCGCCGAAATCGACAAGACGAACACCTTTCCCCGCGATCTGTGGCCGCAGCTGGGCGAGCTGGGCCTTCTTGGCATGACGGTCGAGGAAGAGTTCGGCGGGTCGGGGCTCGGCTATCTCGAACACTGCGTGGCGATGGAGGAAGTGTCGCGCGGGTCGGGTTCGGTGGGCCTTTCCTATGGCGCGCATTCCAATCTTTGCGTGAACCAGCTGCGGCGGTGGGGCACGCCCGAACAGAAGCGCAAATATCTGCCGAAGCTGATCTCGGGCGAGCATGTCGGCGCGCTGGCGATGTCGGAGGCGGGGTCAGGCTCGGACGTGGTGTCGATGCGGCTGCGCGCCGACAAGCGCGGCGACCGCTATGTGCTGAACGGCACCAAGTTCTGGATCACCAACGGGCCGCATGCCGACACGCTGGTCGTCTATGCCAAGACCGACCCGGACGCGAAGTCGCGCGGCATCACGGCGTTCCTGATCGAGAAGGGGATGAAGGGGTTCGCCGCCAGCCCCAAGCTCGACAAGATGGGGATGCGCGGATCGGACACCGCCGAGCTGGTGTTCGAGGATTGCGAAGTGCCGGAAGAGAACATCATGGGGCCGCTGAACGGCGGCGCTGGCGTGCTGATGTCGGGCCTGGACTATGAGCGCGCGGTGCTGGCCGCCGGGTGCCTCGGCCTCGCGCAATCGGCGCTGGACGTGGTGATCCCCTATCTCCACGACCGCAAGCAGTTCGGTCAGCCGATCGGCAGCTTCCAGCTGATGCAGGGCAAGCTGGCGGACATGTATGTGAAGACCAACGCGGCGCGCGCCTATGTCTATACCGTCGCCAAGGCCTGCGACCGGGGCGAGACGACCCGTCAGGATGCGGCGGGGGCGATCCTCTATGCGTCGGAGACGGCGGTGCAGGTGGCGCTGGAGGCGATCCAGTGCCTCGGCGGCAACGGCTATATTAACGACTATCCGACCTCCCGCATCCTGCGGGACGCCAAGCTCTACGATATCGGCGCGGGCACGAACGAAATCCGCCGCATGCTGATCGGCCGCGAAATCTTCGACGCGACGGCGTGAGCCACTGGCCCAAAGCAGGCAGCGGTGCGGCGATCGTCCGCGATGGCCGCATCCTTTTGCTGAAGCGCGTGAAGACGCCGGAGGCGGGTTGCTGGAGCCTTCCGGGCGGCAAGATCGATGAAGGCGAACCGTATGAGACGGCGATCTATCGCGAAGTCGAGGAAGAGCTTGGGATCCGTCTGACGGATACGCAGCTGCTCTGCGTCGTGAATCTGATCGGCGCCAAAATACGTAATTTACATATTCCGCAAACCGCTGCGGATGTTTGTCGTGTTTTAACTTCGGCGCACCAGTCTTTGTGTCTGGGAGACATTGCGCGAGGGCCGAAGAATGCGGCGACCGCCCGAAATGATCGATGAAGAACGCCGGCTCTCGGCATTGGCGGAATATGCGCTGAGAGGCGCGCCGCGGGATCCGAGGCTGGATTCCATCACGCAACTTGCGGCGCGCATGTTCGGCGTGCCGATGGCGGTGGTGAACATCATCGATCGTGACGATGTATTCTTCGCATCGGCCAGTGGGCTTGAGAGCGTGGACGAGAGCCTGATGGGGCGCGACATCTCATTCTGCGCGCACGTCATCACCGACAACGGCACGATGGTGGTGCCGGACGCGACGCTGGACCCGCGTTTCCATGACAACCCGCTTGTGACGGGCCCTTCGCATTTCCGCTTTTACGCAGGCGTGCCGCTGCGCGGCGTTGACGGTCACAAGCTCGGCTCGTTCTGCATCATCGATACGCAGGCGCGCGACGCCTTCCCTGAAACGGATCGCCGCCAGCTGGACGATCTGGCTCAACTCGTCGTGGACTGGCTGGCGCTGCGACGGTTGAATGTCGCCGGACTGAGCAGCGAAGCGCGTTTCCGCAACATCGCCGCGACATCGCCCGACAGTATCATCTGCGCCGACGATCAGGGACTTATCACATTCTGGAACCCGGCCGCCGAGGCCATGTTCGGCTATCGCCGCGACGAGGCCGAAGGCCGGCGGCTGGATTTCATCCTGCCTGAGCATCTGCGCGAACAGATGATCGCCGATCTCGTCAGTGTCGTCGCCGGGGGGACGCCGCGCATGGTCGGGCGCACCATGGATCTTACCGGGCTGCGGCGCAGCGGCACGCTGTTTCCCGGCGAGCTGTCGGTGTCGATGTGGCGCGACAACGGCATCGTCAGCTTCGGCGCGATCGTGCGCGATGTGACGGAGCGCCGCCGCAGCGAGGACAGGCTTTACCATCTTGCGCATCATGATCAGCTCACAGGGCTCGCCAATCGTTCGGTGATCGTGCAGCGGGCGGCGGAGAGCGCCTCTCTGGGGCATCCCGTGACGCTGACATTGCTTGAGCTGGACGGGCTTCGCGACGTGATCGGGACGCTCGGACACGCGGTCGGCGATGACGTTCTGCGCGAGACCGCCGTTCGCCTTCAGGCCTGTATCCGCGCGCATGATACGGTCGCCCGGCTTGAAGGCGGGGAGTTCGCGCTGTTGCTGACCGAGCCCGGCGATCTGGTGCGCTCCGCCGCCGTCACCGATGAAGCGCTCGCGGCCGTCGCGCGGCCTTTCGACATAGACGGCGCGCGCGTGCATCTCACGGCGAGCGCGGGCCTTGTCTGCTGGCCGCTGCACGGCGATGCGATCGCCGATCTGCTGGGCAATGCCGACCTCGCGTTATCGCAGGCCAAGCTGGAAGGCGGCGGGCGCCGCGCGCTTTTCACGCCGGCCATGCGCTGCGCCGCCGTGGCGCGCCGCATGTATGACGTCGAGATACGCAATGCCGTCGAACGCGGTGAGTTCGAACTGTTCTATCAGCCGCAGATACGGCTGGGCGACCGTTCGTTGACGGGCGCGGAGGCCTTGCTGCGCTGGCGTCATCCGGAACGCGGCCTGATTTCGCCGGCGGCGTTCCTGCCGGTTCTTGAAAGCGGGCCGCTGGCTGTCACGGTCGGTGACTGGGTGCTCGAGACGGGCTGCGCGCAGGCCGCCGCCGTCAAGGCGGAAGGCGCGACGGACTTCCGGCTGGGCGTCAATCTGTTCGCAGCCCAGTTCCGCGACGGTGATCTGGCTGTGAAGACGCAGGCGGTTCTGGAACGTCATGGTCTGCCGCCTTCGGCGCTGGAGCTGGAGATCACCGAAAACATCATGCTCGACCAGGACGAAATGGTTCTGGAGCCGCTGCGCCATCTCAGGGCGATGAATGTCGGTATCGCATTCGACGACTATGGCACCGGCTATGCTTCGCTGAGCCTGTTGAAATCGTTCCCCATCAGCCGCCTGAAGATCGACCAGAGCTTCGTGAGGAGCATGTGCGAATCCGGCCCGGATGCGGCGATCGTCCGCGCGGTGCTTTATCTGGGCGATGCGTTCGGGCTGGAGGTCATCGCCGAAGGCATAGAGACGGAAGCCCAGCGGACGCGGCTTCTGGCTCAGTCCTGCCATGAAGGGCAGGGCTATCTGTTCGGCCGCCCGATGCCGGCGGCGGATTTCGCGCGCCGTTTTATCGGCTTTGGTTCGTCGCGGCAGTGCGCATGACGCTCAGGCGGCGAACGCCGTCCTGAGGGTTTGCAGGATCGTCGCGCGGATGGGCGCGATGTCCATCGACGGGTCGATCTGCATCTGCGTGCTGAGGCCGAGCAGCAGGCTGCCGACCATCAACGCGACGGCGTTGGGGTTCAACTCTCGCCGGATCGTGCCGTCGTCATGTCCGCGCGCGACGAAGGCTTCGATCCGGCTTTCCACCCAGTGATGAGTTTCGGAGAACACGCTGTCGGCGGCGTTGCGGTCGGCCACCGCGCCTGAGAGCAGAACGAAATAGGCCCTGAGTTCGACGTTCTCGTTCAGGTTCGCGAGATAGGAATCGACATAGCCGATAATCGCGTCGAAACCCGAGCGGGTATCGATGTCGCCGGCCTCCATCACCACGTCGGAGCGCTGCTGCAACCAGCCGACGAGCGCTTCGATCATGCCCTGTTTCGAGCCGAATTTCTGCGTCGCCAGCCCCCGGCTGTAGCCGGCGCGCGCGCCCACGGCCTCGAAGGTCGCGGCATTCAGGCCGCCCTCGGCGATCAGCTCTGCCGCAGCCTGCAGCAGGCTCTGTTCGGACGCGGCGCTGCGTTCGGCCTGGGTGCGGCGGGGGCGTGAGGTAACGGAAGACGGCATCGACATCGGGGTCAGGATAAGTTATTTGTTGATCAACAAGAAACAAAACGAAGTCAGGGAGAGGCAAATGATTCCGCAGGACGTGGCCGATACTATCGTCAATCCGTGGGCGTATGCAGATGGC
>JAPUEF010000172.1:0-5061 GCA_027492655.1 Alphaproteobacteria bacterium | reverse complement strand
GGGGGGGTTTTCGAGTGGCCCCCATGGTGGTGGTGGCGTCGGCGGGGGGGCCCGGGGGGGCGCCGGGGGCCCCCGCGCCCCCCGACGGGTTCGACCCGTTCTGGGTGGTGTCGCGCCATGCCGACATCCTGAATGTCGAGCGTCAGAACGAGCTGTTTCACAACGGCGACCGCGCCGCGACGCTGACCATGATCGAGGCCGACCGCAAGGTGCGCGAGATGATGGGCGGGTCGCCCCATCTGGTGCGCTCGCTGGTGCAGATGGATAACCCTGACCACTTCGCCTATCGCAAGCTGACGCAGGGCGCTTTCCTGCCGCAGAACCTGAAGGCGCTGGAAGCGCGCATCCGCGACATCGCACGCGGCTTCATCGACCGGATGGCGGCGCATGGCGACCGCTGCGATTTCGCCCGCGATGTCGCGTTTCTCTATCCGCTGCATGTCATCATGGAGGTGATCGGCGTGCCGGAGCACGACGAGCCGCGCATGCTGAAACTGACGCAGGAGCTGTTCGGCGGGCAGGATCCCGAGCTGAACCGCAACGGTTCGGCGGTGACGGACCAGAAGGCCGGAGTCGATACGATACAGTCGGTCGTCCTGGACTTTATGACCTATTTCAATGCGATCACCGACGACCGCCGCGCCAATCCTCGCAACGACATCGCCAGCATCATCGCGAACGGCACCGTGAACGGCCAGCCGCTCGGCCATCTGGAGGCGATGTCGTACTACATCATCGCGGCGACGGCGGGGCACGATACGACCTCGTCCACGACGGCGGGCGCTTTCTGGGCGCTGGCCGAGAACCCCGAGCAGTTCGCGAAAGTGAAAGCCGACCCGTCGTTGATCCCCGGACTGATCGAGGAGTCCATCCGCTGGGTGACGCCGGTGAAGCATTTCATGCGCACCGCGACCGCCGACACCGAACTGGCGGGCAAGAAGATCGCCAAGGGCGACTGGATGATGCTTTGCTATCCCTCGGGCAATCGCGACGAGGCGGTGTTCGCCGATCCGTTTACGTTCGACATCCAGCGTTCGCCCAACAAGCATGTCGCATTCGGCTACGGTGCGCACATCTGCCTGGGCCAGCATCTGGCGCGGATGGAGATGCGCGTGCTGTGGGAAGAGCTGTTCAAGCGGCTGGAGTCGTTCGAGCTGGATGGACAGCCCAAGAATATGGTCGCCAATTTCGTGTGCGGGCCGAAATCCGTGCCCGTGCGCTTCAAGATGAACTGAGATGAGCGGCGACGACTTCAAGGTCTGGCAGTGCCGGACCTGCGGCTACATCTACGAAGAGGCCCTCGGCGATCCCTCCGAGGGGCTGAAGCCCGGCACGCGCTGGGCGGATGTGCCGGAGGACTGGTTCTGTCCCACTTGCGGTACGCCGAAGGCCGATTTCGATATGATCGAGCTGTAGCGTCTATTTGCCCGTCGTGGTCTCGCCGACGATATCGTCGGTGAGTTCCCAGCAGGTCGCGGTGGGGCGGAACAGCAGATAGCCGGGCTGGCCGATGGTCTCGACGATGTTGCCCAGATCGTCGCCGCCCTCGGTCTCGCCGTCATAGCGGACGCGCTGCCAATCGACGCGATAGACCTCGCTCTGGCTCTGGTTGAAATCGAGCTTCACAGGCTCGATCGGGGCATTGGGATCGGCCTCGGCGGCTTTCACCGAGGCTGCGTAGACCCAGTAATAGTCCATCGTCGCGATGGGTATGTAGGTGTTGTCCTCGCGCTTCACGCGTGCGCTGTCGGCGCCGACACGCACGGCGATTTCGGGCGCGGCGTATTTCATCAGCGTCATGTGCGAGATGCTGAGCGCGGCCAGCAGGGCGGGGAAATCGCGTGCGGCGCAGGCGGCTTCAGCAGTTTGCAGGGCATAGGCGTCGGTCTCGCTGATCGCGGGCTCGGCGGCGGTCGAGGATGCGACGAGCGCCGCAGCGGCCACGGCGAACGCAAAGGTCTTGGACATGAGACACTCGTTTGGATGGGACGCCGTTACAGCCCGGCTTCATGGCAGGATTTCGGCGTTCAGGTGTTCGTGGCACGCCTTGCGGCTTGACGGGCGCGGCGTTCTGCGGTGGCGCGCGGGTTGGGGCTGGCGCATAAGCATGATGCAAGCTCTTCCCATTCGACGATGGGGGAGGCATATTACGTGCAGATACACTTATGAAGGGTCTGGACATGGCCGACACCTATATTCTCTCTGCCGCGCGCACGCCGATGGGCGGTTTCCAGGGCGAGCTGGCGGGCCTTGCCGCGCCGCAGCTCGGCAGCGCCGCTATCGCGGCGGCGCTGAGCCGTGCGGGCGTGACAGGCGATGACATCGGCGAAGTGCTGATGGGCAACGTGTTGTCGGCCGGTCTCGGCCAGGCTCCGGCGCGTCAGGCGGGCCTTGGTGCGGGCATCCCGAATTCCATTCCGGCGACGACGATCTCGAAGGTCTGCGGCAGCGGCATGAAGGCCATGATGATCGCCGCGGACGCCATCGCGGCGGGCCATGCGGGCATCGTGGTCGCGGGCGGCATGGAGAGCATGACGAATTCGCCCTACCTCCTGCCCAAGGCGCGCAGCGGCTTGCGCATGGGCCATGCCGAGGTGAAGGACCATATGTTCCTCGACGGGCTGGAAGATGCTTATGAGCATCGCCTGATGGGCACCTATGGCGACGAAGCGGCGCGGGCCTATCAGCTTTCGCGCGAGGCGCAGGACGCCTATGCGGTGGAGAGCCTCAGCCGCGCCAAGCGCGCGGTGGGCGACGGCTCGTTCGTCGCCGAGATCGTGCCGGTGACGGTGAAGACGAAAGCGGGCGACGTCGAGATTTCAGCCGACGAACAGCCCGGCAAGGCCGACCCGAAGAAAATCCCGAACCTGAAGCCTGCCTTCGCCAAGGACGGCACGGTGACGGCGGCAACCTCGGCCTCGATTTCGGACGGCGCGGCGGCGCTGGTGATCGCGTCGGCGGCGGAGACGGAAAAGCGCGGCGCGAAGCCGGTGGCGCGGCTGGTCGGGCAGGCGGCCTATGCCGGCAAGCCGGGGCTTTTCACCTCGGCGCCGGTCTATGCGATCCAGCGCCTGTTCCAGAAGACCGGCTGGTCGGCCAACGACGTGGATCTCTTCGAGATCAACGAGGCCTTCGCCAATGTCGCGATGATCGCGATGAAGGAGCATGGCCTGCCGCACGATATCGTCAACGTGAATGGCGGGGCGTGCGCGCTGGGCCATCCCATCGGCGCGTCGGGTGCGCGGATCGTGGTGACGTTGATCCATGCGCTGCGGGCGCGCGGGCTGAAGCGCGGCGTCGCCTCGCTGTGCATCGGCGGCGGCGAAGCGACCGCGGTGGCGGTGGAACTGGTCTGAGCTAGCGGGGCCGCCCGGGACGGCGGCCCGTCCAGCGCTTGAAGGCGCGTGAGAACGCGCTGGCGTCCGAGAATCCGACCAGATAGGCGGTCTCGGCGACGGAGACTTTGCGGCTGCCCAGATAGTCGAGCGCCATGCGGTGGCGCAGATCGTCGATCAGGCTCTCGAAGCTGATGCCTTCCGCTTTCAAGTGGCGGTAGAGCGTCGCGCGGCTGAGCGCCAGACGCCGCGCGATCTCCTCCATGCCGATCGGTCCCGTGTGCAGCAACGGGATCAGCAGCGCCTCGATGCGGCCGCGCATCGTGCCTTGGCCTTCAAGGCTTTTCAGCAGAGCGTCGGCTTTCTCGGCGAACAGACCGAAGACATAGCGGTTTGCGGGTCCGATCCGGATCGCCAGCCAGGATTCGTCGATCAACAGCGCGTTGCGGTCGCTGTCGAAGGTCACGGGGGCCTTGAGAAAGGCCTGATAGGCGTCGGCATGGGCGGGACGGGGATGCGTGACGTGCACCGCCTTCACGTAAGGCGGGCGGTCAGGGAAATTCCGCGCCACGTCGCCGACGAAGCGTGCCCAGGTGGATTCGGTCAGCTCGGGAAAGTCGTTCGGGTTCAGCCGGCGATCCTCGATCCAGACGCCGTCCGGCCGCCGGGCGAGGGCGAAGCGTGGGCCGGTGTCGTGCCCGTCCACCTCGACCACAAGCCGGGCGTAGCGATTGGTCTGTTCGAAAGCCTCGCCCATGGTGGTGGAGGCGTGGGCGATCAGGCCGACGATCGACATTTCCTGAAAGCGCGACGCCCGGCCGAAATGCAGCGCGAAGGCCGGATCGCCGGTCAGTGCGATGGCGGCGCGCATCAGCGCCTTGAAGTCGTCGAACGCCACGCGCGCGTCGGGATCGTCGAGAGCCGCAGAGATGACGCCCGCCTTGCGCAGCAGCTTCGCCGCCGCCGCCCCGCGCGCCGCCGCCACGTCGACCAGCGCCCTGGCATAGCCTGCCGATACGGTGCGTTCGGTCGTCACAGTCGCATCAGCCTGAGCGCTGGGGTCATGGGCGTGAAACGTGCGGTCATGTCGGGACGCATCAGGCGATCATAGCTTCCGCGCTGGCACAAGGTTGGAGAGCGGGTTGCAATGAGCGAAGCGGCGGTGATCACGGCGGCGGCCCGGCCGCGCCGGACTGGAGTGAAGGCGTTGCGCTTCGCGGCGACGGGCTGGTTCGTGGTGGCAGCGATCGGGCAGTTAGCGTTCCTCGCATTCATTGCGATCTTCTACGGCGGAACGACGTTCAGCGGAAACTTGGAAGGCTGGAACGAGAAGCCGTTGATCACCGGCTATGTCGCAGGCGACGGCATGGGCAATCTGCAGTTCGCGGCGCATGTGCTGCTGGCCGCGTTGGTGACGGCGGGCGGAGTGCTGCAGTTTGTGCCGTGGATCAGGCGACGGGCGCGGGCGTTCCATCGCTGGAACGGGCGGGTTTACGTGTCCGTGGGCTTCCTGCTGGCGCTGGGCGGACTGTGGCTGGTGTGGGTGCGCGGCACCTATCTGACCATCCCGGGGGCGATCAGCATTTCGCTGCTCGCGATACTGATCCTCGTCTGCGGAACGATGGCGGTGCGCCGGGCGCGCCAGCGCCGCTTCGACGATCATCGCCGCTGGGCGCTGCGCCTGTTCATCGTGATGAGCGGCGTGTGGTTCCAGCGCATCGGTTAC
>JAPUEF010000171.1:3441-12176 GCA_027492655.1 Alphaproteobacteria bacterium | reverse complement strand
GCCCGATACCCGTCGCAAAGGCATTGATCGCACCATGCAGAAGCCCGGCGGCATCGGCATAGGACCGCGCCTCGGACAGCAGCGTCTCCTGCCACGACTGGCTCCAGTCCTCTACATTGATCAGATCCAGCGCCGGGGCGCGCTCCACCGCCGCGAACACGCGCCCGACGTCCGCTGCCAGCGTCTCCAGCGCGTCATAGGAGGCTTCGTCATGCGCATCCCGCTCGGGCCACTGCAATGACGGGCTCGGCTGTTCGTCCGATTTCAGCGCCACGCCAAGAGCGCGATAAGGCGTCCATCCATTGGGATAGCGCTTGTGCAGCGCATCGGCATAGGCGTTCAGCTCGTCACGTCGCACGCGCAGCCGTTCGTTGACCGCCATCCACTGCGCATTCGATGCCGCGCCGTCATGCTCCCACGATGTCTTCAGCTGCTTCAGGAAATGCCGCCGGTCCGCTTTGCTCGAATGCAGCTCAATGCAATGCGCGCCCAGCCCGTGCTCGCGCAGGCGGCGATGCACGACATCCAGCGCCGCCGTTTTCTCCGCGACGAACAGCACGGTCTTTCCCGACGCGAGGCAATTCGCGATCATGTTGGCGATCGTCTGGCTTTTGCCGGTTCCCGGCGGGCCGATGATGACGAAATCGCGCCCCTCTGCCGCCGCCAGGCTGGCGGCGGTCTGCGAGGAGTCCGCAGGCAGCAGCGAGACGATATCCGCCGGCGCATAGACCCGGTCGAGTTCGCGTCCGTCGCGGAACGGCTTGGCGTCGCCTGTATCGAACGCCCGCTCCGGATTCTCGATAAGATGCCGCACGACGCGGTTCTGGCGCAGCGCATCGGTGCGTTCGACCAGATCCTTCCACATCAGGAACTTGGCGAACGAGAATGTCGACAGCGCCGTTTCGTCGATGACCTCCATGCCCGGCACGTCGCGCACCGCCTGTCGCATTGCGGCCAGAACGCGCGGTACGTCGACCCCGTGCTCGTCCATCGGCAGTTCGCCGGCGAACTGGGGCAGCTTCAGGTCGAAATCGCGCTCCAGAAACTGCAGCAGCGTCGCGTTGAACCGCGGTTCGTCCTCATGGAAGCGCAGCGTGAAGCGCGACGTGGCGCTGCGGCGCTCCAGCTTGACCGGCACAAGCAATAGCGGCGCGCGATAGCTTTTCGCGTCGTCAGGCTTCTTCTTCCAGCGCAGAAAGCCGACCGCCAGGAAAAGCGTGTTGGCGCCGCCTTCTGCGAAGTCGTTCTTCACCTGACGATGCAGCTCGATCAGGCGGGTATCGAGCTGCTTGGCGTCCAGCGTCGAGGCCAACTCGTCGCGCGCCAGCGCATCGGCGGCGAAGCCCTTATGCAGATCCCGACCGTGCACATCGCGATACAGCGCCGCGTCGCGCTGGCCGAGCGGATTCTGCTCGGGCAACGAAATCAGGCGGATGCTCGCGCCGTTCGCCAGCCGATCTTCCAGATAGGCAGGATCGGTGCACAGAAACGGGATGGTCTTTTTCGTATCCGGGAAATTGAGCAGCCGGTTGCGCAGCGTCAGATCCAGCAGCTTCCTCTGCCAGCGGTCGATCCGTCCCGCGGCGGTCGTCGGCTTCACCTCGGCGATCTCGCCGGGCAGCGTGTCGAAGGCTGGCGCTGCGGGCAGGGGCAGATCACTTCCCGCCGCATCGACCTCGGCGTCCGTCTGTCGTGACGGCTCATGCGATGCGAGCGGCACGATGCCGCCGCTGCGCGCCCGCACCACGTCGATTGCGGCGACGAACGATGCCGCTTCCTCCTCGCTCAGCCGCCGGTCGAGCGCGCGGATCGCGGTTTCCAGCGTCATGGCTGGCCGGTGCGTCACGCCCGTTGTCTCGAATACGACGAGTTCACGCGAGGCCAGCGCTTTGCGCAGCTCCATCTGGTCGCGAACGATCGTGTTCGCGAACGTTCGCTTGGCGATCCACACGCCCACCGCTGCATGGCCGTTGAACAGCAACAGCACCGGGTTGAGCCCGGCGGCCTCCAGGACGGCGGCGAACAGCAGCGTCGTATCGAGGCATGTCGCCAGGCGGTCGCTGGCGATCGTGGCCGGCCGGCGCACCTTCTGGCCGCGATTCTCGAAGCTGGCCGGCGGTTCGGCATAATGCAGCCCCATGCCAGCGATCGCGGAATAGGCCGATGCCGCCAGCATATAGGCGCGTTGCGCGCTGCCTGACTGGTATCCGTCGAGGCCGCCCGGATGCCCGTGAGCGACCAGCCGCTCGGCGGCGGCCCGCAGCATCGCGGCGACGCCCGGATCGTTCGGCATGACGAAGGCGGGCAGCAACTGCGCCATATCGGCGACGCCGCCCCATTCATCCCGCGCCAGCAGACGCACCGGCTGGCGTATTTCATCCAGCGTTTCGCCGCCCGCCGTCAGCGTAAGCGTGATCTCGCCGCGTTCGGCTTCGTTCAGCCCGGCGAGGAAAGCCGGGTCCATCTCGATCTTCCGGTCGGAGATGGTCAGCCTGTCGCCCGGCGCCAGCCGGTCGATCGTCCATGTCTTCGTGCGCAGAAAGGCCGGGGAAGAAGAAATCGTCAGCCTGCACGTCTCGAGATGCCGGTCGGTTGCATTCTCGATGCCGATCGAACGAATAACCGGAATGGCGTTCTGGTAAGACGCATAAGTAAAGCTGGCGCAGATATCTGCTGCGATCGCGACTTTTCTGTCAGCGTCATTCATGACCGGCCCGCCTTCAGGCCCGACATCACTCTCTTGCGGCATGATGACTGTGTCCCCCTGCTGAAACGCTAGCGAAAATCCTTGAGCAGCAAAAGCGTGTCGGAATGACGCGGTGACGTGGCGGAATGTTTCGGTTTCCAGTATGGAAAGACAAATAATTACTAGAAAAGTCGCGTCGAATGGCAGGTCAGTTAAAGTAATAAAACTGGTGAAAAGGTAATTGTCTTAAATTACATTGTTATAATCTATGAGATGTGCTTGAAAATGGCGTAATTCAGTCCTTTTGTGCTATTTTTTTGGATTGGAGCATGGCAGCGTCGGCCCGGCTCTATCGGATGTCCAAGAATACCCCTCGGCCTCAACAAGGGGCCTCCACGCGCCGCTGCTTTCTCCCGACCAGGGCTTTTGGAGAGATGTTTCCCGACGGATCGGCAACGACACCGGTTGCCGTCATCTCAAATAGTGATATAATTCCACTAATAATAATCGGGAGAGAGAAGCATGTCGGGAACGCGCGACGGAAAGCGGCTGGTCGGGCCGCTGGATGACGTCAAGGTGCTGGAGATCGGGCATTATATCGCCGCGCCGCACTGCGCGATGATGCTGGCCGATCAGGGCGCGGATGTCATCAAGCTCGAACCGCGCGTGGGAGAGCCGGGCCGCCACTCGCCGCCGCTGGCGGACAGCGGCGAAAGCCTCGCCTTCGCCTGCCATAATCGCGGCAAGCGCTCCGTCGCCATCGATCTGCGCAAGCCCGCCAGCCGTCCGGCGCTGGAAGCTCTGCTGCGCTGGGCCGATATCGTGATCACCAACTATGCGATCGGCGTTCCCGAAAAGCTGGGCTTCGGCTTCGCCCAGCTTCAGGTGATCAATCCCAGCGCGTCGATGGTGCACATCACCGGCTATGGCGTGGACGACCCGCGCCGCGACTACCTCGCCTTCGATCCCGCCATTCAGGCGATGAGCGGCTATGCCTCGCTGAACGGCCCGGCCGGCGGCGATCCGTTGATCAGTCCGTTCTTCATGGCCGATCACTCCGTGGCGATGAACGCCGCCTACGCCGCGATGTGCGCCTTGTGGGAACAGCGGCGCACGGGGCAGGGCCGCTTCGTCTCGGTCTCGATGCTGGAATCGATGACCTCGCAGCTCAGCTATCATGTTCCCGCCGCCGGCGTGAAAGGCGAGAAGCCCTCACGCTCCGCCAGCCGCGGCATGCTTGAAATGTTTCCGACGCAGGATGCGCCGATGTTCATCCTGCCCGGCACGCCCGGCATGTGGGAGGCGCTGTGTCGCGTCCTCGGGCATCCCGAATGGGTGCCGGAGAAAGGCAAGAAACTCGACCTCGCGGCCGACCCCGCGCTGGCCGTCGCGGTGCTGAAAGCGACGCGCGCCTGGTTCGCGGAGCGCTCGTCCAGAGACGCCTTCGCGGAACTCCAGAGCGCCGGTATCGCCTGCGGCGTGGCGCGTTCGGTCGCCCAGCTCTACGAGGAAGAGGTGGCCGACAAGACCACCGCCATCGCCTTCGTTTCGCTTGCCGGCGGCGGCGCACCGGTGCCGGTGCCGGGCGCCGTCTTCCGCATGATGCCGGACGGCGCGGTGCCCGGCTATGTGGCGGCGCTGGGTGCGGATACGCGCGATATTCTGGGCGAACTCGGCGTCAGCGCCGACGTGCTGGGCGAATTGCTCGACGCTCGCCAGGCCGTTTCGGCCTGATGAAGCCGGTCCGTATCGGCATTCTGGGCTGTGCCCGGATCGCCAAGGCGGCGCTGCTGGATGTGCGCGCCAAGGTGCCGGAGATCGATGTCGCGGCCGTCGCCTCGCGTGACGGCGCGCGCGCCGCCGCCTACGCCGCCGAGCACGGCATCGCGCAGAGCTATGGCGCCTATGAAGACTTGCTGGCGGACGAGACGCTCGACGCCATCTACAACCCGTTGCCGAACAGTCTCCACGCCGCGTGGTCGATCCGGGCGCTGGAAGCGGGCCGGGCGGTGCTGTGCGAGAAGCCGCTGGCCGCGAACGCCGAAGAGGCTCAACAGATTGTCGATGCCGCCGCCCGCACCGGATCGAAACTGGTCGAGGCATTCCACTACCGCTATCATCCGGTCGCCGAACTGATCGGGAATGTCGTCAGATCCGGTTCGCTGGGGCGTGTGCGCACGCTGGATGCCGGTCTGCGCATCCCTGGCAGCCTCCTTCAGGCCGACAATATCCGCTTCCAGGCCGATCTCGCCGGCGGCGCGACGATGGATGTCGGCGCTTACTGCATTAACGCGCTGCGCTTCGTTACGGACGCTGAGCCGACCGTGCGGTCGGCGGAGGCGAGCCTGTTCGCGCCCGATATCGACGGGGCGATGAAAGCCGTTCTGGCTTTCCCGGACGATGTGACGGCGCGCTTCGACTGCTCGCTCCAGGCCGAAACGCTGGGCGCGTGGCTAAACATCGAGGGCGATGAAGGCGTTTTGCAGGCGCAGAACCCGTTCCTCCCGCAACTGGGCCATTCGGTGACGGTGCGCGCCAAGGGCGGCGATACGACCGCTACGCTGGACCGCACGACCACCTATGTCTATCAGGCGCGCGCTTTCGCCGACGTCGTGCGCCACGATGCGCCCGTCCTGACGACGGGCGCGGACGGCGTCGCCAATATGCGGGTCATCGATGCGGTCTATCGCGCTGCAGGTTTGTCGCCGCGAGGCTGATGTCGCACGGCGTCGCCGAAAAAAAGAAAAGGCCGGCGCAGCGCGCCGGCCTTGTCGTTTCACGTCGCGCGGCGGATCAGGCCGCGGCGCGCTGCTTGGGATAGCGCAGATCCGGCGCCAGCCCCTCGCCCATCATGTCGATGTAGTTTTCACGCAGGAAGCGGTCGACCGAAGCCTGCGGCAGGTTCGCGGCGGCGATCGACGCCATGAACCGCTTCATCGGGTCGCGGCCGCCTTCCGGGTGCGGATAATCCGACGAGTACATGCAGATTTCCGGGCCGGAATTGGCGATGATCCAGCCGGTGTCGTCGGTGGGATAGGGCGTGACGCGCACCTGGCGGCGGATGATCTCGCTGGGCTTGGCGGTCAGCTTGCGCAGACGCTCCTCGTGCCGCGCGAACGCCTCGACGCTGGAATCCAGCAGCTTCATAAAGCTCGGCAGCCACGAAGCGCCCAGCTCGATCACCCCGAATTTCAGCTTGGGGAATTTGCACATCACGCCATCGAACATCAGCGCTGAAAGCGTCAGCAGAATCGGATGCGGGATGGAGATGAGACCCAGCGAGTTATGATCGCCGTCGCCGCCGCTGACCGTATCGTTCACATTGGAGCGGCCGGTGAATTTGTAGCCCTGCGGGAAGGTCGTGCCGGCGATGTGGAAGACGATGGGGATGCCTGCCTCCTGGGCGATGGCCCACAGCGGCTCCAGCCCGACATGGGCGTGCGAATGCGTCTCGGGCGGATGCGAAGGGATCATCAGCGCCTTCGCGCCGAGCTCGATCGCGTATTTCGCCTCGGCCGGCGTGCGCGCCATGTCGGCGATGGGAATATAGGCGACCGGCAGCAGACGACGATCGACCGAGCAGTAATCGGTCATCATCCGGTTGTGGGCGCGGGCCGCGCCATAGGCGAGGTCCATATTGGTGCCGAGGTCGAAATCGAAATTGCGCAGGCACAGCGAGGTGAACAGCAGCTGGCTGGCATAGCCCTGGAGATCCAGCACGCGCGGCCGGTCGGCGGCGCGGAAGGCGCCGGCGGCCTCGTACATCTTGCGGTTATGGACGTTCTCATCCGCTCCGGCGCGGAATTCGGGATCGTCGTGCCTGGCCGCCAGCTTCTCGAACACGCCCTTTTCGATCAGCGGCGCCATGCGCGCGCGGAATTCGCGTTCGCCATTTCGGGCTTCCAGATAGACCGCGCGCAACTCGGGATCGAAATAAGGATCGAGGCAGTCCGGCAGCTCCACGATATGCGCATCGGCATCGTGGACGATCTCGTTGTTGACGTAAGACATGAGAGGCTCCTCCCGGGGCGTGGTCGAATTATGGGGTAATTATAGACCTATTTACTCGATCAACAAGCTGATCGTGCCGCAATTCCCGGCGCGCCGGGCAAAAAAATGCGCCGCCGGGACAACCGGCGGCGCAAGGAGAACATCCCGGGGAAACGGGATGCCAGAGGAACGCGTGCAGGCGTTAGAACGACTGCGAGATGCGGACGCCGAACAGGCGCGGCGCGCCGACATAACCGACATAGCCATTGGTGCCGAAGGGCAGGCCGTAGGCGTAGAGCAGGTATTCGCTGTCCAGCAGGTTCTTGGCGAAGACTTCGACCGAGAAGCCTTCTTCGCTGACCACGCCGATACGCCCGTTCAGCACGCCGTAAGACGACAGATGCGTATTCTCGTTGAGATCCTGCGCGACATAGATGTCGCTCTTCCACGCATAGTCGAGGCGGACATAACCGTCCCAGCCTTCCGCGACTTCGGTCGAATAGCTGGCGGCGGCGTTGACGTTCCACTTCGCCGAACCGTTCAGCCGCTTGCCCGACAGATCGCAGGGGCCGGAGACGCCGGCGCACTGTCCGTTGGTGAAGTCGGTATAATGCGCATCGACATAGCTGGCGCCGAAAGAGAGCGAGAAGCTCTTCGATGGCGACCAGTGACCTTCCAGCTCTACGCCCTGCGTGATGAATTCTTCGGCGTTGGCGGTGATGTAGCGCGTGCCGTCGAAGGCGGTCGTCTGGAAGTCGTTATAAACGGTGTAGAACGCTGCGGCGTTCAGCGTGAGCTTCCGGTCGAAGAACAGCCCCTTCAGTCCGATCTCGTAGTTGAGATTGGTTTCTTCATTGAACATCAGGCCGTTCAGGCTCGCCACGCGGGTCATCGTCATACCGCCCGGCTTGAAGCCGCGCGCGATGCTGGCATAGGTCGTCAGCTCCGGCGTCCAAGCGTAACGCAGATCGAGCTTCCAGGTCAGCGCCTGGTCGTTGCTGTCGCGATAGATCTGCCCGAAATTCGGATAGATGTAGATCTGCGACTGCTGGTTGAAGCTGAACTCCTGCGGCTCCCACGTATAACGGGCGCCTGCCGCCACCGTCAGCTTGTCGGTCACCTTGTAGTCGAAATGCGCGAAGACGGCGTAAGTCAGATCCTTCACGATCGCGTCGGTGATCGCGGCCTGGCCGGTCAGCAGAACCGGCGGGCGACCTTGGACGCCGACATGCAGATTTTCATAGTCGCGCGAGCGCCGGTCGTAGAAGAACACGCCCGCCACATAGGTCAGATCGCGGTCGGACGGCGAGGTGATGCGGAATTCCTGGCTGAACTGGTTGTGCTCCTGATAGATCAGGAAGTCGTTCAGGAAGGTGTAGTTCACGCTGTCGGGATCGTTGATCGATTCCATCGTCCAGCGCCGCCAGGCGGTCAGCGAGGTGAGCGTGTGGTCGCCCAGTTCGACGTTGACTTCGGCGCTGAAGCCGCCGCCTTCGTTGGGGTTGGTGCTGAGGCCGTCCTGGATGGTGATCCGGCTGAAGGGATAGCCGGGCGGCGGCGTCACCGGGTAATAGCCGCTCGCGGTCGTCGGCGCGCCCGTGACCTTGGTGAACACGGCGCTGCAGCAGATCGACGTTTCCTTGTGATAGTCGGAGGCCAGGGTCACGTCGAAGCCGTCGCCCTGATAGAACAGCTTGCCGCGCAGGCTGAACTTGTTCTCGTCATCCACGTCGCGCTTGAGGACGGAGTTGTAGAGGAACCCGCCGCGCGTGCTCTTCGCAGCCGAGAAGCTGAAGCCCAGCTTGTTCTCGATGATCGGGCCGGTGACGTAGCCGCGCGCTTCCAACGTATCGTATTCGCCGAACACCACCTCGGCGCGGCCTGAATAGGCGAAGAGGTCGGGCTTGCGCGTAATGATGTGCACAAGGCCGCCGGCGGTGTTCATGCCGAACAGCGTGCCCTGCGGCCCGCGCAGCACCTCGATGCGCTCGACATCGAGGAAATCCTGCGACGACGCCATGCCGGTGCGCGCCATGAAGATGCCGTCGATGAAGACGCC
>JAPUEF010000171.1:0-3431 GCA_027492655.1 Alphaproteobacteria bacterium | reverse complement strand
CGCCCAGCGACGAATGGCGGCCCGGGTTGCCCTGAACCGAGCCGACGCCGCGCATGTTCATGGTCGAGGCGCGCGCGTCGCCCAGCTGCAGCGACTTGAAGCTGGGTGCAATGCGCTCGATGTCGTGGAACGAGGTGATCTGGTTGTCTTCGATCCGCTTGCCGCCGATGACGGTGATGGCGATCGGCACGTCCTTCACGTTCTGCGACCGCTTCTGGGCGGTCACGGTGACTTCCTCATCCGACTCGTCGGTCTCGCCGACGCTTGCGGCCGGGGCCGTTCCGCCATCGGCCGTCGCGGCGTCCTGTGCATGGGCCGCCGTCAGCGGCGCGGCGAAAGCGGTAGTGGCAAGCAAAAAGGCCCGCAGCAGATCGGCGTGGCAGCGCATTCGTGTCCCTCCCCAGAGACGGTGTTTTTTGGCCGCGATCCGGCCCCGCCCATGCGGAGAGCCGTTCGCAGTACCGCCGAACCTAAATCGAATAATTAGTGCACTCAATACCCTAAATGAGATTGCGGAGCGATTTATACCGCCGCCGCGCCGCCCTCCCGCAGACGCGCATCGCGCGCGTCCAGCTGGCGGCGGATTTCGCCGTGCGCCGCCGCGTCCAGGCGGTAGCCGCGGATGATCCATGCGGTGAGCAGGCCGGTGGAGGCCGGAAGCACGGCGTAAAGCAGGGCGAGCGTCCGCAATCCGTCGGCGCTGTTGCCGGATCCCGCCTTCATATCGAAATGCGTGAGGCTGAGAATGTAGAGCGCTACGCCCACCATGATCGCCGAGCCGATCTTGCCGATGGAGGACAGCAGCGACATCAGCAGCGACATCCGGTCGACGCCGGTTTCGAGGCGCACTTCATCGGCGACGTCGCCCATCATCGAACGGATCAGGATGGGGCCGGCATTGCTGGGCAGCCCGGCGATCGCCATGACGGCCAGCGCGATTTCGACCTCGCCCGCCGGCACCAGCAGGATCGCCGCCTGCACCACGGCATAAGTGAAGCCCGACCACATCAGCGCCCGATGCTTGCCCTTGAGCTTCGCGATGCGGATCCAGATCGGCGCGCCGATCATGCCGCCGACGAAATAGGACAGCAGCGCGAGACCGGCGAGATCGCGATTGATTCCCTTGAGGCTGTCGAAATAGGCGAACAGCAGCGTCGCCGCCACGGCCGGGCCGATCGCCCACACCGTATCGGCGCCGAGCAGCCGCAGCACCGTCGGCCGCCGCGCCAGAGACAGAAGCTCGCCCATCGAAGGCCGCGCTGCGGCCGGCTTCTCTTCCGGCTCTCCCGTCGCGATCAATGCCAGCATCATCGTGACCGGCAGCGCGCCGATCATCAGCCAGCCCATCGCTTCAACGCCGTCGGTGCGCGCCCAGCCGAGCGTCAGGCTCAGTACCGGCGGCAGCGCCATGATGGTGAACATGCCCAGCACCGAGAAGACCATCATCCAGCCGAAGACGTTCGAGCGCTGGTCGTAGGTCTTCGCCGCGGAGGCTGCCCATGAGACATGCGCGAGATAGGATGAAGACTGGCCGACATTCGCCGCCGCCAGCCACACGAAGAGATAAGCCCCGGTCACGCCGACCGGCGCATTGTAGAGCATGAAGATCGCGGCGATCGCCAACGGGCCGCCTAGTATGAACCAGGTGCGGTAACGCCCCAGCCGGGGATGGCTGCGATCGATCAGCAGGCCCAGCACGGGGTCGAACGCGATGTCGGCGATCCGCACCACCGACAGGATCACCGCCAGCACCGCAAGATCGACGCCAAGCTCGCGCGCATAATAATCGGGCAGATAGGTGAGGACCGGCAGCAGCATCGCGGTCAGCGCGAAGGCCGGCGCTGCGAACGCCACCGTCCGCCAGCCGCCCAGGTCTGCGCGACGCGCAGAGCTATCCTCACGACCGATACCGGCCGCCTGCATTTCTAGGGTCACGTCGCCTCCCAGCGCGCTGTGTTGTGTTTTCCGAACCATGAGGGAATCCGCTTGCGGTCGCAAGAAAAGAGTGCACCAATTATACTTTGCGGTGTGGCGATGCCCGCCTGCATCCTGCGCGGGTTTCCGTCGGCTTTCTCAATTTTTGTGCCCTGACGAGTCATTCGAGCTGCAAAAGAGCCTTGCGTTTTCCGTTATAGCGCTATTATTACACTATATAACATCAGGAAGCGCTAATGGAAACCGCTGATACCGTCGCCGACGCCATCGTCGCCATCCTGGAAGCCGTGGGGATCGACACCTGTTTCGGCGTTCCGGGCGGCCAGACCGTCCCCTTCTACGGCGCGGCCCGGCGGCGCGGCTTCCGCCACGTACTGGTGCGCGACGAACGCAACGGCGCCTGCGCCGCCGATGCCTATGCCCGCGTCAGCGGCCGGGTCGGCATGTGCGACGCCACGGTCGGACCGGGTGCGACCAATCTCGTGTCGGGACTGGCCGAGGCCTATTCCTCGGCCATTCCGGTTCTGGCGCTGGTCGCCGACGTGAAGCGCAACCGCGAACATCTGCGCCATCGCGGCGTCGCCTCGCAGGCGCTGGACCAGCGGGCGATTCTGGAGCCGGTGGTCAAATGGTTCGGCCGCGTCGGCGCGCCGGACATGCTGGCCGACATCATGGCGCATGCGTTGCGCGTCGCGACCTCGGGCCGGCCCGGCCCGGTCGTGGTGGAGGTGCCTGAAGACCTGATGTCGATGCCGGCGGGCGACATCGATCTGTCGCGCTTCTCTCCGGCCGACGCGGCGTGGCCGCGCCATCGTTCGGCGGCCTTGCCGCATCTCGTGGAGGACGCGGCGGATCGCCTTGCGCGCGCGAAGCGGCCGATCGTTCTGGCCGGCGGCGGCGCGATCGGCGGCGGCGCGTTCGACGAAGTCCGGCGTTTCGCGGATGCGTTCGGCATCCCCGTCGTCACCAGCATCAACGGCAAGGGGCTCATCGACGAGCGCCATCCCAAGGCGCTGGGCGTCATCGGGGTGTTTGGCGATGTCGGCGCGAGCCAGGCATTGCAACAGGCCGACGTCGTTCTGGTTCTGGGCAGCAAGTTCGCGCAGTTCAATTCGTTCCTCTTCCGCCTGCCGGCGAAAACGCAGGAGATCATCCACGTCGATATCGACGGCGAAGAGATCGGGCGCGCCATTCCCGCAGCCCTCGCCATCGTCGCGGATGCGCGGACTGCGGCGACCCAGATTGCGGACGCGCTGGCGGCGCGCGGCGTCAGCTTCGACTGGTCGAAGCAGGGCGAAACGCCGCTCCAGCCGGGCACGGCGGCGGACGATCCGGCGGTCGCGCCCGAGGCGGTCGTCGCGGCGCTGAACGAACTGGCCGCGCCGGATACGATCATCGTCACCGACGCCAGTCTCGCCTCGGGGTGGACGGCATCGCGCTATCAGGTGCGTCAGGCGGGGCGGGTGTTTCTGGCGCCGCGCGGCCTCGCCGGTATC
>JAPUEF010000170.1 GCA_027492655.1 Alphaproteobacteria bacterium | reverse complement strand
GCCATGACCGGCGAGAGGAAAACGCGCAACGTCGCGGGATGCGGCAGGGCGATCTGCGCCGACAGCGACTCGCCCAGCGTGTGCATGAGGCCGGTGCGCACGTTGGAGATGGCGACGCCGGCCATGGCGGACGCCTCCATCAGCGCCAGCCGGGCCGGCGCATCCAGCGCGCGGCCTTCGGTGAGCGCCGGCAAGGCGGCGAGAATCCGCGGCAGATGCGCCAGCGTCAGCGCGGCGGTGAAGCTGCTGCCTTCGCCGCGCGCGATGAAGGTCTCCCAGAGATGGATCGCCGCATCGAACGCGCCGAGCAGAAGCAGCTTGCGCGGCGCGGTCTCAAGCAATGACGGATCGAGCAATGTCAGGTCCGGCGTGACGCTCCACGAGCGGGTGGAGATCTTGGTCGCGGACTGCGGATCGGCGAGGATGAAGAAGCGGCTGGTCTCACTGCCCGAGCCGGCGGTGGTCGGCGCGGCGATGAGGGTGGGGGCGCCGCCGTCGCGGGGCAGGTCGCGGATGTCGAAGCCGCCATGGCGCATGTGCGCCGTCACGGCCTTGGCGATGTCCAGCGTCGCGCCGCCGCCCAGCGCCAGAACGGTTTCCGGCGCGTGGGGTTTCAGGCGGCGCAGCACGGCCTCGGCATCGTCGCGCCGGGGCTCGCGGCAGACGAGCGCGACGGGGGCGTCGGCATCCGCGATCAGCGGGTGATGCGCGAAGGCCGCGTCCGCCACGATGGCGAGGCGGCGCGGGCGCTCGGTGGTCAGCCAGGTCTTGAGGACGCCGTCGCCCGCGACGATGCGTCCGGGCCAGCAGAAGCCATGGCGCGACGGCGTGTTGTAGAACCGCTCATACACCGCAACGGCTTTCGTGGACGCAGAACAGCTCGCATTCATAGGCCGCCGCGGGGTGGTGGCCGAGGAAGATGCGATAGCCGGGGCATAGCGCGTCGATCATCGCGGGGATGCGCCAGAGATGTTCGGCGGCGTGATAGGCGGCAATGGCGAGGCCGGGGCGGTCGCGGTCGAGGATCGCGCGGGCGCCTTCCAGCGCGGCCGGGTCGTGGCCTTCGATGTCGATCTTGATGAAATCGATCCTGTCGCTGGCGAAGAGGCGATCGAGCGTTTCGATGCGGATGGTCTGGCGTGCGCCGGTCTTGCCGCGCAGGGTGGCGCGGGCGTCGGGCGTTTCGTCCTCGCTGTCGATCTCGGCGGTCGCGACTTCGGCGCCGGCGCCGAACGGCACCGGGACGATGCGCGCGCCGTAATCGCCGGCGGCGATGGTTCGTTCCAGCGCCGCGAGATTCTGCGGCAGCGGCTCCAGCGCCGAAATGCGGGCATCGCCGTTCAGGCGCTTCAGATAGGCGATGGCGCTGTCGCCGTCATAGGCTCCGACATCGACGATATGGTCGCCGGGGCTGGGGCCGAGCGCGGCGTCGTCGTAATCGTAGAAGCCTTTCAGCTTCGGGTTCCGGCGCAGCGCCGCAGGGTCCATCGTCCAGCGATAGGCGATGAGGGCGTCGAGATAGGCGCGGGAGGCGTCGTCGGCGAGGCGCTTGCGCAGCGCATGGAACGCGGCGTCGGCCTCCACGAAGGCGGCCTGACCGAAATGACCGGCGAACATGGGCGAGACGAACGGGAAGACGCAGCCCGGCGGCACGCCGAGGCCGGCCAGCTGATCGGCGATCTCGCGCTGATAGACGGAGGCGATGATCACCGCCGTCGCGCCGTCGAGATGGGCGGCGATGCCGGACGGCGCGATGACGGGCCGGTCGCGGAAAACCGTGCCCTGCTTCGCCGCGCTGTTGTCGGCGAAGGCGACGACATCGATGCCGAAGCGGGCCAGAACCTTCTCGACCTCGAAGGCGCTGGCCCCCGCGCCGAACAGGATGGCGCGGCGGAACATGGCCAGCGCGACGACATCGCGCGGCGCGCCGAGATGCGAAAGGTCCAGCGGCTTGCGGCGGGCGAGTGCGGTCATGGCTTCAGGGCGATCACGGTGGCCTCGCGGCCGATGCCGGCGGCGGCGAGCGCGCCGTAGAGACGGCGGCGGACATCGCCGATGCCGGCGGCTTCGAAAGCGAGGTCGAAATTCATGCGGCGACGATGGCAGGCCTTGCCGGTGGCGGAGTCGCGCACATAGTCGTCGCCCATCAGCAGGAAGGCCTCCATCGGGAACGAGGTGAGGCGTTCGACCGGCTTGAGGCCAAGCCGCGTCAGCAGGGCTTCGAGGCTGTCGAAGTCGAAATAGTTCAGATGATGCGGCGGCGCGATCCACCACGGCGCATGGCCCTTGCCATGCTGGGCGGCGAGCTGAAGCGGGCTGAAATCGTTTGGCACCGTCAGGCACATGACGCCGCCGGGCTTCAGCAGACGATGCGCGATGCGGAGCGTCTCGACGGGATCGGCGATGTGCTCCAGTACGTTGGTGGCGGCGATCGCATCGGCGAGGGGGAGCGCCGGGGCGGCGTCGGCGAAGGTCGCGTTGCGGATGTCGAGCCCGCGTCCGGCAGCGAAGGCCGTGGCCTGGCGCGACGGCTCGACGCCGATGGCGGTCCAGCCCCGCGCTTTGGCGGTTTCAAGGAAGAAGCCGGGACCGGAGCCGATTTCGATCAGCGTCCCGGTCTGTCGGCCGGCGGCGCGGGCGATGGCGTCCAGGCGGTCGTCCTGGAACAGCTTCGCCCATTGCTGGTCGGCGTCGGCATCCGCGAGATAGGTGGGCTTCGCCTCGGCATAGTAGCTTTCAGCGTATTCGCGCGCCGTTTCGGCAGGGTCCGGCAGCGGCGCGGCGTGGCGGAAGCCGCAGACGGCGCAGGCGATGATGTCCATGCCGTTGGCGCGGCCGACCGCCGGCCCGGCATGGCCGTTCCAGACGATTTCGTCGTGACGCGCGGGTGCGGCGGCGCTCATGCCGTCCAGATCTCCGTTTCGCGCCATTCGCGCCCCGCGCGCTTGAGAATTCGTTAACGCCAAGGGCCGATGCTCACGATTCATTGACCATGTGCCGTATCCCGCGCCGATGACCGTCCATTTCTGCGCCGAAGTCTCGTCCAATCACGCCCGCGATCCCGAACGCTGCTTCGCCTTCGTGGATGCGGCGGCGGCGGCCGGATGCGATTCGGTGAAGTTCCAGCTGTTCCGCATCGGCGAATTGTTCGCGCCGGAGATTCTGGAACGCAGCGCGAAGCATCGCGCCCGCGCGGACTGGGAGCTGCCGCCCGAGCTGATCCCCGCCATCGCGGCGCGCTGCGCGGAACGCGGCGTCCAGTTCGCGTGCACGCCGTTCTATCTGGAGGCGGTGGAGACGCTGCGGCCGCATACGGCGTTCTACAAAATCGCATCCTACGAGCTGCTGTGGGACGATCTGCTGATCGCCTGCGCAAAAACGGGCAAGCCCGTTGTGCTGTCGACCGGCATGGCGACGATGGAGGAAATCCGCCACGCGGTTTTCGTTCTGCGTCAGGCGGGCGCAAGCGCCATTCGCCTGCTGCACACGGTTTCGGCCTATCCGACGCCGCCCGCCGAGGCCAATCTCGCCTCCATCGATTTCATCCGCCGCATGACGGGATGTCCTGTCGGGTGGTCGGACCATACGGTCAGCGCGGGCGTCATCCACCGGGCGATCCATCGCTGGGGCGCGGGCTTCATCGAATTCCATCTCGATCTGGATGAGACGGGGGCCGAGTACGCCGCCGGCCATTGCTGGCTGCCGCATCAGATCGCGCCGGTCATCGCGAGCGTTCGCCAGGGCGAGGCGGCGGACGGCGAAGGGCTGAAGACCGCCGCGCCATCGGAACTGGCGGATCGCGACTGGCGCGCCGACCCGGAAGACGGACTGAGACCTCTGAAAGCCATCCGGCGGGATTTCGCGGCATGAAGCTGACCCGCATCGCAGCGATCGTTCAGGCTCGCATGTCGTCCTCGCGCCTGCCGGGGAAGTCGCTGATGGAGCTCGCCGGCATGCCGCTGGTCGGCCATGTCGTGCATCGTCTGAAAGCCTCGCGCCATATCGCCGCCATCGTGCTGGCGACCAGCACCAATCCCGCCGACGATGCGCTTGCGGCGTGGGCGGCGGCCAACGGCGTGCGCTGCGTGCGCGGGCCGGAGGACGACGTGCTGGGCCGGTTCGCGCTGGCCGCCGAGGCGTGCGATCCCGACATCATCGTGCGCGTCAACGCCGACGCGCCGCTGATCGATCCCGGTTTCATCGACGCCATGCTGGACGCCATGCTGGCGGACGACGCGGACTTCGTGATGCTCGCGCCCGGCGCGCGGGCCCTGCACGACGGCGTCGATCCGATGAGCCGCCGGGCGCTGGACCTCATGCTGGCCGAGGCGCGCGAAGACCCGGTGGCGCGCGAGCATGTGACGGCCTGGCTGAAGCAGAACAAGGACCGCATCAAGGTCGCCTATATGCAACCCGGCGCCGCCTATGATTTCGACGGCGCACGGCTGTCGGTCGATACGCCCGCCGACGCGGCCTTCATCGAAGCGGTCTATGAGCGGCTTCAGGCGCAGGCGGGCGAGGCCTCGCTGACCGATCTGATCGCGCTGCTGAAGCGCGACCGCTCGCTGCTGGCGATCAACGGCCATGTCCGCCAGAAAGCGCCGCAGGCGGCGAGCGGCGCGATCCTGATACGCTGCGACGGCGGGCCGGAGATCGGGCTGGGGCATGTGAAACGCTGTCTGGCGCTGGCGCGCGCGCTGCGTGACGATCAGAGCTTCGGCGTGATCTTCGCGATGATCGGCGACGAGACGGCTGCCGGGATGGCCGCGGCGCAGGGCTTCCGCGTCGCGCGGGGCGATGGACTTTCCGAGCGGGACTGGATCGCGGAGCTGGCGCGCGCGCATCAGGCGAAAGCGCTGGTTCTGGATGTCAGGACGGCGCTGAGCCGGAGCGACGTGCAGGCGCTGCGCGCGGAAACGCCGCTGATCGTGACGCTGGACGATGCGAGCGAGCGCCGCCTCGCCGCGCATCTGGCGGTCTATCCGCCGGTGCCGCAGACGCGCGCGCTGGCGTGGGGCAATGGCGAGACCGATCTTCTGATCGGATGGAAATGGGCGCTGATGGGCGGCGAGCCGTGGCGCGCCCCGCGCAGGCCGGACGCCGGACGCGCAAAGCTCAGGGCGCTGGTGGCGATGGGCGGCAGCGATCCGCAGGGTCTGACGGTGCGTGCGGTGAAGGCCGTCGCGGCGGCAGGCGGCGCGGTCATGCCTGTGGTGGTGATCGGCCCCTCGACGCCCTTTCCCGAAGCCGTCGCGGATCTGTGTCAGGCGGCGGCCCCTCATGCCGAGATCATCTTCTCGCCGGATGGCTTGATGCCGGTCGCGGCCGATTGCGACCTCGCGGTCGTGGCCTTCGGCGTCACCGCATATGAGTGCGCGCATGTGGGCACGCCCGCGATCTATCTCGGCCTGACGCCCGATCACGCGCAATCGGCGCAAGGGTTTCACGACGCCGGGTTCGGCATCAATCTGGGCGTTGCCGCCGCGCTGAGCGACGCAAAGCTGAGCGAGACGATCCGCCGGCTCGCCGCCGATCCCGAAAAGCGCCGCGCCATGGCGGCGGCGGGGCGGCTGGGCATTGACGGGTTCGGGGCGGAGCGTCTGGCGGCGGAGATCGGCGGGCGTATCGCGGCGCTGACGCCGCTGCCGCTCAGCCGAGCCGGCTGAGGATCTGTTCGAAGACCTGACGCCATTGCCCGGCATGGGGCGGCGTCACGCAGATCACCGCCGGCATGAATGGTTCGCGATCCGCGCCGAGGCTCATCCACGAGCGATAGTGCAGCGGCTTGTAGGTCGGCACGCCCGCCGCGCCGGACATCGACGCCACGGCGGTGGGAGCCGAAACCACGGCGTCCAGCACTGACAGCATCGCGGTGGTGCGGTCGATCTCGTTCTTCTGGTCGAGGCCCGGCGGCACGATCAGCGTGCGGCCGCTCAAGGCTTCCAGCGTCGCGATCTCGGCGGGGTCGGCGCCGTACTGCGCCACGACCGGCGCGGCGTTCATCTTGCCGATGAACTGCGCCCAGCGGGCGAGCGGGGCGTATTGCGTGTCGCGCAGGCCGCCTTGCAGGCCGCTGCGCCAAGAGATGCCGACGGCGCGGCGCGGAATGCCGGCCCGCCATTCGGCCCAGCGCATCCGCTCGTCATGGTCGGGGGTGAGCCAGGGCGCGGTGCGGCGCGGTTTGCCGCCGCACAGATGCGGCAGGCTGCCAAGCTCGATGGAGAGATCCGCCTTCACGCCATCGTAGCATGAGGACAGCGTCGCGCCCTCGCGGCGCAGCGCCCGGCCGATCACGGTCACGCCGGGCAGCGAGCGCGCCAGCAGGGCTTCGAGCCGCGGCTCGCATTCCAGCGTCACCGCACCCTCGTCGGCCAGTTGCGGCAGGAACGCGGCGAAAGCGATCTGGTCGCCGATGCCCTGTTCGCTCATCACCAGCAGCGAGCGGCCGTTCAGGGGCGAACCGTCCCAGCGCGGCGGCGCGTCGCGGCGTTCGATCACCCGGCCGGGAATTGTCAGCCGCCACTCGTAATCGCGCCAGCCCGCCTCGACATCGCCCTTGGACAGCAGCGCGAGGGCGCGGTTCAGCCGGAGCTGGGCATTGGCGGGGGCGCGTTCGACCGCGCGGTCGTAAAGGCCCAGCGCCTCGGTCACGTCGCCGGCGTCGAACACGAGGTCGGCGAGATTGCCGGTCGCCTCGACGCTGTCGGGGTTCAGCCGCAGGGCTTCGCGATAGAAGGTCGCGGCGTTGTCGACGTCGTTGATGTCGCGGACGGTGTTGCCGAGCGCCAGCCACAGGCCGGCATGTTCCGGGGCCTGGGCCAGCGCCTCGCGCAGGCGGTCGATGGCGTCGCCATGGCGCATCAGCGCCTGCATCTCGCGCGCCAGACGGATGGTCGCTTCGTGACGGCCGGGCGCGGCGTTCAGGGCTTCCTGGAAGAAGCGGGCGGCGGCCTGATGCAGGCCCAGCTGCGCCGCAGCCTCGCCCAGCGCATACAGCACGCCGGGATCGCCGGGCGTCATCGCCAGCGCTTTCTCCAGTGCGGCGATGGCGTCGGCGTGGCGGCCCGCCTCCAGAGCGGCGATGCCTTCATCGTAGAGACGCGCGGCTTGGGCAGAGGAAGAGGCCATGCCGGAAATCTGCCCGCCGCGTGCTTAACGGCGCGTTAAGGATCGTAAATGCGCGGCCGATATTCAGGCTGTCTTAACGCCTTCGGGGCCATTTTCAGGCGATGGCGATAGATCTGTCCGTTCTGGCCGGATACACGGGCTATACGAGCATGATGCTCGCAGCCGCGAAAGCCTCGCGCGCGGCCGCAGGCAACGCCGCGACCGGCGCGGCGACGAACGCCACGATCCCCGCGCCGTGGGACACGGTCAACGTGAAGAGCGACAGCGAGGCCTATCGCCTGGCGCTGCAGACGACCGATTACGTCAACCCGAAGGACTCCTCGTTCGACAAGGCGGGCGTTCCGGAAGACCACAAGAAGCTGTTCGCGCTCTACAAGGGTCTCGCGACGCTTTCGACGCTGGTGAACAAGGCCGCCGACAAGTCCACGCTGGCCGGCCTGTTGCCTGGCCTGGACAAGCGCTTTCAGAGCGGCTTCGCCGAAGTCATGGATTACATGCGCGGCGTCAGCTTCGACAATCTGTCGATGATCTCCGGGCAGAAGAGCGACAAGGCGCAAAGCACGGCGGCGGTCTCGCGCTACACCACGAATTTCCAGACCCGCGCGCTGGTGCAGGGCGACGCCGCCGCGCCGATGAGCGCGCTGGAAAACGCCGATCCGTTCACGATCCGCGTGTCGCGCGGCAATGCGACCGTCAATGTCGATATCGACCTGTCGGAGATGGGCGCGACGCCGCGCAATCTGGGCAACGTCGTCAACTTCATCAACGCCAAGCTGGGCGAAGCCGGAATCAACACGCGGCTGAAGCGCGTCGAACTGCCGGCGCCCGCCGTGCTGAAGCCGAACCAGCCCAAGCCCGCCAAGCAATACGCCATCCAGGTGCAGGGCTATGGCAGCGAGCAGCTGAGCTTCATCGCCGATGCGCCGCGGCCCGCGCTCTACCTCGCCAATCAGGGCGTCAATGCGGGCGAGCTGCGCAAGCTGGACGTCTCCACGACCGATCCGCAGACCGTCTATCGCACCGCGATCGACGGCACCGGCACGCAGTTGAACGTGAAGCAGACGGTGCGCGACGCCGACGGCAACGTGCTGGTGCTGGGCACGACGTCGGGCAGCATCGGCAGCCAGATCAATCAGTCGTCCACGCAGGACGTCATGCTGCAGAAATACGATTCCGCCGGCAATCTTCTGTGGTCGAAGCTGATGGGCGCGACCGACAAGGTCGACGGCCTGGCGCTGGCCGTCGACAGCAAGGGCGCGGCGATCGTCGCGGGCCAGCTGACCGGCAAGATCGGCGCGACGCCGTCGTCGGGCGGTCTCGACAGCTATGTCATGAAGGTCACCGGAACGGGCGAGGAAGCCTTCGTTCGCCAGGTCGGCTCCGCTCTCGACGATGGCGCGACGGCGCTCACGGTGGGGCCGGACGACGCGATCTATGTGGGCGGCACCGTCAAGGGCAAGATGACCGGCTCGGCCGGGTCGATCGGCGGGGCGGACGCCTATGTGATGAAATTCGACGCCAAGGGCGTCCGCGCCTGGACCCGCCAGTTCGGCACGGCGGGCGAGGACCGCGTGTCGGCGCTCGCCATCGACGGCAATGGCGACCTCGTCGTTGCGGGGCAGGAGAACGGCGAGGCGGTGGTGCGCAAATACGGCACGGCCGACGCCACCAGCGCGGCGAGCTGGGTCCAGTCGCTGGGAACGCTCGGGGCGGGCGGCGTCGTCACCGGCCTCGCGGTCGAGAACGGCAAGGTCTATGTCGCCGGCGGCACGGCCAACGCAGCCTTTGGCGGCGGCGCGAGCATCGCGACCGCGCATAGCGGCGGACAGGACGGCTTCGTCGCGATGCTGAGCGATGGCGGCGCTGCGGCGACCACCGATCGCGTCACCTATCTCGGGTCAGGCTCGGCCGACCGCATCAACGGCATCGCGGTCGCCGATGGCCGCATCTTCGTCGCCGGCGACACGCGCGGCACGCTGCCGACCGCGACCGCGACGCGCGCCAATATCTCCAACGCCTTCGCGGCCGAGATCGGGTCGGACGGCTCGCTCACCTGGGCGCGCCAGTTCGGCGTGACGACGGGAGAAGGCTACGGCAAGGGCATCGCCGTCGATATGGAAGGCGCATCGGCGCTGGACGCGCTGGGCCTTCCCACCGGCGGCTTGTTCGCGGGTCAGGCGCGCACCGTCACCGCGCAGACCACGGCGCGGCCGGGCGATTATTTCGAAATCAAGGTCGGCGATAATGTCGCGCGCCGCATCACCATCTCGCCGGGCGAGACGATGACCACGCTGACGCGCAAGCTGAACGCCGTTCTGGTGATGGACGGCAAGGCCAGCATCGTGCGCTCCAGCGCCGGCGAGCGGCTCAGCATCCAGCCGCGCGAAGGCCAGACGATCACGCTGAAGCCCGGCGCGAAGGGACTGGATGCGCTGGCGGGGCTGGGGCTCACGCCGGGCGCGGTGCGGAACGAAAGCGAAGATGCGAAGGCCGACAGCGACGCGCTGCCGTCTTTCGCGCTGGGCCTGAAGGCCAGCTATTCGCTGTTGACGACGGCGAACGCGGCTTCGGCCAAGCTCACCATCGACAGCGCGATGGCCGAAATCCGCAAGGCCTATCGCGAGATCACGATGGACCCGGAAACCAAGAAATTGCTGGCCGGGCCGGGCGAAACCAAGGGCAAGCAAGGCGGGGCCGTGCCCGCCTATCTCTCGGCCCAGCTCGCCAATTACAGCGCCGGCCTGCAACGCCTGACGGGTTCCCGCTCGTCGGGATCGGGCATCGTCGGCTAGGCTTCAGGGCGTCTTCGGCATCGTCACGCCCATCACCGGGCCGGGCGGCTCGCCGCCCCAGCCGGTCGGCGCAGGCACCGCATTCGACACCGGCGGCAGGCCTTTCAGATAGGCGGCGATCGCGAAAGCGTCATCCGGCGTCAGATTGGCGAAATTCATCCACGGCATGCTCGGCGCCAGCATGCGGCCGTCCGGGCGCACGCCTTTGGTCACGGCGTCGGAGATTTCGGTGAGGGTCCATGCGCCAAGCCCGGTCTTCTCGTCGCTCGTCAGGTTCGAGCCGAAGAAATAGCCAAGGCCCGGAATCACGAACGCCACATCGCTGCCGGCGAGGAATTTCGATCTGTCCGGCTGGCCGAAGAAATGGCCGGGCGTATGGCAGTCGCTGCAGCCGATCACCGAGACCAGATATTCGCCGCGCGCCACGTCGTCGGGCGTCACCGGCCGCGCCGGCTCATCGGCGAGCGCGCTGAAAGTCAGCGCCACGGCCGATGCCGCAGCGCAAAGCGTTTTCCACATTTGTCTTCCCCAAGTCGGATGCCGAATGGCGGCGGTCTTGTAACGACGAGGGGAAGCGGAGTTTGTGACAGCGCGCACCGGGGCGCGTTGTCGCAGATGTTCGCAGCGCACACGCGCGGCGGATTCAGACCTTGGCGTTGATCGCCAGCGGAACCGCGCCGGAGGAAGGCGCACGGCCGCCGGGGGCGTAGCCGGTGCGCGGGCTTTTCTGGCGCTGGGCCTCGTCGGCGATGGTCTTCACGATGCCTTCGGTGACGCGGCGCATGCGGGCGACCAGACGCTGATGGCGGTCGAGCAAAGCGTGGAAGGTTTTCGTTTCATCGCGCAGCTGGCTCAGCATCTCTTTCGGCAATGCGCGGAAGGCGTCGGCGTTCGACGCCATGGTCTGCATCTCGCGCGTGTAGAGCAGCGACAGGCGATTGCGCTCGTCTTCCAGCTCGGCCAGCTTCGCCGGCGTTTTCGCTTCGATCAGCGCGATCTCGCGTTCCAGCAACGCGGTCAGGCGGTTGGTGATGTCGCGGATGGTTTCTATACGGCTCATCGCGTCAGGCCCTGCATGCGTAGCATTTCGCCATAGACGGAGTCGGCGATGCCGATGCCGCCGGCGGCCGAAACTTCCTTGCCGACTTCCTGCAGCATGATCGAGCGGAACACCGCCTCGCCGCTGCCGCCGCCGAACATGCCGTCGGTCTTCAGTCCCTGGAACATCGGCTCCATCATCTGCGCGACGAAGACGCTTTCGAAATCCGCCGCCGCCTTGTGAGCGGCCGCGCGGCGCTGCATGTCCAGCGACGAGCCCATATTGGCCAGCGCCTTCACCTCGACCGGGGCGACGGCGAAGCTCATCACATCACCTCGATTTCGGCCTGCAGCGCGCCGGCGGCCTTGATCGCCTGAAGAATGGCGATCATGTCGCGCGGGCCGATGCCCAGCGCGTTGAGGCCATCCACCAGATCCTGCAGCGAGACGTTCTCCGAGACGATCGCCAGCTTGCGGTCGGCGCTGTCGTCGACCTGCACGTCGCTGCGCGGCAGCACCACGGTTTCGCCCTGGCGGGCGAACGGCGCGGGCTGGCTGGCTTCGGGCGTCTCGCTGATCTTGATGGTCAGATTGCCCTGGGCGATCGCGACCTTGCTGACGCGCACATCCGCGCCCATCACGATGATGCCGGAATTCTGGTCGATCACGATCTTGGCGGGCTGGTCGGGATCGACCCGCAGCTGCTCGATGTCGGTGATCAGCGCGACGATGTCGCCGGCGCCGCGGCTGGTCAGCACCAGCTCGACCGTGGCGGGGTCGGTGGCGATGGCCGCGCCCGCGCCCAGCATGCGGTTGATCGCGTCCTGGATGCGCTTGGCGGTGGTGAAGTCTGGGTTGCGCAGGGCCAGCCGCATGCGCTCCAGGCTGGCGAGCTGGAAGGGGATTTCGCGCTCGACGATCGCGCCCGAGGCGATTCGGCCGCTGGTCGGAACGCCGCGCTCGATCGAGGCGGCTTCGCCCTTGGCCGAGAAGCCGCCGACCGCGACAGGCCCCTGGGCGACCGCATAAATCTCGCTGTCGGCGCCCAGCAGCGGCGTCACCAGCAGCGTGCCGCCCTGAAGGCTCTTGGCGTCGCCCAGGGCGCTGACCTGCACGTCGATGCGCGAGCCCTGGGTGGAGAAGGCGGGCAGGCTGGCCGTCACCATCACGGCGGCGACATTCTTGGTGTTGAGCTGGGCGCCGCGCGTGTTGACGCCCAGGCGCTCCAG
>JAPUEF010000169.1:6388-12330 GCA_027492655.1 Alphaproteobacteria bacterium | reverse complement strand
GTGAAGGCGGCCGTACCGTCGGCGCCGGCGTCGTCGCCAAAATCACGAAGTAAGCGACGGCAATAGGGAACAGGGCGGCGCCAGCCGCCGTCCGGAGAAAAACATGCAACCGCAGAACATCCGAATCCGCCTCAAGGCGTTCGATCATCGCATCCTCGACACGTCGACGCGCGAGATCGTGAACACCGCGAAGCGTACGGGCGCGAAGGTGCGCGGGCCGATCCCGCTGCCGACGCAGTTCGAGAAGTTCACGGTGAACCGCTCGGTTCACGTCGACAAGAAGTCCCGCGAACAGTTCGAGATCCGCACGCATAAGCGGCTCCTGGACATCGTGGACTGGAATCCGCAGACCGTGGACGCGCTGATGAAGCTCGACCTCGCTGCGGGCGTCGACGTCGAGATCAAGCTCTGAGGACCGCCAGGATGCGTACCGGAGTCATCGTCAAAAAGGTCGGCATGACCCGTGTCTTCACGGACAAGGGTGAACATGTGCCGGTCACCGTGCTGCAGCTGGACAAGTGCCAGGTTGTTGCGCGCCGCACCGTCGAAACCGACGGATATACCGCAGTGCAGCTTGGCGTCGGCACCCAGAAGGTGCATCGCGTCACGCAGCCGATGCGCGGCCATTTCGCCAAGGCGAACGTGGAGCCGAAGCGCAAGCTTCAGGAATTCCGCGTCTCGACCGACAACCTTCTGGAAGTCGGCGACGAGATCACCGCGGACCACTTCGTCCCCGGGCAGCTCGTCGATGTCGCCGGGCACACGGTCGGCAAGGGCTTCCAGGGCGTTATGAAGCGCTGGAACTTCGGCGGTCTTGAAGCCACCCATGGCGTCTCGATCTCGCACCGTTCGCACGGTTCGACCGGTCAGCGCCAGGATCCGGGTAAGGTGTTCAAGGGCAAGAAGATGGCCGGCCATCTCGGCACCGAACTGGTCACGACCCAGAACGTCGTCGTCGTCCGCACGGATGTCGAGCGCGGCCTGATCCTGGTTCGCGGCTCGGTTCCGGGTTCGAAGGGCGGCTATGTCACCATCCGCGATGCCGCCAAGTCGGCGTTGCCCAAGGATGCCCCCAAGCCGGCGGCGGTGCGCAAGCCCGAAGCGCCCCAGGCGGCTGCGTAAGGGGAGCGATTAGAACATGAAGATTCTGTCCAAAACTCTTGATGGCGCCGACGCCGGCGAGATCGATCTCAACGATGAGATCTACGCTCTCGAGCCGCGCGCCGACATCATCCACGCCGTCGTGAACTGGCAGCTGGCGAAGCGTCGCGGCGGCAACCGCCGCATCCTGACGCGCGCCGAAGTCAACCGCACCGGCAAGAAGCTCTACAAGCAGAAGGGCACCGGTAACGCCCGTCATGGTCCCGCGTCCGTCTCGCAGTTCCGCGGCGGCGCCAAGACCATGGGTCCGGTCGTCCGCAGCCATGCCTACGACCTTCCCAAGAAGGTTCGTGCGCTCGGTCTGAAGCTTGCGCTGTCCTCGAAGGCCGGCGCCGGCAAGTTGATCGTGATCGCGGACGGCGTCGTGGGCGAGGCCAAGACGAAGCTGCTGGCGCAGAAGTTCGGCAAGCTCGGCTTCAACTCGGCGTTGATCGTCGATGGTGCGGCGGTGGACGAGGGTATGAAGCTCGCGTCGCGCAACCTCCCGACCGTCGATGTGCTGCCGGTGGCTGGCCTGAACGTCTATGACATTCTGCGCCGCGACACGCTGGTGCTGACGAAGGCGGCCGTGGCCGCGATCGAGGAGCGCCTGGCATGAGCAAGGACCTCAACCACTACGGGACGATCCTGTCGCCCGTGATCACCGAGAAGTCGACCGCTGCTTCCGAGCAGAACCAGGTCGTCTTCAAGGTGCCGCTGACCGCCACCAAGCCCGAGATCAAGGCCGCCATCGAGGCCCTGTTCAAGGTCAAGGTCACGGCCGTGAACACCATCACGACCAAGGGCAAGGTCAAGCGTTTCAAGGGTTTCGCTGCGAAGCGGGCCGATGTGAAGAAAGCAATCGTGACACTGGCCGACGGTCAGTCGATCGACGTGGCGACGGGGCTCTGAGACCATGGCTCTGAAGACTTATAATCCGATCACGCCCGGCCAGCGTCAGCTGGTCCTGGTCGATCGCTCGGGCCTCCACAAGGGCGCCCCGCTGAAGATCCTGACCGAAGGCAAGTCCGAGAAGGCAGGGCGTAACAACACCGGTCGCGTGACGATGCGTCGTCGCGGCGGCGGTCATAAGACGTCCTACCGGATCGTCGATTTCAAGCGCCGCAAGTCGGATGTTCCGGCGACCGTCGAGCGTCTGGAATACGATCCGAACCGCTCGGCCTATATCGCCCTCATCAAGTATGAGGACGGCGAGAACGCCTATATTCTCGCGCCGCAGCGCGTGGCCGTCGGCGACGTCGTCGTCGCGGGCGCGAAGGTCGACGTGAAGCCGGGCAACGCGATGCCGCTGGCCGCCATGCCGGTCGGCACGATCGTGCACAATGTCGAGATGAAGCCCGGCGCCGGCGGCAAGATCGCGCGTTCTGCCGGCACGTATGTGCAGTATCTCGGACGCGACTCGGGCTATGCCGTTCTGCGTTTGACGTCGGGCGAGACCCGCAAGGTCCACCTGTCGTGCTACGCGACGGTCGGCGCGGTTTCGAACCCGGATCACGCTAACGTCTCGCTCGGCAAAGCCGGCCGCAATCGCTGGAAGGGCATCCGCCCGAGCGTGCGCGGCGTCGCGATGAACCCGATCGACCATCCCCACGGCGGCGGCGAAGGCCGCACCTCGGGCGGTCGTCACCCTGTCACCCCGTGGGGTAAGGGCACGAAGGGCATGAAGACGCGCAATAACAAGCGCACCGACAAGCTCATCGTCCGTACCCGTCACGAGAAGAAGAAGCGCTGAGGCAAGACGCATATGGCTCGCTCCCTCTGGAAAGGTCCGTTCGTAGACGGCTACCTCCTGAAGAAGGCGGATACCGCGCGCGCCTCTGGCCGCAAGGACGTCATCAAGATCTGGAGCCGCCGCTCCACGATCATGCCGCAATTCGTCGGCCTTCAGTTCGGCGTGTATAACGGTCAGAAGTTCGTGCCGGTCCTCGTGTCGGAAGACATGGTGGGCCACAAGTTCGGCGAGTTCTCGCCGACCCGCACGTTCTATGGCCACTCCGCCGACAAGAAGGCGAAGAAGAAGTAAGGCCGCCGACCATGAGCAAATCCAAGACCCCCCGGCGTCTGCCGGACAACGAGGCCCAGGCCGTCGGGCGCATGCTGCGCACTTCGGACCGCAAGCTGAACCTGGTCGCCCAGTCGATCCGCGGCAAGTCGGCGTCGAAGGCGCTGGCTGAGCTTACGTTCTCCACCAAGCGCATCGCGCAGTCGGTGAAGAAGGTTCTGCAGTCGGCCGTCGCCAATGCCGAAAACAACCACAATCTCGACGTCGATGATCTCATCGTGTCGGAAGCCTGGGTCGGCAAGAACATCATGATGAAGCGCTTCCATGCCCGCGGTCGCGGCAAGGGCGCGCGCATTCTGAAGCCGTTCAGCGAAATCACGATCGTCGTGCGCCAGCCGCAAGAGGAGACCGCCTGATGGGTCACAAGGTCAATCCGATCGGCCTGCGCCTCGGCATCAACCGCACCTGGGATTCGCGCTGGTACGCGAAGAAGGGTGAGTACGGTCAGCTGCTGCACGAAGACATCAAGATTCGTCAGTTCCTCGAAGAGAAGCTGAAGGCCGCCGGCGTCAGCAAGATCATCATCGAGCGTCCGCACAAGAAGTGCCGGGTCACGATTCACTCGGCGCGTCCGGGCGTGGTGATCGGCAAGAAGGGCGCCGACATCGAGAAGCTGCGTTCGGAGCTCTCGAAGTTCACGTCGAGCGAAGTCGTGCTGAACATCGTTGAAATCCGCAAGCCGGAGATCGACAGCAAGCTGGTGGCCGAGTCGATCGCGCAGCAGCTCGAGCGCCGCGTGGCGTTCCGCCGCGCCATGAAGCGCGCCGTTCAGTCGGCGATGCGTCTTGGGGCCGGCGGCATCAAGATCACCTGCTCGGGTCGTCTGGGCGGCGCTGAAATCGCGCGTATCGAGTGGTACCGCGAAGGTCGCGTGCCGCTGCATACGCTCCGCGCCGACATCGATTTCGGTCGCGCCACGGCGAAGACCGCGATGGGCACGTGCGGCGTGAAGGTCTGGATCTTCAAGGGCGAGATTCTCGAGCACGATCCGATGGCGCAGGACAAGCGCGCCGAGGCTGCTGAAGGCGGGAATCGCGATGGCGAGCGCCGTCAGCGCCCGCAGGCCGCCTAAGGCAAGGTAAAGGCGTAGAGCAATGCTGCAGCCCAAGAAAACCAAGTTCCGCAAGGCCCATAAGGGCCGCATCCACGGCAACGCGAAGTCCGGCACGGCGCTGGCGTTCGGCGAATATGGCCTGAAGGCCATGGAGCCGGAGCGTCTGACCGCTCGCCAGATCGAAGCGGCGCGTAAGGCGTTCGTGCGCCACATGAAGCGCGCGGGCCGTTACTGGATCCGCGTGTTCCCCGATGTGCCTGTGTCGAAGAAGCCGGCCGAAGTCCGCATGGGCTCCGGCAAGGGCGCGCCGGAATACTGGGCGGCCCGCGTGAAGCCCGGCCGTATCCTGTTCGAGGTGGATGGCGTCAGCGAGACGATCGCCCGTGAGGCGCTCGAGCTCGGCGCTCAGAAGCTCCCGATCAAGTGCCGCGTCATCGCGCGCCAGGCTGTGTAAGGACGAGACGTCATGGCCAAGAAGAAAGTCACCGAGATCGGCGATATGACGCCGGACCAGCTGCGCGAAGAACTCGTGAAGCTGAAGAAGGAACAGTTCAACCTGCGCTTCCAGAAGGCGACGGGGCAGCTTGAGAACACGCACCGGGTCCGCCAGGTGCGCCGTACGGTTGCTCGCGTGATGACCCTGCTGAAGCAGAAGACCGCGACCAAGGCCGCGTAAGGGACAAGGAAGAGAATATGCCCAAGCGCATCCTCCAGGGCGTCGTCGTCAGCGACAAGAACGCCAAGACCGTCGTCGTCGAAGTCGAGCGCCGCTTCGCTCACCCGACGCTCGGCAAGACCGTTCGCCGCCGCAAGAAGTATCACGCGCATGATGAAACCGGCCACAAAGCCGGCGACGTGGTGCGTATTCAGGAGTGCCGTCCGATGTCGGCGCTCAAACGCTGGGAGGTCATCGGCAAGGTCGAGTAACGCCTAGCCGATATGCCCCACGCGAAAAGGACGTAAGACATGATCCAGCAAACCACGGAGCTCGAAGTCGCCGATAATTCCGGCGCCAAGCGGGTGATGTGCATCAAGGTTCTGGGCGGTTCGCGCCGTCGCTACGCCTCGGTCGGCGATATCATCGTCGTCTCGATCAAGGAAGCGATGCCGCGCGGCCGCGTGAAGAAGGGCGACGTCATGAAGGCGGTCGTCGTTCGGACCGCTCAGGGCATCCGTCGTCCGGACGGCTCGCTCATCCGTTTCGACCGCAACGCTGCGGTTCTCATCAATAACCAGAACGAGCCGGTCGGCACCCGTATTTTCGGGCCGGTCGTGCGCGAACTGCGTGCGAAGAGCCACATGAAGATCGTGTCGCTCGCGCCGGAGGTGCTGTAATGGCCGCGAAGGTACGTAAAGGCGACCGCGTCGTCGTCACGACGGGCCGCGACAAGGGCAAGAAGGGCGAAGTTCTTCGCGTGTATCCGGACGAGGGCCGCGTGCTCATCTCCGGCGTCAACGTCGTGAAGAAGCACCAGAAGCAGACCCAGTCGCAGCAGGGTGGTATCGTTTCCAAGGAAGCGCCCATCAACGTCTCGAACGTGGCGCATATCGACCCGAAGTCGGGTGAGCCGACGCGCGTCGGATTCAAGGTTCTGGCTGACGGCCGCAAGGTCCGCGTCGCCAAGAAGTCCGGAGAGACGATCGATGTCTGAAGCAGGCAAAGAC
>JAPUEF010000169.1:0-6378 GCA_027492655.1 Alphaproteobacteria bacterium | reverse complement strand
GGGGGGGCGGCCGCGCCCTCGGGCCCCCACCGCACCTAGGTCGTTGGCCGGTGTCTTGTCCTCCCCCCGAAAACACAATGCGGGCGGCGCCGCGGCCCCACGCCGCTGCTGCTGCGAAGGCCGAGAAGGCCGCGCGCGGCAAAGCGTCCGCTGCCGCCAACAAGGCCGCAGCCGCCAGCGAAGCCAAGTCCGACAAGTCGGGCGGCGAACGCTTCGAAACGCCGAAGGCCGGCGAATACAAGCCGCGTTTCAAGGCGCGCTATGAAGAGCAGCTCCGCGCGGCGCTGATGGAGAAGTTCGGCTACACGAACAAGCTCCAGGCCCCCCGTCTGGAGAAGGTCGTCATCAACATGGGCGTCGGCGAAGCCACGCAGGACACCAAAAAGGTCCAGCAGGCTGCGCGCGATCTCACGCTGATCTCGGGCCAGAAGCCGATCATCACCAAGGCGAAGCTCGCGATCTCGAACTTCAAGGTTCGCGAGAACATGCCGCTCGGCTGCAAGGTCACGCTGCGTCGCGACCGCATGTACGAGTTCCTGGACCGCCTGGTCACCATGGCGCTGCCGCGCGTCCGCGACTTCCGCGGCCTGAACGGCAAGAGCTTCGATGGCCGTGGCAACTACTCCATGGGCCTCAAGGAGCATATCGTGTTCCCCGAGATCGACTACGACAAGGTCGAGACGATCTGGGGTATGGACATCACGGTCTGCACCTCGGCCAAGAACGACGAAGAGGCCCGCGAGTTGCTGCGTGGCTTCCAGTTCCCGTTCGTTTAACGAAACCATCCTGGTGCAAGGACCAACCTAATGGCCAAGACTGGTATGATCGAGCGTAACAAGCGCCGCGAGCGTCTTGTAAAGCTCTATGAAGCCAAGCGTAACGCGTTGAAGGCGCAGATCGCCGACGAGAAGCTGCCGGCCGACGAGCGTTTCGCCGCCGTGCAGAAGCTCGCCAAGCTGCCGCGCAACTCGTCGAAGACGCGTATCCACAATCGCTGCGAGCTGTCGGGCCGTCCCCGCGGCTTCTATCGCAAGCTCAAGATGTCTCGTATCGCGCTGCGCGATCTCGCCTCCAACGGCCAGATCCCCGGCATGACGAAGTCGAGCTGGTAAGGAGACCCCCGATCATGATGACCGATCCGATCGGCGATCTGCTGACCCGCATCCGCAACGCGCAATCGCGTGGCCTGCAGAAGATTTCGTCGCCTGCCTCGCGTCTTCGCGCGGCGGTTCTGAACGTTCTGGTGAACGAGGGCTATCTTCGCGGCTTCATCGAAGTCGAGAAGGAAGGCCACCGTCAGCTGGAGATCGAGCTGAAGTATTATGATGGCCGTCCGGTCATCAAGGAGATCGGCCGCGTGTCCAAGCCGGGCCGCCGCATCTACTCCTCGGTGAAGGAACTGACCCCGGTTCGTAACGGCCTGGGTATCGCCATCGTGTCGACGCCCAAGGGCGTGATGTCGGACAACGCCGCGCGCGACGCCAATGTCGGCGGCGAAGTCCTGGCCCACGTATTCTAAGGCGGAAGGAGAAACGGATATGTCCCGTATCGGGAAACTGCCGGTTTCGCTGCCCAAGGGCGTGACCGCTTCGGTCGCCGGCCGCGAAGTCAAAGTGAAGGGTCCGAAGGGCGAGCTGAAGCTCACCCTGGCGGCCGAAGTTACGGCCACCGAAGAGGGCGGTCAGCTCGTCGTGAAGCCGATCGACGAATCCAAGCGCGCCCGCGCAATGTGGGGCATGAGCCGTACGCTCGTGAACAACATGGTGCAGGGCGTTTCGGCGGGCTTCGAAAAGAAGCTCGAGATCAGCGGCGTCGGCTACAAGGCGGCGGTGCAGGGCAAGAACCTGCAGCTGCAGCTTGGTTTCAGCCACGACGTGATCTTCCCGATCCCGACCGGCATCGACATCAAGGCCGAAAAGCCGACTTCGCTGACCGTCAGCGGCGTCGATAAGCAGCTGGTCGGCGCCACCGCGGCGAAGATTCGCGGCTATCGCGGTCCCGAGCCCTACAAGGGCAAGGGCGTGCGCTACGCCGACGAGGTTATCCGCCGCAAGGAAGGCAAGAAGAAGTAAGGCCGCCGATCATGAGCAGCAACAAAGACCTCTTCGCGCGCCGCCAGCGCCGCACGCGCTACAAGCTCCGCCAGACCGCCGGCGGCAAGCCGCGCCTTTCCGTTTTCCGGTCCTCGCGCCATATCTACGCGCAGGTCATCGACGACTCGAAGGGCGTGACCGTCGCTTCGGCTTCGACGGCCGAGAAGGAACTGGATGTCGCCAAGTCCTGGGATAAGGGCGCGGCGGCCGACGTCGGTAAGCGCGTCGCAGAGCGCGCGCTTAAGGCCGGCATCACCGAGATCGTGTTCGATCGCGGCGGCTACATCTTCCACGGGCGCATCAAGGCGCTCGCGGATGCCGCCCGCGAATCCGGACTGAAGTTTTAAGAGGAGCGCCGGACCATGGCTGCTGAACGCGAACGCCGTCCCCGTCGCAACGAAGAGCGCGAGCGCGACTCCGAGTTCACGGACAAGCTCGTCCACATCAACCGCGTCGCCAAAGTGGTGAAGGGCGGCAAGCGCTTCGGCTTCGCCGCGCTCGTCGTCGTCGGCGATCAGAAGGGCCGCGTCGGCTTCGGCCACGGCAAAGCCCGCGAAGTGCCGGAAGCCATCCGCAAGGCCACCGAAGCCGCCAAGCGCGGCCTCATCAAGGTCGCCCTGAAGGAAGGCCGCACGATCCATCACGAAGCCGAAGGCCACTGGGGCGCCGGCAAGGTGAAGCTGCGTCCGGCTCCGACCGGCACCGGCATCATCGCGGGCGGCCCGATGCGCGCGATCTTCGAGACCCTCGGCATTCACGACATCGTTGCGAAGTCTGTGGGCACCTCGAATCCGTACAACATGGTGCGCGCCACGTTCGACGCCCTGAAGAACGGCCACTCGCCGCGTTCGATCGCCGCCAAGCGCGGTAAGACCGTCGCCGATCTGTTCTCACGCAAGGACGCGGACGCTGCGGCCCTCGCGGCCGAGCAGGCTGCCTGAGCTTAAGGAAGCGGAACGATGTCCGACCAGAAAAAGACCGTCACGGTCACCCAGCTGCGCAGTGCGAACCGCCGCACCGAAGACCAGGCGGCGACGCTGCGCGGTCTCGGCCTGCGCAAGATCCGCAGCACCAGCACGCTTGAAGATACGCCCGCCGTGCGCGGGATGATCAACAAGGTCGCGCACCTCATCAAAGTCGAGGCCTAAGGCCATGAAGTTGAACGAACTCAAGGGCCAGCCTGGCTCGCACAAGCGCTCCAAGCGCCTCGGCCGTGGCATCGGCTCGGGCAAGGGCAAGACGTCCGGCAAGGGCGTGAAGGGTCAGAAAGCCCGTTCGGGTATCGCCATTCACGGCTTCGAAGGCGGTCAGATGCCGCTGCACATGCGCATGCCGAAGCGCGGTTTCAACAACATCTTCGCGCGTGAATTCTCGGCCGTGAATGTCGGCGATGTGCAGGCTGCGATCGATGCCGGCCGTCTGAAGGCCGATGGCGTCCTCAACGCCGAAGCGCTGAACGCGGCGGGGCTCACGTCGAAGGCGAAGGACGGCGTGCGCCTCCTTGCGCGCGGCGAACTGAAGACCAATGTCTCCTTCGAAGTCGCGCACGCTTCCGCCGCTGCGGTCGCTGCGGTCGAGAAGGCTGGCGGCAAGGTTACGGTGACAGGCGTGAAGGCGAAGCCCGAGAACAAGGGCCGCGTGGGCAAGCCGATCGGCAAGCGCCAGCAGCGCCGTGTCGACTCGGCCAAGCGCCGTGCCGAGCGTTCGGGCGCTACCGCGTAAATCGGGGTTTGCCGCCGGGCTCGGCCCGGCGGCACAGGGAGCGATCGTATGGCGTCAGCCGCCGAGCAACTTGCCGCGAACCTGAATTTCTCCTCGTTCGCGAAGGCGACCGAGCTGCGCCAGCGTATCTGGTTCACGCTCGGCGCGCTCATCGTCTTCCGCATCGGGACGTATATCCCGATGCCCGGCATCGATCCCTCTGCCTTCAAGGCGGCGTTCGACGGCCAGAGCCAGGGCATTCTTGGCATCTTCAACATGCTGGCCGGCGGCGCCGTCGGACGCATGGCGATCTTCGCGCTCGGCATCATGCCGTATATTTCGGCCTCGATCATCGTGCAGCTGCTGGCGACCGTGTCGCCGCGGATGGAAGCGATGAAGAAGGAGGGGGAGGCCGGTCGCAAGGCGCTCAACCAGTATACCCGCATGGGCACCGTCGTGCTGGCCGCCATTCAGGCGTTCGGCATCGCCATGGGCCTGCAGAATTCTGGCGTCGTCCTCAATCCGGGCACGTTCTTCCTGGCGTCCACGGTTATTACCCTGACCGGCGGCGTGATGTTCCTGATGTGGCTGGGCGAGCAGATCACCTCGCGCGGCGTCGGTAACGGCATTTCGCTGATCATCTTCGCCGGCATCGTCGCGGCTTATCCGGGCGCGTTCTACAACGTCTTCGAATCCGGCCGTAACGGTTCGGTTTCTCCGTTCGGCATCGTGCTGTTCTTCGCGATCCTCATCATGACGATCTGCCTGATCGTCTATGTCGAGCGCGCGCAGCGCCGGCTGCTGGTGCAGTATCCGAAGCGCCAGGTCAGCCAGAACCGCCAGACGGGCGGCGAATCCTCGCACCTGCCGCTCAAGCTCAACACGGCGGGCGTCATTCCGCCGATTTTCGCCTCGTCGCTGCTGCTGCTGCCGCTGACCTTCCTGCAGTTCCAGAAGGAAGCGCCGGAATGGCTGCAGACCGTCGCGATCTATCTCAATCACGGCAAGCCGCTTTACATGGCGCTGTACGGCCTGCTGATCGTGTTCTTCTGCTTCTTCTACACCGCGATCGTGTTCAATCCGGTCGATACGGCCGACAATCTGAAGAAGTACGGCGGCTTCATTCCCGGCATCCGTCCCGGCAAGCGCACCGCCGACTATATCGACTACGTGCTTACGCGCCTTACCGCTGTCGGCGCTCTCTATATGGTCTTCGTCTGCCTCGTGCCGGAGTTCATCCTGAACACCTACGGGCAGGGCTTCGCCTGGCACTTCGGCGGCACCTCGCTGCTCATTCTCGTCAGCGTCACCATGGATACGGTTGCGCAGATCCAGAGCCACCTGCTCGCCCATCAGTATGAGGGACTGATCAAGAAGTCCCGCCTGAAAGGTGCCCGCAGATGAATCTGATCCTGCTGGGCCCGCCGGGAGCGGGGAAGGGGACCCAGGCTCAACTGCTGGAGGCCGGGCGCGGCCTGAAGCAGCTCTCGACCGGCGACATGCTCCGCGCGGCGATCGCCGCCGATACGCCGATCGGCCGCCAGGCCAAGACCATCATGGATCGCGGCGACCTGGTCCCCGACGACGTCGTCATCGGCATTATCGCCGACCGGCTGACCCAGCCGGACTGTGCAAAAGGCGCGCTTTTTGACGGGTTTCCGCGCACGACGGCCCAGGCCGATGCTCTGGATGCCCTCCTGGCCCAGCGGGGCCAGAAACTGGATTGCGTGATCGAGTTCGCCGTCGATGACGGCATTCTGATCGAGCGTATTACGCGCCGGGCGGCGCAGGACGAGGCGGCGGGCAAGCCCGTACGCTCGGACGACCGCCCGGACGTGTTTCCGAATCGTCTCGCCAAGTATCACCGCGATACGGCCCCCCTGATCGCCCATTATCGGGCCAAGGGACTTCTCAGGACCGTCGATGGCATGCAGCCGGTAGATGTCGTGAAAGCCGAAATCGCGGCGATTCTGGAGGGGCTTTAAGGACGGATTTTCTTAAGAAATCGCGTTGACGGCGGGGGTCGCCTGAGTATACTCCGCCGCTCAATTTTGGACCCCCGACTCTGGCGCCCGGAACTGGCGATTAGCTGCCCTTTGGCCGCAAATCGCAGGTTCCGCTTTAGCGTCCGGCATCGGCCGGACAGGAAACTAGGAGATAGACGGTGGCGCGTATCGCTGGCGTGAACATTCCGACGGGCAAGCGCGTTCACATCGCGCTTCGTTACATCCATGGCATCGGCCCCAAGCATGCCGAAGCCATCTGTGAGCAGCTGCGCATCGACGAGGCGCGCCGCGTGAACCAGCTCTCGGACGCCGAAGTCATCCAGATCCGCGAGATCATCGACCGCGACTATGTGGTTGAGGGCGATCTTCGTCGCGAGACGGCGATGAACATCAAGCGCTTGATGGACCTTGGCTGCTACCGCGGCCTGCGTCATCGCAAGAACCTGCCGGTGCGCGGCCAGCGCACGCACACGAACGCTCGCACCCGCAAGGGCCCCGCGAAGGCGATCGCCGGCAAGAAGAAGTAAGGGCTAGATCGACATGGTCGAGAAGAAGACGCGCGTTCGTCGTAAGGAACG
>JAPUEF010000168.1 GCA_027492655.1 Alphaproteobacteria bacterium | reverse complement strand
GAAAATCTCCGACGGGTCGCCCAGCGGCGGGTCCAGCTCGTCCACCTGAGCGCCCAGCGCCTGGAACGCCAGCGCCGCATGCTTCACCGCCTCGGCGACTTCGGGATCGACGTTCTCGGCGAACCCCAGCGTCGGGCAATAGGCGATCCGCGCGCCCTTCACCCCGCCCTCCAGCCCCGCCGCATAATCCGCCCCCGCGGTAGGCACCTGATACCAGTCGCGCGCGTCCGCCTTCGCCATTTCGTTGAGCATCAGCGCGGCGTCCGTCACCGTCCGCGTCATCGGCCCGACATGCGCCAGCGTGCCGAACGGCGACAGCGGATAGGCCGCCACCCGCCCGAAGCTCGGCTTCAGCGCGAACGTGCCGGTAAAGCTCGCGGGAATACGCACCGACCCGCCGCCATCCGTCCCCAGCGCCAGCGGCGCAAACCCCGCCGCCAGCGCGGCTGAAGACCCGCCGCTCGACCCGCCGGGCGTTTTCGAGACATCCCACGGATTGCGCGTGATGCCCGTCAGCGGGCTGTCATTCGATCCCTTGAATCCGAACTCCGGCGTCGTCGTCTTGCCCAGCGGCACCGCCCCGGCGTCCTTCAGCCGCGCCACGCTCGGCGCATCTTCATGCCACGGCTGGTTCGGATCGACGGTGCGCGACCCGCGCAGCGTGGGCCAGCCCTTCGTCACCAGCAGATCCTTGATCGCCACCGGCACGCCATCCAGCGGCGACAGCGGCGCGCCCATCATCCAGCGCTCCTGGCTCGCCTCGGCGGCGGCCAGCGTCACGCCCTGGTCGATCAGGCAGAATGAATTCAGCCCCGCATCCAGCGCGTCGATCCGCGCCAGCAGGCCCTCGGCCACCTCGACGGGCGAAATCTCGCCGCTTTCATACGCCGCCGCCAATTGCGCGGCGCTCATCCATTGGGGATCGTCCGTGTCATCCATGCGCCAAGCCTAGCGCACCACGCTCTCCGCCTCACGCCCCTTTTCGATCAGCCTCAAGCTCACGCCATCCGTCTCGAAAATGGTGATCGACCCGTTGGCCGGCTGAAACAAGGTCGCACGGCTATCGCCCGTCGCCGCACCGACAGCCACATTGATCGCCACGAAATGGCTGAAGATCGCGCAGTCCTTCGGCTGCTTCACCAGCGTCGCGACCACCCCGTCGCGCCACTTGCGGCGCATCTCATCGGCCTCAGCCCACGTCCCGCTCATGATCCCGCGCAGCCACGCCCCGCGCCCCTCCAGCGGAATATCGGGCGACGGCACCTCCGCCACCCCCGGCTCGATCCGTGCGTGCAGCGACCACGCCAGCTCCAGCGGCTGCGCCGTCTCGCGCGCCCGCGCCAGCGGACTGGACAAGATCGCCATCGGCGTCAGCTTCGACAGCACATCCGCCGCCGCCTGCGCCTCGCCGCGGCCCGTATCGTCCAGCCCCGGATCGGTGCTATCGGCCCAGCTCGCTGCCGCCTTGCCGTGCCGCACCATATAGATGCGCGCCATCAGGCGGCGTCCGGCGTGAAGATGTTTTTGCCGCCCTCGTGGCGCACCGTTCCCGTGCGCCCCAGCGCCTCGCTCGCCATCAACCCGTCCAGAACGGCCTTGTCGGCAGGCGTATTGGCGACGAACCGGCTGCCATCCTCCAGCCGCCCGATGACGATCCCCAGCATCGGCCCGCTGCGGTCATGCACCACGGTATAGGTCTCGATCGTCCCCTTGCCGTTCGCCTCCACCGTCACCTTGGGGCGCTCAATCGCGTCGATCTCCTTCTGGTACTCTTTGGGATCGCGCCGCGACCATTTTCCTTCGGTCGGTTCGGTCGAATAGATCCCCGCCGCATGCTTGGTCGCGAACCAGCCATTGCCGGTGACGAGCCCGAACGAGCCGGCATCCGCGCGCACCTTGTGCAGCATCATCACGATGGAATGCATGACGTAGTTGTTCCCGGCGCCGCCGAAATACGGCAGCCCGCCCGTCACCGTCAGCCCGCGCTCGTCATCCGCCGGAATGCCGAACGCATCCAGCGCGTATTCCACCGCGCTCGGGAAGCAGGAATAGAGATCCATGTGGTCGATATCGCCGATGGAAAGGCGCGAATGCGCGAACAGCTCGCGCGCCATCAGCCGGATCGCGGGCGACACCGAAAGATCGGGCCGCTCCGAGACGTTCCAGATCTCCTTCACATCGGCACAGCCATGCAGGAACACCCAGCGATCCTCCGGCACGCCCAGCTCGCGCGCCTTGGCGACAGACATCATCAGCACGGCGGCGGCCTGATCCACCTCGATCACCGAGTTCAGATATTTGGTGTAGGGAAATCCGACATAGCGGTTCTTGTCCGACGGCGTCGCGATCTCCTCGGCGCTGCGCGCGGTCGGGAACCAGCTTTCGGGATTGGCCGCCGCGACCGCGTTAAAGCGCTGGAACAGCTTGCCCATCTTCTTCTGATGGAACGCCACCTGCCGGCCCTTCGAGCCGCGGATCGCATTCTCGAACAGCGGATAGGTATTCACCGGAAAGCGCAGCCCGTGCGCATGCTCGTAAGCATTCACGCCATTGGCGTAGTCGCCGAACTTCTCCGGCTCGCCATCCGCGTCGTCGCCCCAGGCGTCCAGCTTCACGCCCGCCTTCAACGCCCCCATCAGTGTCGCCAGAAACTCGCAGCCCGCCAGCAGCACCACGTCCGCCTTGCCATTCGCGATCTCCTCGGCCGAGGCATTCACCAGCGCCTGCGGGGTATTGCCGCCCGCCGCCGTATAGATTTCGCGCTTGGGCGCCGCGCCGATCTCGCGCGCCAGCGAGCGCGGCGGATTGCGCATCTGGCCGACAGGCAGCCGCCCCGCTTCGGCGCTGTCCACCGTGAAGCGCACCACGGCCACCGTATCCACCGCCTTCAGCGCCGCCTCGCCCGCACCACTGTCTTCCGCCGCCATCTTCGCCGCCTTCACCAGCATCTCCAGCGGCTTCAGCCCGTCGGCGAACTTCCCCTGCTGGGCGGTGCGCTGCGTGAAATGCCCGCCGCCCACCAGGATGGGGGTGCTGGGGTCGATCTCGATTTCGATCTCTTCAAATTCGTCGCTCATGGGTCGCCGCCTGCCTGTCGATTTTGATTGCCGAACGGTTTGGCGCGAGGCGGCCTGCTTGTCCAGTTGACGGGCGGGAAAGCTGACAAACCGTTCAGTTTGGGTTCGCGCTGGCTTGTTGGGAAATTCATCCGCCGGCGCGCGATGTTCAGTCGCGCCGGAAGCAATGACGGCTTGGGGCCCGAACATCCCCCGCAACGCGAAAGCCCCAAGAACGGCCCGCTCCCCGGAGCGGGCCGTTCGCTTTCAGCCCCGGCGCACACGAAAAGGCCGGGCTTTCGCCCGGCCTTCGCTCCGCCGATCCTGTTCAGGATCAGACCGAATAATACATCTCGAACTCGACCGGATGCGGGGTGTGCTCGAAGCGATAGACTTCCTGCATCTTCAGTTCGATCCACGAGTCGATGAAATCGTCGGTGAACACGCCGCCCTTCTTCAGGAACGCACGATTCTTATCGAGTTCTTCCAGCGCCTCACGAAGGCTACCGCAGACCTGCGGGAAGTTCTTCGCTTCCTCAGCCGGCAGATCGTAGAGATCCTTATCCGCCGGCGGTCCGGGATTGATCTTGTTCTCGATGCCGTCGAGGCCGGCCATCAGCAGCGCGGCATAGGCGAGATAGGGGTTCGCGCCCGGATCGGGGAAGCGCACTTCCAGACGTTTGCCATAGGGCGACGACGAGAACGGAATACGCACCGACGCCGAACGGTTGCGCGCCGAATAGGCGAGCATCACCGGCGCTTCAAAGCCCGGGATCAACCGCTTGTACGAGTTGGTCAGCGGGTTCGTGAAGGCGTTCAGCGCCTTCGCGTTCTTGATGATGCCGCCGATATAGTGGAGGCAGGTTTCCGACAGATCGGCATAGCCCGAACCGGCGAAGGTCGGCTTGCCGTCCTTCCAGATCGACTGGTGCACGTGCATGCCCGAACCGTTATCGCCCTTGATGGGCTTGGGCATGAAGGTCGCAGACTTGCCATAGGCCGCCGCCACCTGGTGGACCACATACTTGTAGATCTGCATGTAGTCGCCGCACTTCACGAGCGTGTTGTACTTGAAGCCCAGCTCGTGCTGCGACGGCGCCACCTCGTGGTGGTGCTTTTCCGGCTGGATGCCGTACTCGCCCATGATGGCCAACATTTCGGAACGGATATCCTGTCCCGCGTCGATCGGCGGAACGGGGAAGTAACCGCCCTTCACGCCGGGACGATGGCCCAGATTGCCCGTCTCATACGTGGTGCCGGAATTGTACGGGCCTTCCTTGTCGTCGAGGAAGTAATAGCCCTTGTTCATGCCCTGCTCGAAACGCACGTCGTCGAACAGGAAGAACTCGGCTTCCGGGCCGAAATAGGCGGTGTCGCCCACGCCCATCGACTGCATGTAAGCCTCGGCTGCCTTGGCGATCGAACGCGGGCAGCGGTTATAGCGCTCGCCGGTCGAGGGCTCGCACACGTCGGCCACCAGCGTCAGCGTGGTCTGCGCGAAGAACGGGTCGAGGACGGCGGTGTCGAGGTCCGGCTTCAGCAGCATGTCGGACTCGTTGATCGCCTTCCAGCCGGCGATCGACGAACCGTCGAACATCGTGCCTTCGGTCAGGAAGTCGTCGTCCACCAGCGACAGGTCGAACGTCACGTGCTGCCACTTGCCGCGCGGATCGGTGAAACGAAGATCGACGAACTTGACCTCCTTCTCCTTGATCAGCTTCTGGATATCGTCGGGTGTCGTCATAGTCCCTTGGCTCTCCTGATGATCGTATTGATCTTGGGTTAGATGGCGTCGAGGCCGGTTTCGCCGGTGCGGATGCGGATCGCTTCCTCGACGTTGGAAATGAAAATCTTGCCGTCGCCGATGCGGCCCGTGCGGGCGGCCTTCTGGATCGCTTCCACGGCCCGGTCGAGCAGATCGTCCTTCAGGACCACCTCGATCTTCACCTTGGGCAGGAAGTCCACGACATATTCCGCGCCGCGATACAGCTCGGTATGGCCCTTCTGACGGCCGAAGCCCTTGGCCTCGGTCACGGTGATGCCCTGCAGTCCGACTTCGTGCAGCGCTTCCTTCACCTCATCCAGCTTGAAGGGTTTGATGATCGCCTCGATCTTCTTCATCTTCTTCAGCGGCCCCCGGGCTTACGCATGTGACGGAAGCCTGCGCAGCGTCCCGCCACACAGGTCATAACCGACGTTAGCATGCGGCGTGCCAAGCGCCAGACGACCCGCCGGAAGCCTGGAAAGGCTTGAATTCCCGCCGGAAATGCCGCCCTCTCCAGCCGCTTTCCGGCGGCCTGCTCCGCGCGCTGCCTGTTTGATGGTCAACTGCCCAAGGATTGTGCACATGACGGCCGCACCACCCCTCCCGGACAATGTCTTCAGCCGTCTCGGCACCACGATCTTCTCGGTCATGTCGGCCCTCGCAGTCGAGCATGACGCCGTCAATCTGGGCCAGGGTTTCCCCGACGAAGACGGTCCGTTGTCCATCCGGCAGGCTGCCGCCAAAGCCCTTCTCGACGGCCCCAACCAGTATCCGCCGATGCCCGGCCTGCCGGCGCTCCGGCAGGCCCTCGCCCGTCACGCCAAACGCCACTACGACCTCGATTTCGACTGGCAGAGCGAGATCGTCGTCACTTCCGGCGCCACCGAGGCGCTGACCGACTGCCTGCTCGGCCTTCTCGCTCCCGGCGACGAGGCGATCCTCATCGACCCTGCCTATGACAGCTACCGCCCCATCGTCGAAACCATCGGCGCCCGCGCGGTCGGCGTGCCGCTCGATGAAAACAGCTGGAGCCTCCCCCTCGCCGCCATCGAGGCCGCCGTTACGCCGCGCACGAAGCTCATCCTCATCAACACGCCGCACAACCCTTCGGGCCGCGTCTTCACGCAGGACGAGCTGCACGGCCTCGCCGACATCGTGAAGCGCCGCAACCTCCTCCTCGTCTGCGACGAGGTGTACGAGCACCTTACCTTCGATGGCGTTCGCCACATCCCGCTCATCACATTGCCCGGCATGCGCGAGCGCACCGTCCGCGTCGGCTCGGCGGGCAAGATCTTCTCCTTCACCGGCTGGAAGATCGGCTGGATCCAGGGCCCGTCCAGCCTGATCGGCCCCATCATGAAGGCGCACCAGTTCGTCACCTTCACCACCTCGCCCGCCTTGCAGATCGGCGTCGCCCATGGCCTCGACCACGAGCAGGACTGGTATCTCGATCTTCCGCGCCAGCTTCAGAAACGACGCGACAGCCTCGTCGCCGGCCTCACAAGGGCCGGCTTCCGCACCATGCCGTGCCAGGGCACCTATTTCGTCACCGCCGATATCCGCCCGCTCGGCGTCAACGCCGATGATGTCGCTTTCGCCCGCGATCTCGCAGTGAAAGGCGGCGTCGCCACCATCCCGCTCTCGGTGTTCTACGGGGCCGACGCACCGCAGCACTTCATCCGCTTCGCCTTCTGCAAAAAGCAGGAGACCATCGACGCGGCGCTCGCCCGCCTCGCCGCCCGCAAACCGTGATCGCGCTTTTCCATGCCGACTGGAGCGTCCACCTCGCCAAACGCTGGCTCGCCACAGCGATCCGGCGCGACGGTAGCTGGACCATCGACAGCCTCGCCCCCGCTCCCGACAGCCCCGCGCTGATCGAACGGATCGCCGCAGCTTCAGCCGACGGTCCCTGCATTGCGGGGTTCGATTTTCCCGTCGGCGTGCCGCGTCTCTACGGCGCACAGACAGGCCTTGCGGGATATCGCGAACTGCTCAGCCGCATCGGCCGCGGCGACTGGGAAACATTCTTCACCGTCGCCGAAGAACCGCGCGATATCTCCGTCAGGCGGCCGTTCTTCCCCCGCGTCGCCAAAGCCACGACGAGACAGCATCATCTGACCACGGCGTTGCAGGCCGATTCCATGTCGGCGCTGCTCCGCAGCTGCGATCGCAAGACGGCCTTCCGCAACGCGGCGTGCAGCCTGTTCTGGACGCTCGGAGCCAACCAGGTCGGCAAAGGTGCGCTCTCCGGCTGGAAAGAGATCATCCGTCCGCTCGCCGATTGCGGCGCATCGCTCTGGCCCTTCGACGGCGCGCTCGACACGCTCATGGCCAGAGGCGGACCGGTCGTCGCGGAAACCTATCCCGGCGAAGCCTACCGCCATTGCGGCATCCGGTTCGCGCCGGGGCAAAGCAAGCGGCGCGCCGCAGACCGGATGCGGTTCATCCCCGGACTGCGCGCCCATTGCGACGCGCGGAAAATCGAATACGCGCCTGAGGTCGATATGCTCGTGCGCGCTGCATTCGGCGACGACGCTCTGGGCGAAGACAGGTTCGACAGCTTCGTCGGTCTCCTGGCGATGATCGAGGTCGCCGAAGGCCGGCGACCGGCGGCGCCAGAACTCGACCGCGACGAAACCGACTGGGAGGGATGGATCCTCGGACAGGAACGATGAACGACGCGCGCCCGGGCCACCTGACCAGGCGGAACCGACCCTTTCCCTGAGACGTTCACCTTATGGCTGGGGCGGCAACGTCCCTCATCGCGTTTGAGACATCAGGAGAACAAGAATGACAGCGCGCTTCCTCACCTCGGCCGGTCTTGCTACGGCCCTGTTCGCCGGCTCCATGGCGTTCGCGCAGACCCCGGCTCCGCCGACCGATCCGACCGCGCCGCCGCCGACGCTTCCCGGCGATCCCGCCGCGCCCGCAACCGGCGCGCCGCCGCCCGCTGCGGCTCCTGCGCCCACGGCGGCTGACGTCGACAGGCAGCTCACCACGCTGTTCGGTGATCCCGCGCCGTTCAAAGCGTTCCTCGCCGATCTCCAGACCGCCACGGCGGCTGAGGACAAGAAGGCCGTCACCGCCATGGTCGATTACCCTTTCAAGACCAAAGTCGATGGCAAGGATGTCACCTTCGAAAAGGCGGCCGATCTGCAGAAGGCCTATGATGAGGTCTTCACCCCCGGCGTCCTCGTCGCCATCAAGAGCCAGACCTACGAAACGCTTTTCGCCAACGACATGGGCGTGATGATCGGCTCCGGTCAGGTCTGGCTGTCGCAGACCGGCGAAGGCGAAGCGAAGGCCGTGAAGATCATCGGCATCAACCAGATGTAACCGTCGCGTTCACGGTGAAGCTGATACGGCGCGGAGGGCAAACCTTCCGCGCCGTTCGTTCATCCGGGGCGAGATGCCGCGCCGCCGCGCCCGGTCTTTTGGATTATGCTGTCCTCGGCAAACACCGGAGTCAGTTTATGAAAACCGCTGCCCTCGGAAGCCTGCTCATCGCCGGCCTCCTCGCCTTCGCACCCATCGCCTCCGCTCAGACCGCAGCCGACGTCGATGCCCGTCTCGACACGCTGTATGGCACCCACGAAGGCTACGCCGAATTTCTGAAAAGCCTGAAGCTCGCAACTGCGGGCGAAGACAGCGCCGCCGTCGCCCGGATGATCGCCTATCCCATCACGCTTACGCTGGGCGGCAAGGAAACGACGCTGAAAGACGAAAAGGCGTTCATCGCCGCCTATCACGACGTCTTCACGCCCGGCATCGTCAGCGCCATCCAGAACCAGACCTACGAGACGCTGTTCGCGAAGGACGAAGGCGTGATGATCGGCGACGGGGAAGTCTGGTTCAGCGAAGTCCTCACCGATGAAGCGACCCCGAAATCCCTGGGCCTCAAAATTACCGCCATCAACCAGCCTTAGACGATCGGCCGCCCAAACGGGCGGTGCATGCCCTTCCCCCCAGGAAGGGTCTTAAGGATAGGCCTCGCCCGCAGCCGACGATAAGTCGCTGCAATCCACCGGCGGCGCCACCGCCGCCGGCTCCGGCGCGGGGCAATGCAGCCGTGCCTGCGGCACACTGCATCCCATGCGCTGCATGCGGGCCGCAAGATCGTGCACCGGCTGTTCCTCCGGGGTCAGCTTTGCGGGCAAGCCATGAGGATAAGCCGTGCAGAAGGCCTGCTGCGCTTCCGCCAAACAAAAGGCCAGCGCCGCGCAGCTCGGCGGCGCGCTCAAAGCGGATGTCAGGATCAGAACCAGTACCATGATCCCAGTCTCACCGGGATCATGGTGAAATTTGGTCAGGCCGCTTCGGCTTCCGCGCCGCCTTCGGTCGGCGTCACCACGGCTTCCGCCGCCGACGCCACGGGCTCGGCGCGCGGCCGCTCCCACACGCGCGGCACGACGATCGAGATGAACGCCGGCATATGATCGCCGAATCCGACGACCGACGGCCCCATATCGTCCTTGGCATAGCGGTCGCGACGCTCGCGGCGGCGCTTGTCGCGATCGCGCTTGTCGGCGGCCAGCTGTTCCGGCGTGCGCTCGCGGCGGGCCTGTTCAAGGCCCTCCATCGTGAAGCGGTTGATCGGCTTGCCGGTCAGCTTCTCGATGGCGTCCACGAATTTCGTGTCATGCGCCGTCGCCAGCGTGATCGAGACGCCGCTGCGGCCCGCGCGGCCGGTGCGGCCGATACGGTGCACATAGTCGTCGGAATGGATCGGCACGTCGAAATTGAACACATGGCTCACCGACGGCACGTCGAGGCCGCGCGCCGCGACGTCCGACGCGACGAGGATCTGCAATTCCCCCGAACGGAACTGCTCCAGCGTCTTGGTGCGCAGCGCCTGATCCAGATCGCCATGGATGGGGGCCGCGTTGAAGCCGTGCTTCTGCAGCGATTTGCCGACGATATCGACGTCGCGCTTGCGATTGCAGAAGACGATCGCGTTGTTGACCTCTTCCGAACGGATCAGCTGGCGCAGCGCCTCGCGCTTGTCGAGCGGATCGATCACCGTCAGCCGCTGGTCGATGGTCGAGGCGGTCGTCGCCGGGCGCGCCACTTCGATCCGCACCGGGTTGTGCAGGAAGGCATCCGCGATCCGCTTCACTTCGTTCGGCATCGTGGCCGAGAAGAACAGCGTCTGGCGCGTGAAGGGCAGCAGCTTCACGATCCGCTCGATGTCGGGCACGAAGCCCATGTCGAGCATCCGGTCGGCTTCGTCGATCACCAGAATCTGCACCTGGCTCAGCATCAGCTTGGAGCGCTCGAACTGGTCCAGCAGGCGGCCGGGGGTCGCGATCAGCACGTCGACGCCGCGATCCAGCTTCTTGTCCTGGTCGCCGAACGCCACGCCGCCGATGATCAGCGCCTGGGTCAGCTTGTGGTGCTTGCCGTATTTCTCGAAGCTCTCGGAAACCTGCGCCGCGAGTTCGCGGGTCGGCTCCAGGATCAGCGAGCGCGGCATGCGCGCCTTGGCCCGGCCCTGCGCCAGAATATCGATCATCGGCAGCGTGAAGCCAGCCGTCTTGCCCGTGCCCGTCTGGGCGAGACCCAGAACGTCGCGCCCACGCAGCACCTGCGGGATGGCCTGTTCCTGGATCGGGGTCGGTGTGGTGTAACCTGTGTCGGCGACAGCCTTCAGCAATTCCTCGCTGAGGCCCAAATCGGCAAACGTCGTCATTCGTCTCTTCGTGGATCGGAGTGGCTTTGCGAGCGAGCGACGCCGATCCGGGCATCCGCCAACTCCAACAACTGCGCGTTCTCGCTTGGGTCGCCGACCGGGAGCCTGATGAAAGGCTCGAACCGGAACGACGCCTGATGGCCATGGCCATCGCGACTCCCGCGCTTCGTTGCGCCGCAATATGGGAAGGAAGCCCTAGGAGTCAACGAAAATCAGGGCTTACGCCCGGTGGAGCCGCCGCGTCCCGCGTCAAATGGTCAAATCCGGGCCGCTCAACCGCGCTTACCCGCGACAGGTGATCGATTGAAACGCCCGGCACGCCCCCGCCGGGCACCGCTTTCCACCGGCCGCGATCGCATCGTCCGAAGGCGGCCCGACCACATAGAACACGGCGCGCGCCGTCTCCCGCATCACGCTGCAATAACGGTCGGCCGAAGCCTGCGCGCACGGTCCGCGCCCCGAACCGTCCCGGCACACCGCCACGCCCGCCCCCGCATACCAGCGCGGCGCCCGATAGACCCGCCCGGCTTTTGAAGCTGGCTTGGAGAAAACCCGCCCAAGCCATTGTTTCACATGAGTGATCGTGCCGCTCAACGCACCCGGAACCACGCTCCGGGCGCAACTGATCCCAAGGCTCAGCAAGCGCCCGTTCTCCACCGTTCCGATCAGCGCCTGCCCCGCCGCGCCGTCATGCGGATTGAGCCGCCCGCCCCCGCATTCCGTCCGCGCGACGCTCACATCCCCGCCCGCCAGGACATCGGCACCCACCAGTTCGCTCCGGCCCGCGCGCTCACAGATCAGTTGAACACCGACCACCGCCCCGCGCCGCACGCCGGTGCGCAACCCGCGCACATAAGCCCCATCCGGGCATCGCAGCTCTTCGCTGCGTGATCCCGCCCGCATCGACACCTTGGCTGAAGCCGGCGGCGTATCCGGCTGGCGCGACACGGAAATCACCATCGCGCGGCTGCCGCGAAACCGGCTGACCTCGCCCGACCGCACCCGCAGAATATTGCCGTCCACCGCCTCATCGGCCGGCGGCGTCGTCTTAGGCTCGGGCGGCCGCACCGGCGCGCGAACACGCGCCACCTCCGGCGCGTCGGCCCACACCACGGCGCCGCCCTCCAGCGCCAGATGCACGCACAGCGCCTCCACGCCCACGACGACACGGCTGTCCGCGTACAATGTCACCCCGACCAGACGCGCATCGCCGCCGCAGCGCATCGACCAGGCATCGCCCAGAAAGCGCCCCGAGCCCGACGGCCCGTCTGTCATCGGAATAGCGCGCCCTTCCGCCGCCGCCGCGTTTCCGCTCAGCAGCCCGGCCAGAACCAGCGCGGCAAGTCTCCCGATCCCCATGCGCGAATCTTAACGCGCATTAAGCCTTCGCGCACGTCCCCGGCGCGGCCAGGGTTAAAGCCTCAGACGTCCAGCTCTTCCACGAAGCGCGCATGCTCCTGGATGTACTGGAAGCGCAGCTCAGGCTTGCGCCCCATCAGACGCTCGACCAGATCGCCGGTGTCGCCCTCCTCGCCGCCGGGGATCGTCACCTTCAGCAGCGTGCGCTTGCCCGGCTGCATGGTGGTCTCCTTCAGCTGCGCCGGCATCATCTCGCCAAGCCCCTTGAAGCGCCCCACCTCGACCTTGGCGTTGGCGCGAAACGCGGTCTTCAGCAGCTCGTCGCGATGCGCCTCGTCGCGCGCATAGACCGACTTGGATCCCTGGGTCAGGCGGAACAGCGGCGGCATCGCCAGATACAGCTTCCCGTCGCGGATCAGGCCCGGCATCTCGCGATAGAAGAACGTGATCAGCAGCGAGGCGATATGGGCGCCGTCG
>JAPUEF010000167.1 GCA_027492655.1 Alphaproteobacteria bacterium | reverse complement strand
CCGCCGCGCGCTGGCCCAGAACGCCACGCTGCTGAACAAGGTCGGCGCCGATACCGGCGTCGATCCCGCCGCCATCGCCGGCATCTGGGGCAACGAAACCAGCTACGGCAACGTGCTGGGCAATTTCTATGTCGTGGAAGCGCTGGCCTCGCTCGCCTATGAAGGCCGCCGCCGCGCTTACTTCGAGGACGAGATGTTCGCGGCCCTGACGCTGCTGCAGGAAGGTCTGGTGACGCGCGCGGAGTTGACGGGTTCCTATGCCGGCGCGCTGGGTCAGGTACAGTTCATGCCCTCGAACATCCTGAAGCTGGGCGTCGATGGCGATGGCGACGGTGAACGCGACATTCGCGGCTCGCTGGCCGACGCCTTCTACTCCTGCGCCAACTATCTGCTGGCGCATGGCTGGCGCAAAGGCGAGCCGTGGCTGGCCGAAGCGCATCTGCCGTCCGGCTTCCCTTGGGAGATGGCCGGCCCGGACATCACCAAGACGGCGGCGGAGTGGGATGCGCTGGGCGTGCGCACCGCCGACGGCCGCCGCCTGCCCGGACTGGTCGCGGCGGACGCGCAGATTTCGGTGCTGCTGCCCGGCGGCTATCGCGGCATTCCGATGATCGCCTTTCCGAATTATCGTCGCTTCCTCGACTACAATCCCTCGCAGTCCTACGCGATCGCGGTGAGCCATCTCGCCAATCGGCTGAACGGCGCGGGCGACTGGCGCGGCAGCTGGCCTGCAGACCTTCAGGGCATGAGCGGCCCGGACATGAAGGCGATCCAGGGCGCGCTGGCGGCGCTGGGCTATGACGTGACCTCCGACGGCCGCTATGGCGACAAGACGCGCAAGGCCATCCGCGCCTATCAGCTTTCCATCGGCATGCCCGCCGACGGTTATCCGACGCAAACTTTGCTGGCGCGCCTGCGCGGGCGGATCTCGTGAGGGCGCGCCTTCTTCTCGCCGCCGCGCTGCTGACCGGCGTGGCCGGCGCCGCCGAGGTCTGCGCCGTGAAAGCGCCCGACCCGCCGCCGCCGCGCGCGGCGGACGGTTCGGCGCTGACCAATGAAGGGTTCAAGGCGTGGCTTTCGGCCTTCCGCGCCAAGGCGCGCGACGCCGGCATTCCCGCAGCGATCTTCGACAAGGCGATGGCGGGCGTGAAGTTCACCCCCAAGACCATCGAGCGCGCCTACAACGCCAACGAGCGCACCCAGCGCATCTGGGGCTATCTGAAGAACCGTCCCAGCGCGGAGCGTCTGGCGACCGGCAAGGCCGAACTCCAGAAGAACGCGAAGACGCTGGCCCGCATCGAGGCCGAGACCGGCATTCCGCCCGAGGTGCTCGTCACCTTCTGGGGCATGGAGACCGATTACGGCCGCAACAAGGGCAAGGACGACATCTTCCAAGCGATGGCGGCGCTGGCCTATGAGGGCAATCGCCGCGACTTCTACGAAAACAACCTGCTGGCCGCGATGCGGCTGATGCAGCGCTACGGCTTCTCCAAGGCGAAGATGGTGGGCAGCTGGGCCGGCGCGGTGGGCCATGCACAGTTCATGCCCGAGGCCTACGAGCAATACGCCGTCGACGGCGACGGCGACGGCGTGATCGACTTGTGGGATTCGTTGCCCGACGCTTTCGCCTCGAAGGCCAACTATCTCAAGCAGCGCAATCTGAAGACACCGTGGGTGAAGGGCCAGGCCTGGATCGCCGAGGTGCAGCCGCCCGCCGGTTTCGCCTTCGAGGACGGCGATCTGACCATCAAGAAGAAGCTGGGCGCCTGGCAGATTCGCGGCATCACCTTGATGGGCGGCGGCGCGGTGACAGAACTTCGCGGCGCCAATCTCGATACGCCGGCCGCCGTGTTCGCGCCCGGCGGCATGCGCGGCCCAACCGTCATCACGCTGCCGAACTTCGACCGCTTCGTCGATTACAACCCATCGCAGTCCTATGCGCTGGCCATCGCCCTGTGGTCGAACGCCATCGCCGGGCGGCCCAGCCTGAAGACGCCCTGGCCCGAGGACGAACCCGACATCACGCGCGCCCAGGCCTATGCCCTGCAGAAGAAACTGAAAGCGCTGGGCCACACCGACGCTGAACCCGATGGCGACATCGGCAAAGGCACGCGCGCCGCGATCCGGTCGTATCAGCTCGCCAAGGGCATGGTGGCCGACGGGTTCCCCTCGTGCGCGCTGCTGAAGAAGGTGATGGCGGAGTAATGCCGAAGAACCGCGACGCCGAGAAGCGCGCGATCGCGCGGCGCGACGGGCCGTGCTGCTTCTATTGCGGAGGCCGCCGCAAGAACCCGCTGACCATGAGCATTGAGCACCTGCAGCCCCGCGCGGCGGGCGGCTCGAACCGGGTGCAGAATCTGCGGCTGGCCGATACGCTGTGCAACAAGCTGGCGGGCCGTCTGCCGGTCGCCGCCAAGCTGGAGCTGCGCGCCAAATGGCACGCGGCGGACGGGCTGTGAACGCCTAGACCTTCGGCACGTTGGTTTCGGCGGTTTCGGATTTCTCCTCGACCTCGGCTTCCAGCATGCGCAGGCGCGGCGTGAGCACCACATAGATCGCCATCACGATCATCAGCAGCCCGCCCAGATAGAACGGATAATGCGGGTTGTAGGCGTAGATCCAGTTGCCGATCAACGGCGCGAAGATGAAGCCCGAGGCCGTCGCGCCACCCGTCATGCCCGCCGCCGCGCCCTGCTGCTCCTTGCCCACCGCCAGCGACACCGCCGCCGCATAGCCCGGCCGGATCAGGCCGAAGCCGAGGCCGGAGAGCAGCAGCGCGAAGACCATGAGGCCGAACGTGTTGCCCACGACGAACAGCACATAAGAGGCGAACCCGATGCCGATGCCCCATTGCACCAGCTGCCCGGCCGACAGGCGCATGCGCTGGACGATGACCATCTGGGCGAAAAGCGCCGCCATCGACGAAACCATAAGGCCGACGCCGGAATACTGGATCGCGTCGGCCGGACTGAGCTTGAGCACGTCCATGAAGAAATAAGCGATCACCTGGATCGGGAACGAGCCCGCCGTGCCCAGCAGCACGCCGAAGATGAGGAAGGGCAGGATGCGCGTATCGCGCCACGACAGCCTGCCCGACCTGGTCTCGATCTTCATCACGGGCGCGGTGCGCTCGGGCAGGAAGCGCCAGATGGCGAAAGCCGAGACCGCGCCGACGGCGGCGACGAAATAGAGCGGCGCGAGCGTGCCCATCACGGCCAGAGCCGCGATGACGCCCGGCCCCGCAGTGGTGCCCAGACCGAAGGCGGCGTTCAACGTGGCGACCGCCGAGGTGCGCTCCGACGCGCTGGTCCGGTCGGCGATATAGCCCTGCGCCGCCGGGAAACCGGCCGAACCGAAAACCCCGTAGATCGAGCGCGACGCGATCATCAGCGGATAGACGACCGCGATGGGCAGCCAGCCCAGAAGGCCGATCTCCACAGAGGTCGCGAACAGGAACATCGAGGCCGAGAAAGCCCCAAGCCCCAGCACGATCATCGGCCGGCGACCCTGGCGGTCGGACCGCGCGCCCCAATAGGCCGACGAGAACACCCAGATCGTCGCCGAGATGGCGAAGATCGCACCGGTCTGGAACTCGTTGAGGCCGAGATCGCGCGACACCGGCGGCAGAATCGCGAACATGCCCGACTGGCCGACGCCGAGGCAGATGAGGCTGAGGAACAGAATCTGGAAAGCGCGACGGCGCTGTTGCGGCGTCGAGGGCCCGTCGCCCGGCTCGCCCGTGCCCACCGGCGTGAAAGCGCGGCGCAGCAACGAGGCGCGCGTCGTGGCGTCAGCGCTGGCTGGCGGGGGCTGGTCGCTCATCCTCGGGCGTTCTTTTTTTCGTCGTTGTATTCGGGGATAACAGCGGCGCGCCCGGCTGTCACCCGTGCTGCGCCGTTACATCTGCCGCTTGAGACGGATATTCGAGGTGGCCGAACGGCCTTCGGCGTCAATTACCGTGACACGGCTGAAACCTTCGCCCTTGGGCGTCCATTCCGTCTGCGCCCAGTTCTCCACCGCCGGCAGCGGCGTGCCGTCGATGATCCAGCGCAGGGGCTTCGCCCCGCCATCGGCGCGCAGGATCAGGGCCGGGTCGGCGTCGTTCAGCTCCACCACCGCGCCGTCCGGCGGGAAGGCGATGACCGGCGGCGGCGTGGACCTGGCGAGGCCGGCCACCATGCGGCGCGGCGAGAAGCGTTGCAGCGAAGGGGGCAGGCCCTCGGCGTTCGGTACGGTGATGACGCCCGGCGGCGGCGCGATGCCGCCATGCTCGGCCGGCAGAAGCTCGAACACCCGCAGCATGGCCGGCGCGGCGACGTTGCGGCCCATTTCACCGGGGCGGGTGGAACCGTCGGCGCGGCCGCTCCACACCCCAACCGTGTAACGAGCCGACCAGCCGACCGTCCAGGCATCGCGATAGCCGTAGGAAGTGCCGGTCTTGAACGCGACCTCGCGCCCGCGATCGATGCCCCGCCCCATCGCCCAGCCATCGGGCAGCGGCGAGCCGCGCAGCACATCATAGAGATACCAGGCCGCCACGGGTCCGAAGAGCCGGTGCGGCTCGCCCGTTGTCTGATCGGCATAGCGCAGCAGCGGGCGCGCCACCCCGCCATTGGCGATGCCGGCATAAAGCATGGTGAGGTCTTCCAGCGTCACGCCGACGCCGCCCAACGCCATCGGCAAGGACGGCCCGGCGAGCCTTGAGGACCAGGAGAGCTTCGCCCCGCCCTGCTGCATGACCGCAGAAAGACGCACCGGCCCGACCCGGTCGAGCACCGCCACCGCCGGCACGTTCAGCGACATATGCAGCGCGCTGCGGACGCTGACCGTACCCTGGAAGCCGCGATCGAAATTGCGCGGCGCGTAGGCGCCGAAGCTGATCGGCTTGTCGTCGATCAGTGTTTCGGGATGCAGCAGCAGATCGTCGAAGGCGATCCCGTAGATGAAAGGCTTCAGCGCCGAGCCTGGCGAACGGGCGCGGCGGGCGAGATCGATCTGCCCCGTCTCGCCCCAAAAATCGGTAGAGCCGACATAAGCGATGGTCTTCATCGTGGCGTTCTCGATCACCACGATGGCCATGTCGCCTTCGCCGAGCGTGCGGCGCTGCGCGGTCAGCAACTTCTCCACGGCGCTCTGGATGCGCGCATCGATGGTCGTCATCACCTCGGCGGTGTCGGGCCGCTCGCGGCGCGCCTCCTCTGCCAGATGGGGCGCGATGAACGGCATGCGGGAGCGCGCGACCGGCACCGGGTCTTCCATCGCCTCGCTGGCGTCCTGCCACGAGATCGCGCCTTTCTCGGCGAGGATGCGCAGCACCTTGTCGCGCGAGCGCTTGGCGCGGTCGGCCGACCGGTCGGGGCGATTGCGCTCGGGCGATTGCGGCAGCGCGATCAGCAATGCGATTTCCGAAAGCGTCAGCCGCTTGGGTTCCTTGCCGAAATAGGCCAGCGTCGCGGCGCGCACGCCCTCGATATTGCCGCCGAACGGCGCGAGCGTGAGATAGGTGTCGAGGATTTCGTCCTTCGACAGGCGCTGTTCGATCTGCAGCGCCCGCGCCGCTTGAAGCACCTTGCCGCCCAGCGAACGCGGAATCGGCTCGAGCATGCGCGCGACCTGCATGGTCAGCGTCGAGGCGCCCGAGACGACGCCCATATTCGAGATCGCCTGCCAGCCGGCGCGCCCCACCGCGATCAGATCGACGCCGCCGTGATCGGCGAAGCGGCTGTCTTCATAGGCAAGCAACAGCTCAACATAACGGCGATCGACGTCTTTCAGCGTGATCGGCAGACGCCATTTGTCGTCGGGCGTCAGAAAGCCGCGCAGCATCGTGCCGTCGGACGCCAGGACGACGGTGGAGCGTTCGTGCGCGCGGGTGAAATCCGGCGGGAATATCCGGTCGGCGGCGAACAGCAGCGCCGCGCCGGCGACGAGCGTGAGGCCCAACGCCTTCAGCCGGCGAAAACGGCGCGGCGGAGCTTCGGAAAGCGAACGCCGCGCCTCCCCGTTTTCGGGAGGCGCGGCGTCTGCAGTGTCGGGACCGGATGACATGGATCGATGCCTACCGGCCGATTGCGGCGTTACTGCGCCGCGATCGTGACCGAGCCCATCGTCGTGCGGCCGATGACCTTGGGCGCGTACATGTCCTCAACCTGCACCGCAGGCTGGGCGAACGTGCCGGGAATCGTCGCACGGGCGATATAGGCGAAGCGGAACGACGGCAGCGGCGTCTCGGCCTGCTCGCGCGGGCTGAGGCGGTACGAGTAGCCGACGCGGAAGGCGGCGACATAGCGGTCGTCGCGGGCTTCCTGGACATTGGCGTAGGACAGCTTGTCGAGCCACGAATAGACCGACTTGCCTTCCTCGCCGATCTTCACCGGGCCTTCGATCTCGAAACCGGCCGGGATCAGGTCGGTGATCACCATCTGACGATAGGTGTAATCGGTCATGCGGCCTTCGATCACCACCATGACCTGATCGTTCTGCTTCAGCGCCCCCAGATTGGCCGGCGAACCGTCGAGATTGTAGAAGGCCTTGCTGACGGTGACGCCCTCGCCGATCGCCGGCATCGGGCTGGCCGGCACGCCGGTCGCCGAGACCGTACGCCAGATCGACTTCTCGCCGCCGTTCTTCACCGACACGCCGCCCGCCAGCTCGTTGAGCGCCGGGTTGACGATGACCTGGCCGGAAGCCTCGGTCGCGGTCGCGCCGACGGTTTCCACCTTCAGCGGCGGCGCGCCGTTCAGCAAACGCCACTGGGCCAGCAGCATCCAGGATTTCTCCTGGGTGGTGGTGTAGTTGAGGTCGGTGTTGACGGTGTTCGCCTTGTCGATCAGCGGCACGATCAGCGCGGCCTCGTCGCTGTCGGCCGCGACGGCGGTGAGGCCGGCGAGGTCACGCAGCGGCGTGCCGTAATAGTCGTAGTACCAGGTGTCGAGATCGAAGGTCAGCGCGATGTCGCGGGCCTTGGTGAAGGCCGCCACGCCGCGGCTGCGGTCGCCCGCCTGGAACAACGCGCCGCCCATCAGACCCTGCGCAAGCGCCGAGTCCGAATTCGCACCGCCGTTATCCGCATAGTAGCGCAGATCGCCCGGCTGGCCCTGGCCCGCACGGGCGAGGACGTAGAAGGCGTAGGCGCGGGCGTTGTCGGAGGCGTTGCTGTCGGTCGCGACCTGGCGGGCATAACGCAGCGCCCGGTTCAGGCCTTCTTCCGGCACCACGAAGTTCTTGGCCTTCGCCTGGAACAGGAAGTCCGTGGCGTAGACCTGCAGGAACTTGTCGGCGTCATCGTCATAGGACGACGACCACATGCCGAAGCCGCCATCGGGACGCTGCATATCCAGCACCCGGTCGATGGCTTCCTGCACGCGCACCGGAACGGCCTTGTCGGATTCGATCCCCGACGCCTTGGCCAGATCGTTCAGATAGAGCAGCGGCAGCGCGCGGCTGGTCGTCTGTTCGAGGCAGCCATAGGGATAGCGGTCGAGCCATTTCAGCATGCCCGCGACATTATCGAAGCCGCGCGCGCCCGACAGCGTGACCGAGACGCTGGCCGAGCCCGGCACGAACGGCGCCAGAACGGCGGCCGGCAGCGCGTAGCTCTCGCCCGCCTTCAGCTCGGCGACGTCGTCGATCGAGGTCGGCAGCTGGGGCGCGCGGATCTCGATCGGCCACACGCGGTCGACCTTGAAACCGTTCGGACCCGTGACCGCCAGACGGATGGTGGCGATGCCGGCGCCGTTGGCGCTGAGCTTCACCGGCAGCAGCTGGCGTTCGCCGGCCGCGAGGGTGCGCTCGATCCTGGCCGAGCCGGCATCGATCACCACCGGCTCCGCCGCCGAAATCTCGGCGGTGTAGGCGCCGGCCGCGCCATCGACGTTATGCAGGTTGAAGCCGATCTCGGCGGTGTCTCCCGGCGCGAGGAAGCGCGGCAGCACCAGTTCAGCCACCACCGGATCGCGCACCGTCACCGGCTTCGAGGCGAAGCCGACCGCGTTGGTGGACCAGACAATGGCCATCACGCGCAGTTCGCCGTTGAAGTCGGGGATGTCGAGATTGACCGTGGCCTTGCCGTCCACGACCTCGACCGGACCCGAGAACAGCGCGACCACCTTCTGCGGCACGACCGCGAGGCCGCGTCCGCCGAAGCTGTCGCCGCCGGTGCGCAGCGCGCCCACCTGATAGCGCGTGGTCTCGATCAGGCGGCCGTAATCGTCGCGCATGTCGATGCCGAGACGACGCTTGCCGTAGAAATACTTCACCGGATCGGGCGTCTTGAAGTCGGTGAGCTGCAGCACGCCTTCGTCGATGGCCGCGACCGTGACGAAAGCCTGCCCCTTGACGTTAGCGACGTTGATCGGCACCGCAAGCTGGGTGCGCGGCAGCGTCTTCTCGACCGCGCCGATCTCGACGCCGAGCGTGTTGGCGCTCTGGTCGATGGGCAGATGGACGAGGCCGATGGCGCGCGGCGAGCCTTTGGTCGCGGCGTCGAGCGGACGGTAGAGCGTGACCATCGCATACGCGCCGGCGCCCCACTCCTCCTTCACGTCGACCGGGATCGTCGTGCCGTCGGCCTTGATGTCGATGAGGCGGCTTTCCAGCACGCGGTCATTGGCGATGACCAGCAGGCCTTTGCCGTCGACCGCCGAGCGAACGGTGATCGACGCCGTTTCGCCCGCCTTGTAGCCCGGCTTGTCGCTGGCGACGGTCAGACGGTCGGGACGATCCGAGGCGCTGGCGCCCCAGCCGGCCCAGAAGCGATACGAGGTGCGCGCGCCGGTCGCCGGATCGGCGACGGTGACGCGGTAGCTGCCCCAATCGACGCGGGCCGAAACCTTCGCCGGCGTATCGGCGGCGATGTCCACCTTGCCGCCGGTCAGGATGCGGTCGCGCACGATGCGGTCATAGCGCCACTCGCCGTCCGCCTGATACCAGCGGTAATCGACGATCTCGCGCACGATCTCGTAGGTCGCGCCGGCGATGGCGACGGGCTCGCCCTTGTCGTTGACGGCGACGATCTCGAACGCCGCATCGGAGCTTTCGGCGACCGTGTCGTAGTCGAAATTGCCGCGCACGCCGATGGCGACCGGCTTGGTCTTCACCGGCAGCGTGATCTGTTCGCCGGTGGTGCGCCCGCCCGGCTCATAGACCTGCACGTCGGCGATGGCTTCCAGCGGCAGCGTCGTCTGGCTGAGGTCGATGCCTTCGATCGAGGCGGTGGCGGTCGTCTTGCCTTCCGCATCGGTGGTGCCGACATCGAGATTGATCTGCTGCGGATCGAAGCTCTCATCCGCCGAGCCGAACGCGAACTGGCTGAACTTGGGATAGGGATTGCGGGCGCGCTGGATGGTCAGCGTGCCTTCCCCGCCCAGACCCGCAGAGGGCGCGCCGTAGAGGAAGCGGCTCTCGACATTGATGGTCACAGGCTGCGCCGCGTCGATTTCGCTTTGCGCCGAGGCCAGCGTGACCTTCAGCTTCTGCGGCACGAAATCCTGCACGTCGAACGAGATCGAGCCGACAGGCGAGCCGTTCGGGTCGGTATAGACCGAGGCGCTCCAGCGGCCGCGCGGGGCCGAGGCCGACAGCGTGAAGGGCTGATAGACGCCGCCCGCCTTCAGCTCCGACGTCGTGTAGCGGCGGAACTCCTGTCCGTCAGGCTTGGTGACGATGACCGTCACCGGCGCGTTGGCGATCGCCTGCGCGCCACGATCGCGCAGCAACGCGGTCAGCTGCACCGTCTCGCCCGGACGATAGATGCCGCGGTCGAGATAGACGAAGCCGTCGATGTCGCCGGCGGCGGCGCGGCCATCGACGCCGCGATCCGAAAGATCGAACGCCGAACGGCGCAGGTCGAGATAGGCGAAGTCTTCCTTGCCGGCGTTATAGGCCATCACCACGGCGGGGATGTTGCCGCCCTCGCCGCGCAGCAGGCCGGCGTCGAACACCACCTTGCCGTCGCTGTCGGTCGTCGCTTCGCCGAGGATTTCGTTGTTCACCGCGACCAGCTGCAGCTTGATGCCGGCCTGCGGTTCGGCGCTCGCGAACGAGCGGGCGAACACGGTCAGCCCGTCATAGGCCTTGAAGCTGGTGAGCGCGATGTCGGTGTTGATGATCCACTGGCCGGCCTGGGGCTCCCAGTCGTCGGTCTTGCCTTCGCGCGCCTTGTCCTTGGCGAGCACCAGATAGACGCCCGGCTTCATCTTGGGCAGCGCATCGGAGAGCGCGAAGGTGGTCGTGACCGCCTGGTTCTTGACGTTGGCGATCGTCATCTCGCCCGACCACACGGTCGCGCCCTGCTCGTTCGAATACTGGTCGGCGTAGTAGTCATAGACCTCGCGCTGATCGAGCACGTAGTCCTGAAGCTGCGAGAGCAGACGGTCGCCGACGCGGACGACTTTCACCAGAACGGTATCGACGTTCACGGTGGTCAGCGGCACGCCCTCGGCGCTGTCGCGCGGCAGGATGAAGCCCGAACCGAAAGCCACGGTCGCCGGCTGGTCGCGCAATTCGACGCGGACCTGCTCGTCCTCGGCCAGCTTCTCGTCCTTGGCCGAGGGAAGCCCGGCGCGCAGGGTCAGCGTGTAGGTTTCGGCATAGGAGAGGCCGGCGACGCAAAGCCGGTCCGCGGTCGCCCGCACCGCGATCTGGGCCGCCGGGTCGAACGCCAGATAATCCTCATAACGCACCGATCCATCCGTCTTCAGCTCGCGGGTGAAGACGAGGCAGGCTTCGGGCTGGTCCTTGCTGGTGTCGATCTCAAGCCGGCGGAAGGCGAAATCGACATCCTTGGGGGCGACATAGGGTTCGCGCGCCTTGACCGGCTCGACCGGCGTACCGGCGGCCGGGGCAGGCGTCGTGTCGGGAGCGGCCGGAGCGTCGCTGCCGGGCTGCGGCGCGGGCGTCGAGGACGCCGTCTGCGACGGGCTGCCGGCCGCGCCGCCGCCCATCCCGTATTTGCCGCCGATGAAATAGCCGCCGGCCAACGCCGCGATGACGGCCAGCACAAAGCCTAGACGCTTCATAAATTCCCCCTTGGGTACGCAAGGCAGGCCCGCCGCGACAGGCCCGGTCGTCTGAAAATTGAATCGGTCGGCGTGGACACTAGTGCGCCTTACGCCTGCTTGTCGCGGGGCTCTTGGCCGCAGGGCCGAAAGTTCCGCGATTTCGCCCCGATGGCGCTGGCGCACGAGAGAGTCCCGCGCCTTTTAAGGCGCACTTCGATTGGGGCGGGATTACGGCGAATGCGACAATCTTCCGTATACGTGCGCGAATGTCGCAGGCGGCGCGGGCCGAAAACGCCGCGCTTATCCCGTCTATCGCGACGTGGAAGGCGCGCTATAAGAGCGGCCCCGACACCCCCAGCCTTCAAGAGAATTTCCGTGAGTTCCGGCCTGCTGGCGCTACTCGACGACATCGCGGCGCTGGCGAAGGTCGCCGCCGCCTCACTGGACGACGCGGCGGCGCAAGCCGTGAAGGCCGGCAGCAAGGCGGCGGGCATCGTCATCGACGACACCGCCGTGACGCCACGTTATGTCGTCGGCTTCACCTCCGACCGCGAACTGCCGATCATCGCCAAGATCGCGCTGGGGTCGCTGCGCAACAAATTCTTCTTCCTGCTGCCCGGCGCGCTGATCCTCAGCCTGATCGCGCCGTGGGCGATCACCCCCATCCTGATGGCGGGCGGCGCGTTCCTCTGCCTTGAGGGCTGGCACAAGGTCGCCGAGATGTTCGCCCCGCACCACGACCACGAAGCCGAAGGCGAGGTCGCCGCCCGGCTGACGGCCCGCGCATTCGAGGATGCGAGAGTCGCCAGCGCCATCCGCACCGACATCATCCTGTCGGCCGAGATCATGGCGATCTCGCTGGCGAGCGTGGCGGAGTCGCCTTTCGTCACCCAGGCCGTGGTGCTGGCCATCGTGGGCCTGGGCATGACGGTGCTGGTCTATGGTGCGGTGGCGCTGATCGTGCGCGCCGACGACATGGGCGCGGCGCTGGCGCGGTCGCGCGTCGGCTTCAACCGCAAGGTCGGTGCGGCGGTCGTGAAGGGCATGCCGGGCTTCCTGAAAGCGCTCAGCGTCGTCGGCACGATCGCCATGCTGTGGGTCGGCGGCGGCATCGTCATCCACGGCCTCGCCGCGCTCGGCCTCGCCGGGCCTGAGCATCTGATCCACGACGCCGCCCTGGCTGTCGCCGGCCTGCTGCCGGCGCTGGCAAGTCTGATCGGCGGGCTGGTCCCGGCCGGCCGTTCGGCGGTGTTCGGCCGGCTCCTCGGCGTCGTGGTCGGGCTTGGCGTCGATCGCCTCGGCAAACCGCTATGGCAGCGGCTTCATGCGCCCAAGGCTTTGAATTCCTGAAGGAAATGGTGGGCGGTACTGGGATTGAACCAGTGACCCCTACGATGTCAACGTAGTGCTCTCCCGCTGAGCTAACCGCCCGACGCATTCGGGCCGGGCA
>JAPUEF010000166.1 GCA_027492655.1 Alphaproteobacteria bacterium | reverse complement strand
AGGGGCGCGACGGGGCTTTCGCGCACGATCTCCGCGCCATAGCTGTCGGCGACGATCAGCCCCGTGCCGTCCGGCACGACCTCCAGCGGAAACCCCACCGGCACCGCGAAATAGAACCGCTCGCACCACGCCAGATAGCCCGGCCACTTCCGGTCGCCGCGCAAATCCGCGAGGCTGACCTTGATTTCCACGGCAAGAAGATCACCTCCTTGTCCGACGGACATCACATCGAGTCTCAGTCCGTCGGGTAGGATGAATTCGGTCAGCGGCGCATAGCCTTTGCCGTAAAGGCAGCGCTGCACGCCCCGGGTTACAGCCGCCGTATTCAGAGACCATTCAGTATCCATCGGCCATAACTTAGCCCATATCCGGGGTGATTTGTCCCGGAAGGCGCAAAAGGAGAGATGTTGCGATGAAACGGCTGTTCCTCACCCTGGCGGTTGCTGCGGCGGCGCTTTCGCCCGCGCTCGCGCAGGCGGGCCGGCTGGCGATCGCCAACACCTCCGGCAAGACCGTTGTGCATATCTACGTCTCGCCGATCGACGTCGATCGCTTCGGCCCCGACCTGCTGCGCGGCGCCAAGATCGCCAACGGCCAGAGCTTCAACTTCGCCGACCTGCCCAACGGCCTCTACGACATGAAGATCGTCGACGAGACCGGCGCGGAATGCCTGCTGAAGGATGTCGATTACTTCCAGTACTCGATCTGGACCATCAAGCCGAACTGCGGCGCGTTCGGCGGCACTGGCGGCTAAGCCTCCATCTGGGGCAAAAGGGGTATCTCAGGAGAGATACCCATGACCGCCGCCAATCCGTTCTTCGAAACATGGACGACGCCATTCGCGACGCCGCCGCTGGCGCGCATCCGGCCTGAACATTTCCGTCCCGCCTTCGACGCCGCTATGGCCGAACAGCTGGCCGCGGTCCAGGCCCTCGCCGCGAAGACCGGCCCCGCCGATTTCGCCGACATCGAGGCGCTGGAACGCGCGGGCCGCCCGCTTGGCCGGGTCAGCGCGGTGTTCGAGAATCTTTCATCGTCCGCCTCGAACGACGCGCTGCAGCAGATCGAGCGCGAGATGTCGTCGCTGCTCGCCAAGCATTACGACGCGGTCGATCTGAATCCGGGCCTGTTCGCCCGCATCAAGGCGGTTTACGCAGCCCGTGCGTCGCTCGGCCTCGACGCGGAACAGACGCGGCTGATCGAGGAAATGCATCGCAGCTTCGTGCGCGCTGGGGCCGAACTGGACGGGGCGAAGAAGGAACGCCTGTCGGCGCTCAACGAAGAGCTCGCGACCCTCGGCACCGACTTCCGCCTGAAGGTGTTGAAGGATACCGACCGCTTCGCGCTGGTGCTGGACCGCGCGGAAGATCTGGCGGGCCTGCCGCAATTCGTGGTCGATGCGGCGGCGGAAGCGGCGCGCGAAGCCGGCATGGACGGCAAATGGGCGATCAGCCTGCAACGCCCCAGCGTCGAACCATTCCTGACCTTCTCGTCGCGCCGCGACCTGCGCGAACAGGCCTATGAGGCGTGGATCAGACGCGGCGACAATGGCGACGAGAACGACACCAGCGCCATCATCGCCCGCGTCGTGAAGCTGCGCCACGAGCGCGCCAATCTGCTCGGCTATCGCACCCATGCGGACCTTACGCTCGACGGGCGTATGGCGAAAACGCCCGAGGCTGCGAACGATCTGCTCGACCGCGTCTGGACTCCGGCGCTGAAGCGCGCGGAGGAAGAGAAGGCCGACCTTCAGGCGATGATCGACGCCGAAGGCGGCAATTTCAAACTCGCCGCATGGGATTGGCGCTACTACGCCGAAAAGCTGCGCAGCCGGCGCTACGATTTCGATCAGGCGACGCTGAAACCCTACCTCCAGCTGGAAAAGCTGATCGAGGCGCAGTTCGCCTGCGCCTCCCGTCTCTACGGCGTCACCTTCCACGAACGCCATGACATCGACGTCTATGCGCCGGAAGTCCGCACCTGGGAGGTGAAGCGCGGCGACAAGACCATCGCCCTCTTCTACGGCGATTATTTCGCGCGTTCCGGCAAGTCGTCCGGCGCGTGGATGTCCACCTTCCGCGATCAGGAAAAGATGGACGGCGCGGTGATCCCGCTGGTCCTCAACAACATGAACCTCAACAAGGCGCCGGCAGGGCAAAGCGTGCTGCTGTCCTATGACGACGCCTCCACCCTGTTCCACGAATTCGGCCATGCCCTGCACGGCATGCTATCGGATGTGACCTATCGCTATCTTTCAGGCACCGCCGTGCCGCGCGACTTCGTGGAATTCCCCAGCCAGGTGAACGAACATTGGCTGGACCAGCCCGAAGTGCTGGCCGAATTCGCGATCCACGCCGAAACGGGCGAACCGATGCCGGCGCAGATGATCGGGAAGCTGCTTGCGTCGCAGACCTTCAATCAGGGCTTCGCGACGGTCGAATTCCTCTCCAGCGCCGTCTTCGACATGGATTTGCATATGCGCGAGGACGTCGATGCGATCGACGTGCACGCCGCCGAAATGGCGACGCGCGCGCGGCTGAAGATGCCGGAGGAAATCGCCCTGCGGCACCGGCCGCAGCATTTCCTCCATCTCTTCGACGGCATCGCCTACTCGGCCGGCTACTACTCGTATATGTGGTCGGAAGTGCTCGACGCCGATGGCTTCGAGGCGTTCGTGGAAGCGGGAGACATCTTCGATCCGGCGACCGCCGCGCGGCTGTATGAGTTCGTCTATTCGGCGGGCAATACACGCGATCCGGCGGAAGCCTATCGCCTGTTCCGCGGCCGCGATCCGGAAGTTCAGCCTTTGCTCAAGGGGCGCGGTTTCGCCGACGCGGCCTGACCATCGATCGAGGCACGGGGCGCGAGGATGCCGTAGCGCCCGCCCGCTGCGTCCAGCTCCGCGATGCTCAGATATCCGTCCATGTCGGTGTCCATCGCGTCGAAGGCGATATCCATGCCGTCGATGAACTCCTGCACGCCCACCGACGCGATGCGCCCGTCGCCGTTATTGTCGAACAACGCCAGATCCGCCGGCGTGAACGCGAACTCCGAAGCATCGATGACGCCGTTCCCGTCGGCGTCGGCGGCCAGGGCGATCGCCTTCACCGACGCGGCGTACTCGACGCGCGACACGCGGCCGTCGCCGTCGTGATCGTCCACTCCCGCCGCCGCGACCTGCAGCACGGTCAGCGCGATGATCCCAAAGATCGCCATCGTCTAGGGATAGCTTGCATGCGATCCCGATTCCAAGTGACCTGTTGTCTCGATTGAAAAAGAGCGGTTCATGCGCCGTCTGTTCGCCTCCGTATTCAGCGCAGTTTTGGCGTTTTCCGCCGCCGACGCCGCGACCGACCAGTTCCTGAAATCCCAGGCGCTGCGCAATGAAGCGGCCGCGGCGACCGCAGCGGGCGACAATGCCCGCGCCGTCGCCGCGCTTACCGAGGCCCTGCGTCTTCGGCCCGGCCATCCGGGCATCCTTCTGGCCCTCGCCTCGGCCGAAGCGCGTCTCGGCGATGGCGAAAGCGCGATGACCCATCTCCAGCAATACGCGACGATGGGTCTCGTCGCCCGCATCGCGGACCGGCCGGAGTTCCTGCCGCTGGCGCTGAAACCCCGTTTCGTCGGCGCGCGCGTGCAGATCGATCTGAACGCCGAGCCGAAAGGCGCGCCGGTCCGCGCCTTTGCGCTGGGCGGCGGCGGGGCGCTGTTCGAAGGCATCGCCGTCGATGGCGCACAGGCGTTCGCCGGCAGCGTGCGCGAACGGCGCATCGTCCGCATTCAGGCGGGCGTCGTGGCCGATTTCGTGCCGCGCGCCGCGAACGGGCTGTTCAGTGTCTTCGGTCTCGCCGTCGACGGGCCGCACGGCCTTCTGTGGGCGGCCAGCACGGCCGGCGTCCTGACGCCCGATCTGAACCCCGGCGAACTGGGCGCCGCCGGTGTCTTCGCCTTCGATCTCGTCACCGGCGAGGCGCGCTTCAAGGCGTTGTTGCCGGCGGAGACGAAAGCCGCGCTCGGCGACATCGCGGTCGCCGCCGACGGCACGGTCTATGTCAGCGACGGCGCCAATGCCGCGATCTGGCGGCTGAAGCCGGGTCAGAGCGAGCTGGAGCGTGTGTTCGACGATCCCCGTTTCGTCTCGCCGCAGGGTCTGGTGGTCAGCCCTGACCAGCGCCGCCTGCTCGTCGCCGACTATGCGATGGGGCTCTACGCGATCGATCTGGAAAGCGGGAAGATGGCGGCGCTCTCCGCCCCCTCCGCTGTCACCCTGCTCGGTATCGACGGGCTCAGCCGCGCCGACGACGGCGTCATCGTCGCGACCCAGAACGGCGTTTCGCCCGAACGTGTGCTTGCGCTCGCCATCGACCCAGATTTCGCGCTCGTGCAGCGCGTCCGCGTCCTCGCGGCGAATTCGCCGCTGCATGACGGCATCACGCTGGCGGCGGCGGCCGGACCCTTCGTCTATTACATCGCCAACGCGCCCTGGGCGCGCTTCGACGAGGCCGGCAAGGACGTAAAGGGCGGCCCCTTCGCCGACGAGATCGTCGCGAAAGTCCCGCTCGGGCCCTGATCTGCGCAAAGAAAAAGGGCGACGCATCCGCGCCGCCCCTTTTGGCGTGTGTTCCGGCGAAGCCTTATTCGGCGGCCATCAGCAGCGAACCGCTCTTGGCGTTCGCGCCGAAATTGATGGTCTGCAGGAACTTGATGCCGTCTTCGGCGATCGCGTCGCCGACCATCTCGTCGCCCTCGGACTTCAGCTCGTCCATGTTGACGTAGGTTGAATAGAACGCCTTGGTCCGATCGGTGATGACGCCGGCCTTCAGCAGCGTCTTGATGAGCACGCGGAAAATGTCGGACGAATCCGCCATGCGCTTCTTGCGCTCTTCATCGGTGATCGCCTCGATCAGGGCCGCCTGCGCGTCCTGCCAGTCGATGCCGTAGCGCGTATAGACCTCTTTCATCTGCTCAGGATTGATCAGGTTGAACAGCAAGGTCTGGAAGCAGGTCGCCGCCCAGTCCTCGATGATCTCCTGCTCTTCCTTCGACAGCTTGGGGATCGTGCGGTCGGCCCAGATCTTGCCGAACTTGTGGTGGAACGCCTCGTCGGTCATCACCAGCTGCATCAGCTTCACCAGCAGCGGATCGCGGGCCTTGTTGTACATGGTCGCGAACGCGCCCATGGCGAGGCCTTCCACCAGCATCTGCATGCCGACGATCTTCTTATAGACCTCCGGGGCGTTGACGAGGTCGGTCAGAAGGCCGCCCAGCGTTGGGCCGACCGGCAGCGGCTTGCCCCAGCGGGCCTGGACGTATTTCGAGAAGGCCGCGACGTGGCGGGCTTCTTCGCGGGTCTGGTTGGCGGCGTATTCCTGGGCGCCCGGGTCGCGCAGGATGTGGCAGAGCGAGGCCGAGAGCGACAGCGCGCCCTGCTCGCCGTGCAGAATCGACGACAGCATCCAGCGGGTGCTCTCGTTGATGAAGCCCACTTTGTCCTTGGGGCTCATGTTCTCGCCGACGCGCGTGGCGAAGATCGGGAACATGTCTTCCGGCAGCAGGGCCTCGTTTTCCAGGTCGAACGGCTCGGAGAAGTCGATGTATTTCTTGTCCAGCGGATCCCAGAAATGGTCATGGGTCGCGGAGATGATCTTGTCGAAGGCGGTCGAACGCGCGCCATAGCGGTCCACATCCATCATCGAAGGGAAGTCCTTCGGATCGACGGCGTCGTAGGCGTTGTCCTTGGTGATCTGCAGCGGCGCGGTCATGTGGTGCTCCCTCGCGTGTCATCTCGTCCGGGCTTGAATGCCGGACCTCTTACAATCTTACCCCTACGGTATTCGGGGTCAATGAAAATGACGCGCGTGTCATTTATTTAATGACGGATGCGTCAATTTGCGCGACGCGATGGCGCGCTACGTCCAGGAGTTGTGGCGACAGGGCGTTTCCTTCGCAGCGCAGCATAAAAGCTGGATTGACCAAGGTTTTTCGCGCCTTCACAGTGCAACCACGTTCCCGGCGGCGAAACGCCGCATGAGGGACGGACGTGAGGGTCTGGGTGGGCCGGGGGGTCTGCACAGGCGGAGAGGCTTTTCGCCAGGGGGCGAGCGAGCTGATCCGGCCGAGCGCAACAAGAACAGGGACTGCCAGGGAAGACGCCCGCGCGCACGGCCTCGATCTATCGGGGTTGCTACGCCTGCCTTGCGACGCCTCCTCCTGAAAGCTCTCCCGATTTGAGGACGCGTCGTCTGCGTTTTCGGCGAAATGCCGTGGCGCGGACGGGACAACGGAATTGGCAAACCCGCCGGGTTCAGCGGCGCAGGGGAAGTAAGAGCAATGGTCAGGACCATCGAGCGGATCGTCTTCAACGCGCGCGCCATCATTCTGGTCGCGATCGCGCTCTTCACGCTTGGGATGGCCTATTTCGCCACCGGCCTGAAGCTCGACGCCGGCATCGAAAAGATGTGGCCCGAGCGTCATGAATACGTCGATACGTTCCGCCAGTATCAGCAGAGCCTGCCCGGCGCGAAGCGCATGATCGTCGCGCTGCATGCGCGCGACGACAAGCCCGGCGCGATCTGGGACGCGAACTTCCTCGCGACGCTGAACGGCGTCACACAGGATCTCTTCTTCATCCCCGGCATCGACCGCAAGACGGTGACGAGCCTGTGGACCCCGAACACCCGCTTCTTTGAAATCACCGAAGAAGGCATCAGCGCCGACGACGTGATCGGCGGCACCACCACACCCGCCACGGTCGGGCGTCCCGGCGTCATCGAGAAGATTCAGAACAACGTCATTCGCGGCGGCTTCGTCGGCCGTCTCGTCTCCAACGATTTCACCGCCGCGCTGGTTCAGGCCGAAATCCTCGAATTCGATCCCTCGACCGGCGAGAAGCTCGACTTCTTCGACTTCAGCGACCGCATCGAGACGACGCTGCGCGAACGCTTCCAGAGCCCCGGCGGTCCGGCGCTGTGGTATGTCGATCAGCGCCTCGACGAAATCCGCGACGGCTTCATCGAGCGCACGAAGAACGCCGAGCGCGACCTGCCGAACGCCAAGGCCAATCTGGAAAAGCTGCAGGCCCGGACCGACGAAGCCTCCAAGGCGCAAGCGGCCGAACTGACCGCCCAGATCGCCGCCATGGAAAAGCAGATCGCCGACTGTCCCGTGCCGTCGGGCTTCTTCAACAAGATCAAGACGCTCTTCTCGGGCGACAATTTCGTTCCGAACTGCGGCGAATATGTCGAGGACGTGAAGAAACAGCTCCCCACCATGGAGCTGAACTACGGCCCGGTCGTCGGCAGCTACTATCCGACCTTCAAGACCAAACTTGACGAAGTCGCCGCCAAGAAGCTGCCGCCTGCCGAGCAGTACGCCGCCCTCAAGGCCGAGATCGCCACCTGGCGCGAGGCCGTGAAGGGCGAACCGGCGCCGTATCAGGTTCACGTCATCGGCCTCGCCAAGGCGATCGCCGACATCGGCAACGGCGCCAAGGAAGTCGTCGTCTTCTTCGCGCTCGCCTTCGCGCTCACCGTCGCCGCCGTGTGGTGGTACTGCCGCTCGTGGCCGCTGACCCTCCTCACCGTCGGCTGTTCGCTTGTCTCGGTCGTCTGGCAGTTCGGCATCATCGCGCTTCTGGGCTACGGCCTCGATCCGCTCGCCATCCTGGTGCCGTTCCTGGTCTTCGCCATCGGCGTCAGCCACGGCATCCAGCAGATGAACCTGCTGACCGACGGCCTCAGCCAGGGCATGGGGCCTGAGCAGGCGGCCCGCTATTCGTTCTCGGGGCTGCTGATCCCCGGCTCGATGGCGCTCGTCACCGCGCTGGTCGGCTTCGGCACGCTCTATCTGGTGCCGATTCCGATGATCAAGGAGCTGGCGATCGCTTCGTCCATCGGCGTCGCGCTCAAGATGATCACCAACCTCATCATGCTGCCGCTGGTCGCGTCGCTGATGAAGTTCAAGGGCGACTACCGCCGCATCGTCACGATGCAGCGCGACCGCGCCAAGGGCATCGTGCGGCTGCTCGGCGGCATCTCCGAGCCCAAATTCGCCATTCCCTTCTTCTTCGTCTCGCTCGTTTTGCTGTCAGCCGCCGTCTATTTCGGCCTCCAGCGCCAGATCGGCGACGTGCATGCCGGCATGCCCGAGCTGAAGCAGGATCATCAGTACAACCAGGACGCCCGTATGATCGCGGGCAAGTTCAACCAGGCCCTCGACATCTTCACCGTCATCGTCGAGACGCCGCCGCAGGCCTGCATCAAGTACCCCTATATGGAGTACGTGAACCGGCTGACCTGGCGTCTGCGCAACGTGGAAGGCGTCGTCACCGTGGTGTCGGCCGCCGAACTCGCCAAGCAGCTGAACGCCGGCTGGTACGAGGGCAACCTCAAATGGCGCGGCCTGCCGCAGAACCAGTACTCGCTGGTTCAGGCGACCAGCCCGATCCCGTCGACGGCGGGCGTTCTCAACGCGGAATGCACGCTGCTGCCGATCCACGTCTTCCTCAAGGACGGCAAGGCCGAAACCATCGCCCGCGTCGTCAAGGCGGTGAAGGAATGGCGCGCGACGAAATATCTGCCGCCCGCGCTCAACCACGGCGTCGACAACAAGAACGGCACCTGGACGCTGACCGCCGCCCAGCTCGACGGCCTCACCTACTCGCCGCAGCTGCGCGAGGCCGACGACCCGCAGGAGGTTTCGCTCGCCATCACCGGCTTCTCCACCGTGGCTGTCGGCGCGGCCTATGAAGACAATGTCTGGGAAGTCGCCAAGGACGACATCGCCAATCTGGTGATGACGCCGGTCGCCGGCACCGTGCCGGGCCATCAGATCGCGCTGAAGATGGATGCGATCAAAGGCTCCGGCGAGAACGCCGAAGTCCTGGTGGAGAGCGAACTGCGCATCAATGCCCGCCAGCCCGGCGCGCGCGTGCCGCTGGACATCATGTCGGCCTTCGCCGGCAAGGATATCTCGGACGCCACCGCCATCCGCATCACCTCGCTGGAGGGCGGCGAGCTGGGTCGCCGGACGCAGCTCTACTCCGTCTCGGTGCCTATGAAGCTCGGGGATGCCGGCGTCGCCGTGCCGCTCGGCGATCAGGTGAAGAAGGCGCTGGAAGGTCAGGACGTCGCCAAGGCGACCGAGATCGAAGTCGCCGGCGCCGAGACCTCGATGTATATCCGCCTCGCGGCGGGTAACTCGGGCATCGCGGCTGCGGTGAACGAGGAGATCCACGAACAGGAACTGCCCATGACGCTCATCGTCTATGCAGTGATCATCCTGCTCGTGATCATCACCTTCTTCGACTGGCGCGCGACGCTGTGCTGCACCGTGCCGCTCACCTTCGCCACCTTCTTCGGCTACTGGTTCATGCACACGATGGGCATCGGCCTGAAGGTGTCGACGCTGCCGGTGATGGTGCTCGCGGTCGGTATCGGCGTGGACTACGCCTTCTACATCTACGACCGCCTGCAGCACTTCCTTGCGGAAGGCGACGGCATCACCACCGCCTACAAGAAGACGATGGAAAAGACGGGCATGGCCGTGGTGTTCACCGCGATCACGCTGGCCATCGGCGTCTCGACCTGGTCGTTCTCGGACCTCAAGTTCCAGGCCGACATGGGCATGCTGCTGACCTTCATGTTCCTCATCAACATGATCAACGCCGTGACGGTCCTGCCGGCCATGGCGGTGACGCTGGATACCTTCATCCCGCGCCGCTCGCGTCCCAAGATGCACGGCCTCCACGCCGGCGATCCGAACGACACGCCGGTCTGAGGAACGCTGACGCGGAAAATGAAAAGGGCCGGGGGAAACCCCGGCCCTTCTTCTTTGATATAGCGCTTGCGGCGCGCCGAAGGCGAAGTCTCAGCTCCGAAACGTCGCGAACTCATCGACCGGGGCGCGCGTCGTGCGCCAGGAATTGATCGGCGCATCCTTGTCGGCGTAGCCCACCGCCATGCCGCAATAGAGCTGCAGCTCCTCCGGGATCGCGAAGAAGCTGCGGATCAGCGAATGACGCCGCGCCCAGGCTTCCTGCATGCAGGTGGCGAGGCCCTTTTCCTCGGCGACCAGCGCGATGGTCTGCATCAGCATCCCCAGATGCGCCCACTGGCCCGGACCCATCTGACGGTCTAGCGCGAAGAAGAACGCCGCCGGTGCGCCGAAGAAATCGTAGTTTTTCGCCAATTGCATCAACCTTCCGCCCTTGTCCTCACGCGGAATGCCGATGGATTTGTAGAGCGCCTCACCGCACTCGAACCGCCGCGCCCGATACGGCTCCTTGATGGCGGGCGGATAGATGTGGAACTCGCTCTCCTCGCCCATCGGATTCTCGGACATGGCCTTCGCCACCTCCACGCGGAACGCCGCCATCGACGCGCCCGACAGCGCATAGACATGCCAGGGCTGGCAGTTGCCGCCCGACGCCGACCAGCGCGCGATCTCAAGAAGGCCGCGCAGATCGCTCTCGCCGACGGGCTTGTCCAGAAACGCGCGCGCCGACATGCGGGCGCGGACAGCGTCTTCGACATTCATGGTGCATCCTCCGGGTTCTGTCTTCCGAAGGGGTAGCGCCGGGGCCACTGCTTGGAAAGCCGCCGCGCGCGTCATGCCGCTGCGTCAGTCTTTCGGCGCGCCCGCCAGAAATTCTTTCACGCGCGCAAAGAAGCCGTGGGTTTCGGGCTGGTTCTGCTCGGTCGCCCCGGCGTCGAACTGGCGCAGCAGCTCTTTCTGCTTCTTGGTCAGGGCCACCGGCGTTTCGATCGTCACCTCGACGTAAAGATCGCCCTGCCCCTCGCCGCGCAGGCCCGGCATGCCCTTGTGGCGTACCCGGAACTGGCGGCCGGTCTGCGTGCCTTCCGGCAGCTTCACGTCCGCGCCTTCGCCGTCCAGCGTCGGCACCTCGATCGAGCCGCCCAGCGCCGCCGTCGCGAACGACACCGGCACGCGGCAGAACAGATCGCCGCCTTCGCGTTTGAAGATGTCGTGCGGCGCGACCGACAGGAAAATATAAAGGTCGCCGTTGGGTCCGCCGCGATGCCCCGCCTCGCCTTCGCCGGCCAGCCGCATGCGCGTGCCGTCCTCGACGCCTTTGGGGATGCGGACCTGCAGCTTGCGTTCCTTGCGCACCCGGCCTGCGCCGCCGCACGCCTTGCACGGATTGCGGATGATGCGGCCTGCGCCCTGGCAGGTCGGACAAGTCCGCTCGATGGTGAAGAAGCCCTGCGCCGCGCGCACTTTGCCGTGGCCGGAACAGGTGGTGCAGGTCACGGGCTGCGCGCCGGCTTCCGCGCCCGTGCCCTCGCACGTCTCGCAGATCGCGGCGGTCGGCACGTCGATGGAGGCTTCCTTGCCGCTGAACGCCTCTTCCAGCGTCAGCTCCATATCGAAGCGCAAATCCTGCCCGCGCGCCGCGCGCTGCGGTCCGCCGGGGCCGCGCCCACGACCCATGAATTCGCCGAACAGATCGTCGAACACGTCGGTGAAGGCCGACGAGAAATCGAACCCGCCGCGTCCGCCCCGCGCGCCCCCACCATTCTCGAACGCTGCATGGCCGTGGCGGTCGTATAACGCCCGGCGCTGATCGTCCTTCAGAACCTCATAGGCTTCGGCCACTTCCTTGAAGCGGACCTCGGCGTCCTTGTCCCCTTCGTTGCGGTCGGGGTGGTACTGCATCGCAAGCTTGCGATAGGCCGATTTCAGCACCGCGCCGTCGGCGGTCCGCTCGACGCCCAGCACTTCGTAGTACTCGCGTTTTACCGTGCCCAAGGCTTAAGTCCCCCAGCGAAACGGGGAGCGGCTGCGCGCCGCTCCCCGGTCTCGTCAGCCCTGGTTCTTCTTGTCGTCGACGTCCTCGAACTCGGCATCGACCACATCGTCGGCGCCGTCCTCCGCCGCATCGCCGGCCGCGGCGGCTTCGCCGTCGGCCTGCTGCGCCTTGTACATCGCCTCGCCCAGCTTCATCGCGGCCTGGGTCAGGGCCTGCGTCTTCTGCTGGATGTCGCTGACGTCGTCGCCCTTCGCGGCGTCCTTCAGCGCGTCGATCCCGGCCTGCACGGCGGTGCGGTCATCGGCCGAAACCTTGTCGCCGAACTCGGCCAGGTTCTTCTCGGTCTGGTGCACCATCGCGTCGGCGTGGTTGCGGGCTTCCGCCAGCTCCTTGCGCTTCTTGTCCTCGGCCGCGTTGGCTTCGGCGTCCTTCACCATCTGCTCGATGTCGGCGTCCGAAAGCCCGCCAGAGGCCTGGATCTTGATCTGCTGTTCCTTGTTGGTGGCCTTGTCCTTCGCCGTCACGTGCACGATGCCGTTGGCGTCGATGTCGAACGTCACCTCGATCTGCGGCACGCCGCGCGGGGCGGGCGGAATGCCGGCCAGGTCGAAATTGCCCAGCAGCTTGTTGTCGGCTGCCATTTCGCGCTCGCCCTGGAAGACGCGGATCGTCACCGCGCCCTGATTGTCCTCGGCGGTGGAGAAGACCTGGCTCTTCTTGGTCGGGATCGTGGTGTTGCGGTCGA
>JAPUEF010000165.1:7936-12612 GCA_027492655.1 Alphaproteobacteria bacterium | reverse complement strand
AACGCTCGCGCAGCAGCCGCACATCCGCGCCGGTGATGGAAGACGCCAGCGAACAGCCGGCCGCCATGTCGGGGATCAGCACGGTCTTCTCGGGACTCAGTATCTTCGAGGTCTCGGCCATGAAATGCACGCCGGCCTGCACGATGATCTGCGCGTCGGTCTTCGCCGCCTCGCGCGCCAGCTGTAGCGAGTCGCCCGCGAAGTCGGAGACGGAGTTCCGGCGTCTGGTAGTTATGCGCCAGAACCACCGCGCCCTTCTCGCGCTTCAGCTTGTTGATCGCGGCGATATAGGGGGCATGCATCTCCCACTCGAAGCGGGGGATGACGCTCTTCACGCGTTCGTACAGCGCATCCGTTTCGCGTTCGACGGCAGGCGTAAATGCGAGAACCTCGGCCATGGCATCCCTCCGCATCACTTATACTCGTGCGGAGTATATATGCCTGCGAAGGTCGCCCCGCAAGAGTGTCAGGGTGCCTGGACGAAAGCCGCCAAAGCGTCCATCAGGCCGGGGGCCAGCGGCAGAGCCGGGTCGGTATAGGTCGCGGCGTTCGCCTTGCGGTCTTCCGGCGCGACTTTCAGCACATGGTTCATGCCCTCGATCAGCACGAACGTCGCATCCGGGCGGGCCGCCTTCAGGTTTTCGGCGTCGGCGGGCGGAACCTGGAAGTCGGTCGCGCCCTGAACGATCGCCACGCGCCCCGGCACCTTGGCGATTTCCTTGCGCGGGTCGTAGCGGAACCACGAGATCAGATAAGGCTGCACACTGGGGCGGAACAGCGAATATAGCAGGGGAGATGGCGTGGGATCGAGTTCGCCTTTCTCCAGCTTCGCCAGCGTCGGTTCGGCCAGCGACATAACCTGCTCGCCATTGGGACTCGCCTTGATCTGGCGGCGCAGAGCGTCCGCAGCGGGCTCACCCGCGCCGGCCAGGCTCACGAAGCCGGCGACGCCTTCGTCCTGCGCCGCAACCGATCCGACGAGCGCGCCTTCCGAATGGCCGATGACGAACACGCGCTTCACGCCCGGCTGGGCCTTCAGGAAGGCGATCCACGCCCTGGCGTCGTCGATATAGGTCTCGAAGCGTAGATCCTCCTCGCGCGGCCCCGCTTTGGCGCTTGCCGCGACCCCGCGCTTGTCCACGCGCAGCGTGGCGATGTCCTTGAGGCCCAGTTCCTCCGCGACCTTCTTCAGGCTGTCGTTCTTCAACTTCGCCTGATTGCCGTCGCGGTCGGTGGGGCCGGACCCGGAAAGGATCAGCACTGCGTCGAATTCCGGCGCATGCGGGCCGGGCACGATCAGCGTACCGTGAAGGGCGCCGTCGCCTTCCCCGATCGATACATCGCGCGCGGTCCATTGCGGCGCCGGCATGTCCTGGGCGGCGGCGGGGAACAGAGCCGCCAGACACAATGCGGCGGCGAACAGGCGTGTCATCGTCTTCATCGCTTCCCTCCCCTTGAAACGGTCAGTTTCACGCCCGGTGCGGGCCGCTCGCGCAGCACGTCGCGCCGGAAACGGAATTTCTCGGCCGGTCGTCCCTTGGCGGGCGTGGACATCCGGCCCGTGCCTTCCACAAGCCCGCCGGTTTCGACGAGGCGGCGGAAATTCTGCTTGTGGACGCGCGCGCCTGCGATCGCTTCCACCGTACGCTGCAATTCCAGCAGTGTGAATTCCGCCGGCATCAGCTCGAATACGACGGGGCGGTATTTCAGCTTGCCGCGCAGTCGCCCGATGGCGGTCGCCAGGATGCGGCGGTGATCGAAGATCATCGGCTGCCCCAGTTCCGCCGGCGTGTCCTGCGCGTTGTCGCGCCCGTCCTGGCGCGCCTCGGCCGCAAGACCCGCTTCGTAGAGCAGCTCATAGCGCTCCAGAGTTTTCTCCTCGTCCCACGGCAGTCCGTCGAAGGCGAAGCACAGCCGCGCCCGCTCCAGCCGCGCCGGGCTGCCGGTCGCCCAGCTTTTCAGGCGCGGCACGATGATCTCGGCGATCACCGGCGGCCGCGTCTCGCGCCAGTCCTCCCAGGGAAAATAGCGATACCAGTCCTTCCAGTGCGTCTCGGGCGAAGGCGGATGGTCCTGCGCCTGCACCAGCGCCAGATAGCCGACCGACACCACGCGCGGACCTTCGCCCGGCTTCACGTCATGGCGGCCGCGATCGCCGAACGAGTAGAGCTGCTCGGCGTAACCGATCTCCATCCCGGTCTGGCCCTTCACCCAGCTGCGCATGCCGGTTTCCAGCGTGCGATGGGCGAACGGCTCGAACGGGCCGAAGGGCAGGCCATCGCGCTCGGGGCGAACGCCCTTCGCGCCATCGGGCACCACATGACGCACCGCCAGAACCTGCGGCGCATCTGCGATCATCGCGACGATGGCGGCGTTGAGGCCGATGACGACCGCCTGATCGTCGGACGGAAAACTCACGTTTCGGCCCGCGCCAGTTCCGACACGTCGGCGGGCAGGGTGAAGGGAAAGCCTTCATGCGCCGCCTGCGCCGGTCCGATCGCGTCCAGCGCATCGACCATGCGGCCGTCGCGGCCCAGAAGAGCGTCCGCATGGGCAACCAGCAGACGGTTGGGCGCGATATGCGGCGCGCGGGCGCGCATCGCGGTCAGGATGTCCAACTCGTCCGCATCCGGGTTCAGTTTGCTCAGCGTCATCCACATCGCGGCGGTGGAGCGGCTGATGCCAGCCCAGCAATGGATCACCATCGGGGCGCAGCGGTCCCAGCCATCGGCAAAGGCCAGCACCCGTTCGGCATGGTTGCGCTGGGGCGCGATCTGGCCGGGGATGATCTCGGCGATGTCGTTTACGGTCACGCGCAGATGACGTTCGGCGGCGATGCAGCCATGCGGGCCGATCATGTAGTCCGGTCCCAGCAGGGTCAGCAGATGCGAGGCCTGCTCCGCGTGGATGACGGCGTCGATATGCGACAGGGGGCAGACGATGATGCGGCTCATAGCGGGCTAGTCGGCGACCAGTTCCTTGAAACGTTTGACGAAACGCGCCTGCGCTTCGGTCGCCTCCCAAGGCGTCAGGCGTTTATACGCCATTCCCTTGGGCTCGCCGAAGAAGCGTTTTGCCTCTGCGACATCAAAGCCCGCCAGCTGGGTCGCCTCGAAATAGGCGGCGCCCGTGTCGGCCCGCTTGATCAGCTTGTGCAACGTGTCGGAAACCTTGGGCGTTATTCCAAAACGGACGTGGATGGCCTCTTGCAGGCGGTTCTCCAGAGCCTTGTAGTTGATGCCCACCGCGCGTTTGAACGGAGAGATGAGATCCCCGATCACATATTCGGGCGCATCGTGCAGCAGCGCCGCCAGCCGGTCCTCGCGCTTCAATGCGGGCTTCAGCTGGATCGCCAGCCGCTCCACCAGCATGCAGTGCTGGGCTACGGAAAAAGCATGCGATCCTTTGGTCTGCCCGTTCCAGCGCGCGACGCGCGCCAGGCCATGGGCGATGTCCTCGATCTCGATATCGAGCGGCGAGGGTTCAAGGAGGTTGAGCCGGCGGCCGGAAAGCATACGCTGCCACGCGCCGACGGGAATTTTTGCGGAAGCCATGTGTCTCACCCGGTTGGACGCATGTCTTGGCGAAGCCCGCGCGGCGGCGCAAGCGCCCCGCGCGGCTGTCCACAGATGATGGAGGTGACGTCATGGCGATGAACTACATTCTGTGCCCGGTCACGGGCGGTGCTGAGGACCGCCCGGCGCTCGAGTCTGCGCTGCTACTCGCCAAACGCTTTCAGGCGCATGCCCGCGCACTCTTCGTCCGTTCCAGTGTCACGGCGACGATCCCTTATCTCGGCGAGGGGCTGACGGGCGCAGTCATCGAAAACATCGTCGAAGCCGCGTCGAAAGCCGCGGATGAATCGCTTGCGGCGGCCAAGGGACACGTCGACGAGGCACTCGCGGGCGCCGGCCTCGACCCTCAGATTCTCTCGATCCGCGTCGTCGAAGGCGTGCTGGAGGATGAAATTGCCGCCGCCAGCCGCCTCGCGGATCTGGTGGTCTATGCCCGCGATCCCGCCGATTCCGCGTTCCCGGATCGCTCGCTGGCCGAACAGACGTTGCTGGGCGCGCGCCGCCCGATCCTGATCGCTCCGCCTGCGAAGCTGACCCATATCGGCGAGAAAATCGCCGTTCTGTGGGACGGCGGCACCTCCGCCGCAGCGGCCTTCATCGCCGCCATGCCGTTCATCAAGCGCGCCGCCTCGGTCGAGGTCATAACCATGGCCGCCGACGGGGAAACCGCGCCGGGCCTGCTGGAAGATCTCAACGATGCCCTGGCGATCCGGGGCCTCAACGCGACCATGCGCGCCGTGGACAACGCCTCGTCGGGCGACGGCGCACGCCTGCTGGCCGAGGCGACATCCGGCGACGCGGACCTGATCGTCATGGGCGGCTACGGGCACTCGCGTCTCAGACAGCTCGTCTTCGGCGGCGTCACCCGTCACATGCTCCGAAACGTCACAGTTCCGGTGTTGATGGCGCACTAGGTTTTGCGCCAGATCCGCTCATAAACCGCATTCATTTCGGCCGCTTCGTTGGCGATGGAATGCCGTTTCTCCGCCTTCTCCCGGCCCCCCCCCCCCCCCCCAATACCCCCCCCCCGGGGGCCCCCCAAACCCCCCCGAGCGCCCCCCCCCCCCCCCACCAACCCCCCCCGCGGGCAGTGCCCCCCCC
>JAPUEF010000165.1:0-7926 GCA_027492655.1 Alphaproteobacteria bacterium | reverse complement strand
AGCGCTTCCAGATCCCCCGGCGTCGCAATTTCCCCCGTCACCCCCTCCGCGACGAGGTAAGGCGCGGCACCCGTGCGCGTCGCCACCACGGCGGCGCCGGACGCCATCGCTTCCAGAGGCGTCAATCCGAAGCCTTCGTTCCGCATCGGCGCCACATACAACGTCACCCGCCGGAACCAGGTGGGGACTTCTTTTTGAGGGCGTTCGCCCAGTAGGGCGATGCGGTTTTCCAGGCCTGCCGCCGTGATGCGCGCGGTGAGGTCGGCCACGAAACTGCGTTCTTCCGGGGCCATCAGGCCCGTTATCACCGCCGTCCAGTCGGGATATTTCGGCAGCAGCCGGATCATCGCGTCGATGAAGAGATCGGTGCCTTTCTGATGCCTAACCCGGCCGAAAACGCCCACTCCGTACTTGCCGGGCAGGCCGGTTTCGGCCCACGCCGCAGCGCGATCATCGGCGGGGCGGAATTTCTCAAGATCGACGCCATGATGAACCACCGTCACCGGCCCGTCGCAGAAGGCGGCGGAGTATTCCGACGGGCTGACGATGGCGTCCATCCGCCGCATCAGCCAGCGTGTCAGCCCGCTTTTGCGCCGTTGCGCGACGCTGGAGAAAACCAGCGCCCAAGGCTGGCGCAACACATGCCGCAGGAACACGCCGATCAGCATCTCGTCGTTGCGGCGCGCGTGCCAGATGCGCTTCTTCCGCCCGCCGGGCGGGCGCGACCATCCGCGCGTGAGGATCTGCCGAAACGGGATGCGCGGCACATGCGGCGGCAGATGCGGCCCGACGCTGGCGATCGCCAGCGTTTTCGCCTGCTCCGGCACGATCGCCACGATCGACGCCGTTACGCCCGAATAGCGGTAATGCAGATTGGGCGCGACGACCGCGAGTGCGCGAAGATCGGGCGCGGTCATCGAAGCCCGCCCGCCGTTCAGATGAAGCGGACCTTGACGATCTCGTAGCTCTTGGCGCCGCCGGGGGCCGCGACCTCGACGCTGTCGCCGACGCTCTTGCCGATGAGGGCGCGCGCGATGGGCGAGGAAAGCGATACGCGCTTCTCTTTCAGGTCGGCTTCCATGTCACCGACGATCTGGTAGGTCGCTTCCTTGTCGGTGTCCTCGTCCACGACCGTCACGGTCGCGCCGAACTTCACGGTCTTTCCCGAGAGTTTCGAGGGGTCGATCACCTGGGCGCGGCCGATAATGTCTTCCAGCTCAAGGATGCGGCCTTCGATGAAACCCTGGCGTTCCTTGGCGGCGTGATATTCGGCGTTTTCCGAAAGATCGCCATGCGCGCGCGCTTCCGCGATGGCGCGGATCACGGCGGGGCGCTCGACATGCTTCAGATTCCTGACCTCATCTTCCAGCTTCACCAGCCCCGGTGCGGTCATGGGTACGCGTTCCATAGCACTCCTCGAAACCTTGCCAGCCGTCCCATCCCAAGAGCGTCAAAACCGCTCTACCGCGAGGCGAAGCCTCACGATGGCGGGTCATTACTCCTGAAAATGGCCTACGGACGGGCCGGTATTTGTCCCTTTGGCCCCCGAAAACCGGGCGGCGCAGTTGCAAAAAGCTAGTCCCGCCCTCGGGCGACTGCAAGAGTCTTGCGCGAACGCGAACTAAATCTCTGATTTTGCGACATATTATTATCCGCCATGCCGGCGGGTGCGGCGATACGCCCGGCGGTTTCGGTTGCGCTGTGCGATCCGGTTCACGTCACTGCTCGGCGGGTGAGCCGGCATTGGCGGCCGATATCGCCGCCAATGCCAACGCGATCGGCGTCAGCCTCTCGGCCTAGGCCGGCCGCGTCTTCTAGCCGTAGCTCTGCAGCGGCGCGACATCCAGCGCGCCGGCCTTCACCGAGGCGATCCCCAGCGTCGCGGCAGCCGCGCCGGCGACCGTGGTGTAGTAGGGGATCTTCATCAGCAGGGCGGTGCGGCGCAGCGTGAAGCTGTCCTTCAGCGCCTGCGCGCCTTCGGTCGTGTTGAAGACCAGCTGGATGTCGCCGTTCTTCATCGCGTCCACGATATGGGGCCGGCCTTCCAGCACCTTGTTGATGCGCTCCACCGCCAGGCCCTTCTCGGCCAGGAAGCTCTGCGTGCCGCCGGTGGCGACCACCTTGAAGCCCATGTCCAGCAGGCGGCGCACCGGCTCCACGATGAACGGCTTGTCGCTTTCGCGCACGCTGACGAAGGCCGTGCCCGATACCGGCACGATGGTCCCGCCCGCGATCTGCGACTTCGCGAAGGCGCGGTCGAAGGCGGTGTCGAGCCCCATGACCTCGCCGGTCGAACGCATCTCAGGCCCCAGGATCGTATCGACGCCCGGAAAGCGCGCGAACGGAAACACCGCTTCCTTCACCGCGATATGTTTCAGCGTCTTCTTCTGAAGATCGAACGAGGCGAGGCTTTCGCCCGCCATCACGCGCGCCGCGATCTTGGCGATCTGGTACCCGATGGTCTTGGCGACGAACGGCACCGTGCGGCTGGCGCGCGGGTTCACCTCCAGCACATAGACCGTGCCGTCCTGGATCGCGAACTGGACGTTCATCAGGCCGCGCACTTTCAGCGCCTTGGCCATCGCGGCGGTCTGGCGCTCCAGCTCGGCGATCATGTCGGGCGAGAGCGTATTGCTGGGCAGCGAGCACGCGCTGTCGCCGGAATGGATGCCGGCTTCCTCGATATGCTCCATCACACCCGCGATGAAGACTTGCCTGTCGTCAGCGATGCAGTCCACATCGACCTCGACCGCGCGGCTGAGATAGCCGTCGATCAGCACCGGCGCGTCGCCGCCGATCTGGAAAATGTCGCTGCCGGTCAGCGTCTCGCGCATGTGCTCTTCGTCGCGCACGATCGCCATGCCGCGTCCGCCCAGCACGTAGGAGGGACGGATCACCACCGGATAGCCGATTTCGCGCGCCACCTGCAGCACGCCGGCCTCGGTCATCGCGGTGCCGTTGCGCGGCTGTTTCAGATCCAGCTCTTCCAGCAGCGCCTGGAAGCGCTTGCGGTCTTCGGCGGCGTCGATGGCATCGGGCGAGGTGCCGAGAATGGGAATGCCGGCGGCCTCCAGCGCACGCGCCAGCTTCAGCGGCGTCTGCCCGCCGAACTGCACGATGAGGCCCAGCACCTCGCCGTTCGACTGCTCCTTGCGGACCAGCTCGATCACGTCTTCGGCGGTCAGGGATTCAAAATAGAGGCGAGCCGACGTGTCGTAGTCCGTCGAGACGGTCTCGGGGTTGCAATTGACCATGATGGATTCGATGCCGGCATCGCGCATCGCGAAGGCGGCATGGACGCAGCAATAGTCGAACTCGATGCCCTGACCGATGCGGTTCGGCCCGCCGCCCAGAATGATCACCTTCTTCGCGCCCGAAGGTTCGCTCTCGCACTCGGCGCTGCCGAAGGCCGGGGCTTCGTAGGTCGAATACATATAGGGCGTCCTGGCCCTGAACTCTGCGGCGCAGGTGTCGATGCGCTTGAACACCGGCGTGACGCCCAGCGCGCGGCGGCGCTTCGCCACGGCGTCTTCCGTCGCGCCGACCAGTTGCGACAGGCGCTTGTCCGAAAAGCCCATCGCCTTCAGCGCGCGGATGTCGTCGGCGCCTTCGGGCAGGCCGTGCGCGCGGATGTGCTGCTCGGTATCCACGATCTCGCGCAGGCGCTCGATGAACCACGGCTCGAAATGACAGGCGGCGTTGATCTCTTCGGTCGTCAGGCCAAGGCGGATCGCCTGCGCCACCACGCGCAGACGGTCCGGCGTCGGGCGCGACAGTTCGGCCCGCACCGCGTTCTTGTCGTCGCCGCGGCCAAGGCCGGGAATTTCGATCTCGTCGAGGCCGGAAAGGCCGGTCTCAAGCCCGCGCAGCGCCTTCTGCAGGCTTTCGTGGAAGGTGCGGCCGATCGCCATCACCTCGCCGACGCTCTTCATCGAGGTCGAAAGCAGCGGCTCGGAGCCGGGGAATTTCTCGAACGCGAAGCGAGGGATCTTGGTGACGATGTAGTCGATGGTCGGCTCGAACGCCGCCGGGGTCGCACCCGTAATATCGTTGTCGAGTTCGTCCAGCGTGTAGCCGACCGCCAGCCGCGCCGCGACCTTGGCGATGGGGAAGCCCGTGGCCTTCGACGCCAGCGCCGACGAGCGCGAGACGCGCGGGTTCATCTCGATGACGACGAGGCGGCCGTCCTTGGGGTTCACCGCGAACTGCACGTTCGAGCCGCCGGTCTCGACGCCGATCTCGCGCAGCACCGCGATCGAGGCGTCGCGCATGATCTGGTATTCTTTGTCCGTCAGCGTCAGCGCCGGCGCGACGGTGATCGAGTCGCCGGTATGCACGCCCATCGGATCGACGTTCTCGATCGAGCAGATGATGATGCAGTTGTCCGCCTTGTCGCGGACGACCTCCATCTCATACTCCTTCCAGCCGAGCACGCTCTCCTCGACCAGCACCTCGCCGACCGGCGAGGCGTCGAGCCCGCGCTCGATGATCTCGATGAACTCTTCCTTGTTGTAGGCGATGCCGCCGCCCATCCCGCCCAGCGTGAAGCTGGGGCGGATGATGGCGGGCAGGCCGACATGGCCGAGCGCATCCAGCGCTTCCTGGCGCGAGGTGGCGATGGCGGAGCGCGGGCTTTCCAGCCCGATCTTGTCCATCGCCTCGCGGAATTTCAGCCGGTCTTCGGCCTTGTCGATGGCTTCCGCCTTCGCGCCGATCAGCTCGACATCGTACTTCGCCAGAACGCCCGCCTTGTCGAGCGCGAGGGCGCAGTTGAGCGCCGTCTGACCACCCATGGTCGGCAGCACCGCAAAGCCGCCTTTCGCCAGCGGACGCTCGCGCGCGATGATCTTCTCGACGAACTCCGGCGTGATCGGCTCGATGTAAGTGGCGTCGGCCACGTCCGGGTCGGTCATGATCGTCGCCGGGTTCGAGTTCACCAGAATGATCCGGTAGCCCTCGGCCCGCAGCGCCTTGCACGCCTGCACGCCGGAATAGTCGAACTCGCAGGCCTGCCCGATGACGATGGGGCCGGCCCCGATGATCAGGATCGCCTCGAGATCGGTCCGTTTGGGCATGGCAGTCCTCGCGCGCGCGTAACGGGCCGCGTGCGGCACGCGACTCGTAAAGTCTGGATTGTGGGTTAAGCGGATCGTCTAGAGCGGCGGGGCGGGTGGCGCAAGCCGCGATTGCCTTGGAGCTGGCCGGGGACGCTCGCTGCGAACGCCCCGCGCCTTTGTGACAGCCCTCACTTGGATCTTACGATATGATATCATAGTAATATCATCGTAATTCGATGGAGGGGTTTATGAAAGAACGTAGCATTACGGCCGCGCCGGGCATTCCCTGGCTGCTCGGCTTTGCCGTGCTGACGCTTGGGGCGATCGGGCTTGCGATCTTTGGCGTGTCGCAGAAATCACCGGCGATCATTGTGCCGGCAGCGATCCTCGCTGTGGTGTTCATCATCTGTTTGGGCGGCTTCTTCACCGTCGCGCCCAACGAGGCGAAGGTGCTTCAGTTCTTTGGCCGCTATGTCGGCACGGTGCACGATGCCGGCGCGCGCTGGGTCAACCCGTTCTACACGAAGAAGGCGGTCTCGGTGCGTGTCCGCAACTTCGAGTCCTCCAAGCTCAAGGTGAACGATCTGGAGGGCAATCCGATCGAGATCGCCGCCGTCGTCGTCTGGCAGGTGGTCGATACCGCCGAAGCGCTGTTCCTCGTGGACGACTATGTGGACTTCGTGAAGATCCAGTCGGAATCGGCGCTGCGCCAGATGGCCCAGTCCTTCCCCTATGACTCGCACGACACCGGCGCGGTTTCGCTCCGCAGCCATCACGCGGAAATCGCCGAGCGGCTGCGCGAGGAAGTGCAGGAGCGTCTGGCGAGCGCCGGCGTGAAGGTGATCGAGGCGCGCATCACCCATCTGGCCTTCGCGCCGGAAGTCGCCCAGGCCATGCTGCAGCGTCAGCAGGCCAGCGCCATCATCTCGGCCCGCACCCGCATCGTGGAAGGCGCGGTTTCGATGGTGGAGATGGCCCTCCAGCAGCTCGCCGAGCGCGATGTCGTCACGCTGGATGACGAACGCAAGGCGGCCATGGTCTCCAATCTTCTGGTCGTCCTGTGCGGCGATCGTGGGACGCAGCCCGTGGTGAACACGGGCAGCATCTACGGATAGGCGGGTGGCGGAGAAAAAGGCCTTTGCGCTGCGTCTGGGCGCCGATGTGATGGAGGCGCTCCAGCGCTGGGCGGACGATGAGTTGCGCAGCGTGAACGGCCAGGTCGAATACGTGCTGCGCGATGCGCTGAGACGGGCGGGGCGGCTGAAAGCCGCGCCCGTTCAGCCTGTTGCGGAAGACAAGGCGCCGGACTGAAGGCTGGCGGCGGCGGCGCGACTCTCATAACCAGTCGCGTCCGATATTCAGGAGACGACATGTCCATCGCCGCCCGCCTGCCCATGATGACGCTGCCGGAGCTGACTCGACTGCACGACAATGCCGTGCGTCTGGCGGCCGGCGCGCCCGGCAAGGCGCGCGATCAGGCGAGCGAACTGTTGCCGCTGCTGGACGCTGAAATCGCCGCGCGCCGCGACGGCAAGAAGCGCACGGTGGAAAAGCCGCCGAAGGAGCCCAAAGCCATAGCCGAAGCTGCGTCGAAGACACCGAGAGTGCGTCCGCCCAAGCCGCCCAAGCCTGTGAAGTCGGAGTCCGAGAAAGCCGACGACTTCCTGGCCGGCGTGACCGAAGCGCTGGCGCGGCGCTAGCACAGCGTCGCAATTTCCGCGGCGATGCTGTCGAACGCAGCGGTGGCCGCTTGCGGGTACGGCCCGGCCGTATGCCCGCGCCAGAGCGCCCGTAGCCTTTCTACGAACGTCGCGCGTCCTTCATCCCGCCGCCTTCTCCATCAGCCGCGCGAAGCGGTGAAACAGATAATGGCTGTCATGCGGGCCGGGCGAGGCTTCGGGGTGGTACTGTACGCCGAAGACCGGCTTGTCGGTCCAGGCGATGCCGCAATTCGACCCGTCGAACAGCGACACATGGGTTTCGACCACATTGGCGGGCAGGCTGGCCGCGTCCACCGTGAAGCCGTGATTCATCGAGGTGATCTCGACCTTGCCGGTGGTCGTGTCCTTCACCGGATGGTTCGCGCCGTGATGGCCCTGCGCCATCTTCCGGGTCGAACCGCCCGCCGCGAGCCCCAGCATCTGGTGGCCGAGACAGATGCCGAACACCGGCTTGCCGGCCTCGATCAGCGCCTTGATCGTCGGCACGGCATAGACGCCCGTGGCCGCCGGGTCGCCGGGGCCGTTCGACAGGAACACGCCGTCCGGCTGGTGGCGCAGCACCTCGTCGGCGGAGGCGCTGGCGGGCACCACCACGACATCCGCGCCGATCCCGGCGAGTTCGCGCAGGATGTTCGACTTGATGCCGAAATCCATCGCCACGACCTTGAACTTCGCGGCGCCCTCGCGCGAGGCATAACCGGCGTTCCACGCCCACGGCGTCTGATCCCAGTCATGGGTCTGCGCGGTCGTTACCTCCTTGGCCAGGTCCATGCCTTCCAGGCCGGGCCATGCGCGCGCCTCCGCCAGCAGCGCGTCGATGTCGAACGCGCCGTCGGGATCGTGCGCGATCACGCCGTTCGGCATGCCGCCCTCGCGGATCATGCGCGCGAGGCGGCGCGTATCGAGGCCAGCCAGCCCGACGATCCCGCGCGCCTTCAGCCAGTCGGCCAGCGGCGTCGCGCTGCGATAGTTGGACGGCTCGGTCGGGCGGGCCTTCACCACCAGACCGCGCACGGCGGTGTTGGTGGCCTCCATGTCGTCGCCGTTCGCGCCGACATTGCCGATATGAGGGAAGGTGAAGCAGACGATCTGACCGGCATAGGACGGGTCGGTCAGGATTTCCTGATAGCCGGTCATCGCCGTGTTGA
>JAPUEF010000164.1:5219-12810 GCA_027492655.1 Alphaproteobacteria bacterium | reverse complement strand
GGCACGGCGCGCTGGTTCCTGGAGGCGAGGGCAAGCAGGGCCAGCGCCGTCAGCAGCAGCGCCCCGGCGAGCAGGCGCAGCGCCTGGCCGGCTCCCGCTGCGTAGGCCGCCGCCAGCGCCGCGAGGCCGAGCGGGGCGAAAAACGCCTCGCGCCCGCCGCCGCCCGCGATCCGCGCCTGCGCGTCGCGGGCGAGGCCGATGGCGGCGAACGCCCCCGCGAAGGCGGCGGTCATCGTGAAGGCGGCGCCGGACGGCCCCAGCAGGAACTCCATCGTCAGGCCCGGAACGCGGTGAAGAACAGCACGGCGACGGCGATCAGCAGCGCCATCCAGGTCAGCAGCGTGCCGAGGAATCGCCCCGCCGAGGTTCCGGCGCTGCGCGACAGCCCGATGGCGTGCAGGATGCGGCCGAAGGTCAGGAAACCGCCGACCAGATGCAGGGTCAGCATCGAGGTCTTGAGCCCGGCCATCGCCAGCAGCAGAACGAGGATCAGCGGCACGTTCTCGACCGCGTTGCCGTGCGCGCGCTGGGCCAGAACGAGGCCCGGATTGCCGCCGTCGCCGATCATCACCTTCGTGCGCATCCGCACCCGCACCACCAGCAGCGCGAGGATCAGGATGATCAGGCCGTTGAGCGCGCCGTAAAGCGCGAAAACCTGCATATGCGTGGTCAGCATGCCGAATCTCCCTTGCGATGGCGGGATTTAACGCCGCTCAGGGCGTCAGGCGATAGACGGCGGTGCGCCGCACCTCGCGGTCTTCCAGCTCGCGCGTGGTGGCGACCTCATAGAGCGCGAGACGTTCAAGGCCGTGTTTGGGCAAATACGAACGCCCCGGATCGCCGGCCAGCACCAGCGCCCCGCGCCGCGCGAGGGCGCGGCCCCAGGCTTCGACCCGCTTGGCCAGCGGCTTCTCATAGAAGAGGTCGCCGATCAGCACGACGTCCCAGCCCGCATCGACGCCGATAAGATCGTCGGTCGTCGCCGCGATGGCGACCCCGGCTTCGGCGGCGTTCATGGCGATCGCTTCGACGGCATAAGGGTCGATGTCGCTGGCCGTCACGCGGGCCGCGCCCGACATCATGGCGGCGATGGCGCAAAGGCCCGAGCCGCTGCCGCAATCCAGCACCGATCTGGCGGCCACGAGGCCTGGATGATCGAGCAGATAGCGCGCCAACGCCTGTCCGCCCGCCCAGGCGAAAGCCCAGAAGGGCGGCGGCACGCCTTGTTCGGCGAGCGCCTCTTCGCTCATCCGCCAGATCGGATAAATCTCGCTGGCAAGCCGCAGGCGGATTTCCGGCGTGTGCGGCGGCGCCGACCAATCCGTATTGGCCGCGATGAAGGCGCGGATCGCGTCGCTCACGAGGTGGCGGGAATGTCGATGGCCGGCGCTGCGGCGTCCTCGCGGCGGCGCAGGCCGCGCCCGCCCTGGATGCCGCCCGACCCCGGCGCGCGCGAGGTCGCCTGACGGATCACATCCAGATAGCCGGGCCGCACCTCCATACGCGCCGTGACGCCCTTCGCTTTCAGCAGGCGGTGCATCAGCGGAAGGCGATAGCACGGCACCCAGAACAGCAGATGATGCTCGACGTGATAGTTCACCCAGTAAGGCGCGAGCAGGGCGCGGGCCAGAGGGTTGGCGATGGTGGTGCGGGCATTGCGATAGGGATCGTCATTGTCGGGCACGCAGGCATGCTCCGCGATGTTCCGTACCCGGACGATCACCTGGAACCAGGTCAGCAGCGGCCCCAGCCACAGCACGGGATAAAGCCACCAGAATCCGGTCGCGACGCACGCCCCCAGAATCGCGGCGTTCGTCAGCAGCCAGCCCGACAGCATCGCCCAGCGGCGGCGTTTGAAGGCGTTGGCGAACGACGATCTGCGCTGCTGGTAGCCGGTCTGGCCGGTGATGTCGCGGATCAGCTTGCGGCGGAAGCTCTCGCGGGTGATCGGGAAGTGCTTCGAGAGTTCGAGATCGGGATCGTCGGGCTGCTGCGTGCTGCGGTGATGCTTCAGATGATAGACGCGGTAGGGGATCAGATCGGTGAAGCCCGGATAGGCCAGCAGCCATTGGCCGAGAAAATCGTTCAGCCGTTTCGACTTCGTCAGAATGCCATGAGCGGCGTCGTGCATCAGGATCGCGAGGCCGAGCTGGCGCGAGCCGATGATCACGAACGACAAGGGCGCAAGCCACCACTGCCACGCCGTCAGCGCCATCGCGGCGGCGATCACGCCCCACGCATGCAGCACGCACAGAAGTCCCAGCGCATCCGAGGGATGACGGATGCGCTCAAGCTCTTCCGGCGTGAAGAGATCGTTTGCCTTGACGCGGTGATAGACGCCCATGGCCGTAAAACTAATCTCAGAACGTGAACTGGTCCATCACCGAGCGCTCCAGCGCCACGCCGGCCAGCAGGCTGAGAAACAGGATCGCGCCGGCCTCGCGGTTGGAGCGGAACACGCTGAGGCATGACGTTGCGTTATCCAGCTTCACGCGGGTGATCTGCCCGGCTAGCTGGAACGCCAGAACGGCGAGGCCGATATAGTAAGCCTGATGCAGCTTCAGCTGCAGCCCGGCGAGGGTCCAGCACACGATCGCGCCGCCATAGAGCAGCCACAGCATGGGCTTGGTCGCCGCGCCGAACATCAGCGCGGTCGATTTCACCCCGACGATGGCGTCGTCTTCCTTGTCCTGGTGGGCGTAGATCGTGTCGTAGCCGATGGTCCACGCGATGCAGCCGACGAACAGCAGGTAAGGCGGGATCGCCAGATCGCCATGGATCGCCGCCCAGCCCATCAGCGCGCCCCAGTTGAACGCGATGCCCAGCACCGCCTGCGGCCAGTGCGTGATGCGCTTCATAAAGGGATAGACCGCGACCGGGATCAGCGAGGCCAGCCCCAGCAGCACGGTGAAGCGGTTGAACTGCAGCAGAACCGCAAGCCCGATCAGCGCCAGCACGACGAGAAAGACCGCCGCCGCGCGCACGCTGACCGCGCCCGATGGCAAAGGCCGCCCGCGCGTGCGCGCGACCCTGGCGTCGATGTCGCGGTCAGTGATGTCGTTCCACACGCACCCCGCCGCCCGCATCGCGATCGCGCCGATCGCGAACAGCAGCGCGTAGAACAGCAGGCGCGACACCGGCACATGCAGGCCGTGCGATCCCAGCGTCAGCCCGAAGGCGCAGGGCCAGAACAGCAGCCAGAAGCCGATCGGCCGGTCGAAGCGGGCCAGCCTCAGATAAGGCTGCGCCGCCGCCGGCATCCGCTCCACCCAGCTTTTCCGCACCGCGTCGGCGGGTTTCGATCCAATCGCCATATCGTCCTCGGCCGCCCTTGACCGGGGCCACGCACGCGCCTGTATAGCCGCTTGGGATCGAAGCGAAAGGCGGATGCGCGTGTCGGACGAAGCGGACCTCACCGAACCCGGCGGCAAGGTGCGGCTGTTTGTCGAGCTGCCGCTGGAGGCCGCCGTCTCGTTCGCGCTGAACGAGGGGCAGGATCACTATCTGCGCCATGTCATGCGCGCCGCGTCCGGCGATGCGGTCCAGCTGTTCAACGGCCGCGACGGCGAATGGCGCGCGACCCTGGATCTGTCGTCGAAGCGGCGGGCGATGGTGACGCCGCAGCGCCGGACGCGGGCGCAGGCGGGGTCGGGCGATCTCTGGCTGTGCTTCGCGCCGATCAAAAAGGCCCCCGCCGACAACGTCGCGCAGAAGGCGACCGAGCTGGGCGCGACCGAACTGCGCCCGACCATCACCCGCCGCACCATCGTGTCGCGCGTCAATGTCGGTCGCATGCACGCGAACGCGGTCGAGGCGGCGGAGCAGTCGGATCGGCTGGACGTGCCGGTCTGCCACGAGCCGCAATCGCTGGCCGCGCTGCTGGCGGGCTGGCCGGAAGACCGGCTGCTGATCTATTGCGACGAGGGCGGGGCGGCGGCGATGCTTCAGGCGCTGGCCGGGCGCGAACTGACGAGGGCGGCGGTTCTTTCCGGCCCGGAAGGCGGCTTCACCCCGGACGAGCGCGAAGCGATCCGCGCGGTGCCGCAATGCGTGCCGGTATCGTTGGGCGCGCGTATCCTGCGCGCCGACACGGCCGCATTGGCCGCGCTGGCGGTGCTTCAGGCGGCGCGCGGCTGATCTATTCGTCGCAGAATTCAGCGGTCGAAGGCGGCTCCTCGCCGAACGGGCCGACTTCCTTGCCCGTGGGATCGAACAGCCAGAACCAGTCATAGCTGCCGCCCAGCACGAAATAGCGGTGCTGCGCGGCCACGATATGGTCGGCATACGGGCTGCCTGCGCAGGTGACGACCATCAGCGAATTGCCGGGCGCGAAGAAGGCGTCCTTGCCGGATTTCGGATCGACATAGCGGATCGCGTTCGAGGTCGTCCAAGCCCGCGTCTCGTAATAAAGCCGCGTGCCGGCGATATCGAACTGCTTGTTCATGAAGTCGCAGACGATGGCGGTCATGTCGTCGGCTTCGTGGGCCTGCGCCAGACGCTTCGCGCCGCCGCCATCCGTGCCGATCAGCCACAACTCGGTCTGCGGCACCGCCTCGCCGGTGGCCGAGCAGGCATCCAGCGACGGTGCGCCGGACGGCGTGCGGGTAAAAGCGACCGTCCTGCCGTCGGGCGCGAGCACCGGCTCGCTGTCGCGTCCCTCCGCGGTCAGCTGGCGCCGCTGTCCGGCCTCGTCGGTGACGACGATATTACCCTTGTCGGCGGTGACGGAGGCGGCTGAGGCCGCGCCCAAACCCAGAAAAACCGCCGCAAATCCCGTAATGAACTGCATGAATCGCTCCCGTGGCGGGCGCAGCCTAACGGCAAATGCGGCGGGGCGGTGGCGAAGTGCTTGAACCGGCGTGAATGAAGAACGATATGTTCACTGCTTGTGGGTAGCAGACGGTCGATAAGGTCGCTGCGAAGGGGGATGTATGTCGGTACCGCAGCAGGGCGGAGGCCTGATCGAAAGCCGCGATCAGCTCGCAGGCTTTCTCGAATCCGGCTCCAAGCCCAAGGCCGACTGGCGCATCGGCACCGAGCACGAGAAATTCGGCTTCCGCCTCGATACGCATGCCTCGCCCGCCTATGAGGGCGAGAACGGCATCCGCGCGCTGCTGGAAGGCATGAAGCGGTTCGGCTGGGAAGGCGTCTATGAAGGCGAGACGATCATCGGCCTCAAGCACGGCATGGGCGCGATCAGCCTTGAGCCCGGCGGCCAGTTCGAGTTGTCCGGCGCGCCGCTGAAGACCATTCACGAGACCTGCGCCGAGGTGAACCTGCATCTGGAGCAGGTGCGCGAGGTCGCCTCCGAACTCGGTCTCGGGTTTCTCGGCCTCGGCTTTCACCCCACCGCCACCCGCGAACAGACGCCGGTGATGCCCAAGGGCCGCTACAACATCATGCGGTCCTATATGCCCAAGGTCGGCGGCTATGGCCTCGACATGATGCTGCGCACCTGCACCGTGCAGGTGAATCTCGATTTCGCGGACGAGGCCGACATGGTCCGGAAGCTGCGCGTCGCCTTTGCGCTGCAGCCCGTCGCGACGGCGCTGTTCGCCAACTCGCCCTTCCGCGAGGGCCGGCCCAACGGCTTCCTTTCCTATCGCTCGCAGGTCTGGACCGACACCGACAATGCGCGCTCGGGCATGCTGCCCTTCGTGTTCGAGGACGGCTTCGGCTTCGAGCGTTACGTCGATTACGCGCTCGATGTGCCGATGTATTTCGTCTATCGCGACGGCAAATATATCGACGCCAGCGGGCAGTCCTTCCGCGACTTCCTCGACGGCAAATTGCCCGCGCTCCCCGGCGAGAAGCCGACCTTAAGCGACTGGGCCGATCACCTCACCACGATCTTCCCGGAAGTGCGGCTGAAGAAATATATCGAGATGCGCGGGGCCGATGGCGGGCCGTGGAAATCGCTCTGCGCGCTGCCGGCGCTCTGGGTCGGCGTGCTCTACAATTCAACGGGCCTCGATGCCGCCTGGGATCTGGTCAGGGACTGGACGCAGGAAGAGCGCGTGGCGCTGCGCCATGCCGCGCCGGTGCTGGGCCTGAAGACGCCCTTCCGCAACCGCACGCTCAAGCACTACGCAGCGCATATGCTGGAGATCGCTGCGGCCGGCCTCAAATCGCGCGCGGCGCTGGATGGCGGCGGCGCGTCGGAGGACGGTTTCCTCCAGACGCTGCGCATCATCCTCGACCGCAACGAGACCCGCGCCGACGAGCTCCTGCGCAAATACCGCACCGAATGGAACGGCGACGTATCGCGGGTGTTCGCCGACTACGCCTACTGACGCACCGCGTCACGGCCGTGCCGGGCTTTCACCACGACAGAACGCGCGGGCATCCGGTCCCCGCCGCATCGAAGGCATAGCGTCCCTCGCAGACATGAACCGCCGGCGGCCGGCGGAGCGTCTCGAAGGCGTCATAGCCTTCCTTGAGGTTCGCCCAGAACTCGTCCCATGGTCCGCCCGCATGTGCGGCCAGCGCCGCCGCGCTCATGCGGAACGGGAAGATATGGACGCCGACGCTGGGCTGGCCGCGTTCCAGCGCCGCGGCGACGAGGCCGTAGATTTCCTCGATTCCCGCATCGGTCATCGCATAGCAGCCGATGGAGACGCAGGCCCCGTGCACCATCAGATGCGCGCCGGTGCGGCCATGCGCCCGGTCATAGGCGTTCGGATAGCCGAGATTGAAGGCGAGGTGATACGCGCTGTTGGGATTCAGCTGCGCCCGCCCGACCTCATAGAAGCCTTCGGGCGCCTGCCCGTCGCCTTCCTTCAGCTTCGGCCCCAGCCGACCCGAGAAGAAGCAGATCGGCCAGGTCTCGAACAGGCGATAGCGCGCGCCGTCCCCGATCCAGACCTCCAGCACGCGCTCGTCCTTGAATAGGCGCAGGAACACCGGCTGGCCCTGTTCAAAGCCCGCCGCCTTCAAGCGCACCGACAACGGCCGTCGCGGAGCCGGCGGCGCGGGCAGGGCGTCGGCGGCCTCATCCATCGCAGGCGGCGGGGGCGGCGAAGATTGCGGCGTCAGCCAGACGGCGCTCAACGCCGCCACGAACACCGCCGCGCTGACCAGGCTGAACAGGCGCATCGTCCCCATCCGCCATCATCGCCGCTGAATTGAGGCTCAAGTGCGGCGCGCTGGTTGCCCGCGCGCCGGCGCGGTAAAAGACGCGAAACTCTGGGAGACATCATGCGCAGCTTCGTCGTCACCGGCTCCAGCACAGGTATCGGCCACGCCGCCACCAAAGAGCTGATCGCGCGCGGACACAGGGTTTTCGGCTCGGTCCGCAAACAGGCGGACGGCGAGCGGGGGAAGGCCGAACTCGGCGCGAACTACACGCCGCTGCTTTTCGACGTGACGGACGAGGCTTCCATCGCACGCGCCGCCGCCGAGGTGCGCACGGCCCTGGAAGGCGAGACTCTGGCCGGCCTCGTCAACAATGCCGGCATCGCGGTGGCGGGGCCGCTGCTCCACATGCCGGTCGAGGAATTCCGCAGGCAGCTGGAGGTGAACGTCACCGGCCAGCTTCTCGTGACCCAGGCCTTCGCGCCGCTGCTGGGACAGGACCGCGCGCTGAAAGGCG
>JAPUEF010000164.1:0-5209 GCA_027492655.1 Alphaproteobacteria bacterium | reverse complement strand
GCCCCCGGCCTTGCCGCGGGGGCTGGCACCGCCCCCCGCGCTCACGGGCGCCCCCGGCCGCATCGTGATGATCTCGTCGGTCGGCGGGCAGAACGCCTCGCCCTTCGTCGGCCCCTACAGCGCCTCGAAATTCGCGCTGGAAGGCTTGTCCGAGGCGCTGCGCCGCGAGCTTCTGCTCTACGGCATCGACGTGATCGTCATCGGCCCCGGCGCTATCGCGACGCCGATCTGGGACAAGGCGAACGAGGTGAATACCGCGCCCTTCGACAACACCGACTACGCCGCGCCGCTGGCCAGGGTGAAGGCCTATATGCTCGATCTCGGCCGCAAGGGCCTGAAGCCGGAAAAGGTCGGCGCGCTGATCGCGGATTCGCTCACCCTTCCCAACCGCAAGGTCCGCTACGCGATCGTCCCCTCGAAGGTCGAGCACATGATGATGAAGCTCCTGCCCAAGCGCCGCCTGGACAGGATCATCGGCAAGCGCCTGGGCCTGCTGCCGAAAAAAGACGCCTGAGCCGGCGCGCCGCGCCGCCTCACGTACCGGCGGGCCGGTACAAGCCATTCGATGCCGCCTGTGCGGCCGCCTGCGCCGCAGCGCGCTTGCGGCTTTGCAAGATCAGTCGCTGCGCCGGAATTTCGATGAAGCGATAGGTCAGCGCTGCGACGGCCAGCACGATGGCGATGTAGAGCGCGATGACCGTCAGCGCGCCGATCTCGCCGAAGGGCGGGGCGAGCATTTTCAATCCCGTGGCGGATGACTGCTCCAGGAACAGCTTGATGCCCGTCAGCTTCTCAGCGATCTGCGCCGGCCGCCCGACCAGGTTCACCGCGACGAAGGCGTGGACCATGTAGATCGAGTAGGAGCGCTCGCCGAGCCACGTCACCGCTTTCGTCCGCATCAGCCGCGAGGCCGGGCCAGCCTCGAATGCGAAGACGAACACGACACCCGCGAATACCAGCGGCGCGAAAAGAGCGGCGGGCGTGCCGCCGGCCAGCGGTACGAACAGGATCGCGACGCCCAGCGCGGCGATCTCGACGGCGGGCGGAAGAGAGCCGCGACCACGCGCGCGCCGCCACAGACGATAGGTGAAGTGCCCTATGAAGAAGCCATAGAGACAGCGCACGAAGCCGAAATCGTAAGTCGCGTCCATGCCGCGTGGAGAATAGACGATGAGAACGGCGAAGCTGAGGCCCACGATCGCCGCAGCGAGCGCGATCGCGCCCGCTCGCCGGATCTGCCCGCCCATCGCGAACCAAGCCAGCACGGCGAAGACGAGATAAGTCCAGAATTCGGCGGCGATGCTCCAGCTGGGGAAATTCCAGCTCGTGCCGTCGCTCAGGCCGAAGGCTTGCTGCATCGTCAGGTTCAGGCCGATGGCATCGAGCGCGTTGGGGCCGGTGAATGGCGCCGTGGGAAAGCTCATCACGCCGCCGGCCGTCGCCGCCGCTTTCAGCGCCTCGACGGCGACGAAGGCGAGCAGCAGCGCGGCGTGCAGCGGCCAGACGCGCGCGAAACGGCGGATCGCGAAATCGGCGGTGTCATCGCCGTCGTCGATGCGGCCCCAATAGGTGTGGGTGATGACGAAGCCGCTGAGGACGAAGAAGAAATCGACGAACAGGTAGGAATGGCGAACGAAGCCGTTGTCGAGGAGCACGCTGGCGACGTTCAGATGGTAAAGCGCGACCAGCACCGCGCAGATGCCGCGCCAGCCGTCGAGCACGCCGAAACGCAGCCTCTCCTGTGCCAATATGGGCCTCTTCGCGGCGTCTCGAACGCGCCGAAGGGTAAAGAAGCAATCAGCATGCCGCGCGAAGGATAGGACCGTCCGTTCCGGACGCCGGGCCTCAGGCCGCCGCCGTGCCGCCGACGGTCAGGCCTTCGATCAGCATGGTCGGCTGGCCGACGCCCACCGGCACGCCCTGTCCGCCCTTGCCGCAGGTGCCGATGCCGGGGTCCATCGCGAAGTCGTTGGCGACCATGCGCACTTTGGTGAGGGCGTCCGCGCCGTTGCCGATCAGCGTCGCGCCCTTGATCGGCGCGCCGATCCTGCCGTCCTCGATGCGGTAGGCCTCGGTGCACGAGAACACGAACTTGCCGTTCGTGATGTCCACCTGGCCGCCGCCGAAATTCACGGCATAGATGCCGTTCTTCGCCGCCCTGATCACCTCGTCCGGGCTCTTGTCGCCGCCCAGCATCAGCGTGTTGGTCATGCGCGGCAGGATGGGGTGCGCGTAGGACTGGCGGCGGCCGTTGCCGGTGGGCGCGACGCCCATCAGCCGGGCGTTCTGGCGGTCCTGCAGATAGCCCACCAGAATGCCGTCCTCGATGAGGGTGGTGCGGTTGGTCGGGGTGCCTTCGTCATCGACGCTGAGCGAGCCGCGGCGCTTGTCGATGGAGCCGTCGTCCACCACCGTCACGCCCGGCGCGGCGACGCGCTGGCCCAGCAGCCCGGCGAAGGCCGAGGTTTTCTTGCGGTTGAAGTCGCCTTCGAGGCCATGGCCGATGGCCTCGTGCAGCAGGATGCCCGGCCAGCCCGGCCCCAGCACCACCTGCATCTCGCCGGCCGGCGCGGGGACCGCGTCGAGATTGGTCAGGGCCTGGCGCAGCGCCTCGTCGACATAGCCGCGCCATGCGGCGGGATCGATGAAGACGGCATAGCCTTCGCGGCCGCCGACGCCGTAGCTGCCGCTTTCCTGCCGCCCGGCATGCTCGACCACGACCGAGACGTTGAGGCGCACCAGCGGCCGCACATCGCTGACCGTCTCGCCGCCCGCGCGCACGATATGCACGACCTGCCACTCGCCGTAGAGCGAGCACGACACCTGCTTCACGCGCGGGTCGCGGGCGCGGGCATAGGCGTCGATTTCCGCCAGCAGCGTGGTCTTCACGTCGAAGGGGATGGCGGTCAGCGGGTTGGAATCGTCATAGAGGCGGCGATTGGTGCGGGCCGGTCCTTCGGCGGCGCGCCCGCCAAGGCCCGAGCGGACGCTGCCCGCCGCATCGGCGGCGCGGGCGATCGCCGCTTCGGACAGTTCCGTCGCATGGGCGTAGCCGGTCGCCTCGCCCGCGACGCAGCGCAGGCCGAAGCCCTGGGCCGAGTCGAAGGTCGCCGCCTTCAGGCGGCCGTCATCGAAGGAAAACCCTTCCGATTCGCGGTATTCGAGGAACAGCTCGCCATCGTCGGCCCCCGTCAGGGTGCCGTCCACCAGCTTGCGGACGCGCGAAGGGTCCATATCGGCTTGGCTAAAGAACAGGCGGTCGGCGATGGCGCTCATGTCCGGTCCCGGATTTTCAGGGTTGAAGGTTCAATGTGGGCCTCTTGAGAGCCTATCGCAAGCCGCGCGGGCTTCCGCAGCGACACCGTGCAAAAGACCATGAAACGCGGCTGGAAATTGCCTGCGACCCTTGTTATGCCCTCCGCGAAGGGTCGCGCCCGGGGCGTGCGGCCTCATACGTGTTTACGCGCGTATGGAAGAGTTTCGAATTGGGGCAGCAGGGTCGTCTCATGGTCAAAGCTTTCGGGAAACTCGCCGTTCTGACGGCGGCGCTGCTGGGATCCCCCTTGGCGCTGGCGCAGCAGCCGCCGACCGGCCAGCCGCATGCCTGGGGCATCGACCTCCAGCAGGCCGCGACCACGAAGATGGAATCGATCCATTCGTTCCACGAGATGCTGCTGTACATCATCGTCGCGGTGACGGTGTTCGTTCTCGTTCTGCTGATCTGGGTGGTGATCCGCTACAACCGCCGGTCGAACCCGACCCCCTCGCGCACCACACACAATACGCTGATCGAAGTGGTCTGGACCGTGGTGCCGGTGCTGATCCTGGTGGTCATCGCCATTCCCTCGTTCAAGCTGCTCTACGCCAACGAGAAAATCCCCTCCGACATCCAGCTGACGATCAAGGCGATCGGCAAGCAGTGGTACTGGACCTACGAATATCCCGATAACGGCAATTTCACGTTCGACGCCAACATGCTGCCGGACGATCAGGCCGCCGCGGCGGGCCAGCCGCGCCTGCTGGCGGTCGACAATTTCGTGGTCGTGCCGGAAGACACCAAGGTCCGCCTGATCGTCACCGCCGACGCGGTGATCCACTCCTGGGCGCTTCCGGCGTTCGGCGTGAAGATCGACGCCGTGCCGGGCCGTCTGAACGAATTGTGGTTCGAGGTGCCGGAGCCCGGCATCTATTACGGCCAGTGCTCCGAGCTTTGCGGCGCGCGTCACGCCTTCATGCCCATCGGGGTGAAGGTCGTGACCAAGGACGAATACGCAACCTGGGTGGCCGAGCAGCAGGCGCAGGCGGGTATCGCCCCCGCGCCGGCCGATAAGACCGCCGCCCTTCGCTGATCCGAACCGTTTTTAGATTTCCCTGACGGGGTAAAAGTTCATGGCCGCCGCAAAAGCCGTCGATCTCCACGCCGACCACGACCACCACGACGATCATTCGCACACGCCGAAGGGTCTGGGCCGGTTCCTCTATTCGACGAACCACAAGGACATCGGCACGATGTACCTGATCTTCGCGGTCATCGCGGGGATCATCGGCGGCGCGCTGTCGGTCGCCATGCGCATGGAGCTGCAGGAGCCGGGGCTTCAGTGGTTCGGCGACGTGCACCTGTTCAACGTGTTCGTCACCGCCCACGCGCTCATCATGATCTTCTTCATGGTGATGCCGGCGATGATCGGCGGGTTCGGCAACTGGTTCGTGCCGCTGATGATCGGCGCGCCGGACATGGCCTTCCCGCGCATGAACAACATCTCGTTCTGGCTGCTGCCTTTCGCCTTCGCGCTGCTGTGCCTGTCGATGTTCGTCGATGGCGATAGCGGCGGCCACGGCGTCGGCGGCGGCTGGACCATCTATCCGCCGCTCTCCACCTCCGGCTCGCCCGGTCCGGCGATGGATCTGGCGATCCTTTCGCTGCATATCGCCGGCGCGTCGTCGATCCTCGGCGCGATCAACTTCATCACCACCATCTTCAACATGCGCGCGCCGGGCATGACGCTGCACAAGATGCCGCTCTTCGCCTGGTCGATGCTGGTCACCGCCTTCCTGCTCGTGCTGTCGCTGCCCGTGCTCGCCGGCGCGATCACCATGCTGCTGACGGATCGCAACTTCGGCACGGCCTTCTTCGATCCGGCCAACGGCGGCGACCCGATCCTGTTCCAGCACCTGTTCTGGTTCTTCGGCCATCCCGAGGTGTACATCC
>JAPUEF010000163.1 GCA_027492655.1 Alphaproteobacteria bacterium | reverse complement strand
GTGGCGACCAGACGCTCGCCGGCGACGCGCAGTTCCGGACGGTCGCGGAAGTTGAGGTTGCGGGCGGACAGAAGCGGCGCGTTGCTGGTGCGATCGACGCCGCCCATCGAGAGGATGGTGGCGGCGTTGGCGCCCAGATGGACGTCCCAATCGGCATCCTTGTAAACGCGGGCGGCGATGCGGCCGAGCAGATGGTCGCGGTCGTCGGCATTGGCGTTGCGGGAGCCGATGGTCGAGGTCGTGTAGGCGACGTTGACCATGAAATCCATGCTGTCGCCCTGCTTGAGGTAGGTGGCCTCAATGCCCTTGCGCGAGTCGGAACCGCCGAATTCGCCGATAAGGGCGTTCACGACGGCAGCACGCTCGAGGAAGGTGATCTCGTTGGACGAGGTCGAATCGTCCAGCGTGAAGGTCGGCTGGATCGCGCCGACATTCAGGCGGATCTGCGGGGTCGGGTTGTAGGCGACACGCATGATGTTGATCGTGCCGGCGTCTTCGACTTCCGAGCCGCCGAAATTGAAGCGCATTTCATAGTCGAAATCGCGGAAGAACTTGCCTTCCACGCCGAACTGGGCGCGGCGGAAATAGGAGCCCGAACCGAGATCGCGCACGTTCTGGCCATCGACCGAGAACGGAACGTCCACCCCAGGCGACTGCGAGTAGGTGCCGGCGTCGAAATGGAAGCGGCCGCGGAAGGCCATCGAGAAGCGGCCGTCGCCGGTGGTGATCACCGGACGGGCGTTGTCGAAGCTGAGCTGCACGGCGTCGGCGCGCTGCTGAAGCGCGCTGATCTTGGCGCCCTGGCTGATTTCGAGATCCTGGACGCGCTGTTCCAGATTGGCGTCGCCACCGGCGGGCGCGTTGCCTTTTTCCAGCTTTTCGAGGCGGCTCATAATCGCCTCGTACTGCTGGCGCGTCATGGTGACGGTGTCGCCCTTCGCGAACGCGGGCGTCGCCAGCGCAGCGGCGGTCAGCGCCGTGCAAGCCAGCATAGTCATCTTCAGTTTCATACTACCCCCTTCGGTCCGCAGCCTTGCGGACTCGTTCCTGCGGGGCGGCTTTTGGGCGTCGGGGATAACGTGCCGATGACGTTGAAATGACGTTCCCATGACAGATGCAGGCCGAAGGCCCGGGGTGGCCTGAATGTCACGCCCGGCCGGGCGCAGGCCCGACCGAACGCCGCCTTTTTCTTCAGAAAGTGAATCAGGAGTGAATCCTGTTCGCGCGAAACGGGCAGCTTCAGCCATCGCTCCTGCTCGCTAAGTCGCTGAATCGATTCAAAGACTTGGCGTGGAATCTTGAGGCGGAGATTCGGGTCGCGTGACCGGTCGCGGCGGATGCCGTATCGCCGGGTGCGCACCCGGATACCGTCTTTCAAATCATACTGGTCAGTCGTCACTTGTCTTTTTCGCAGCACGGAAATATCGCAGTCCGCTATATCGAAACGATACATCCGGCGCGGTAATGCTCGACGTGAAGATGCTGTGCCTGGCCGCTCTGATGGGCCGCGAAGCCAGCGGATATGACATCAAGAAGGAGCTGGAGCGCGGCTCAGCGACCGGCCTGTACGAGGCCTCGTTCGGCTCGATCTACCCCGCCCTCGCCCGCCTCGCCGAGGAGGGCAACGTCATCGTCCGGAACGAGGGCAACGGCCGACGGGACAAGAAGCTCTATGCCATCACCGCAGCCGGCCGCGCCCATTTCCTGAAGGTGCTGGCCGGCCCGTTGCCCGACGAGAAATACCGATCGCCGTTTCTGTTCGCGATGTTGTTCGCCGACGATCTGCCACCTGAGCGTGTGCGGGCGATGATCGACCACCAGATCGAAAACTGGAGCATGAAGATCCGTCTGATCGACGAGATGACCGGCACATGTTCCGGGGGCGCCGGGGAACGCTTCGTCAACGGCCTTGGCACCGCGACCCTTCGCGCCGGCTTGGATTTCCTGCAGCGGCATCGCGCCGAAGTCGAGGCCGCCACGCTTTCGCGCCCGCCTGTCGGCAGGGCGCCCGTTCAAACGTCTTCCACGCAAGCCGCTATCGGGGCGGTGGAGTAGCTCATGTCTTTCCTCAAGAACGTCCCCTCGTCGTATCTGGCCGCCGGCGCGATGCTGATCGCCGCCACGCTGTGGATCCTGACCGGCGTTTTCGGCGGGTCGGAGCACGACCCGGAGCAACACGGCCCGCTGGCCGATCGCGGCGCGGCGGGCCTGACGTCGGTGCGGGTACGGACCTTCCATAACGAGCCGCATGCCGCGGAACTTTCGCTGCGCGGCCGCACGGAGGCCGAGCTGAAGGTCCAGATCAAGGCCGAAACCTCCGGGCGGGTCGCCAGAGTGCCGGGCCAGAAGGGTCAGCGCGTGAAGGCCGGCGATCCGATCTGCGAACTGGATGTGGGCGCCCGCCAGGCGCAACTCGATCAGGCCAGGGCGCAGCTGCGTCAGGCCAAGGCGGAATATGACGCCGCGGTTGCGCTGGAGAAGAAGGGCCACCGGTCCGAGACCCAGACGCTGGCGGCCCAGGCCGCGTTCGAGGCCGCCGAGGCCAATATCCGGGCGATGGAGCAGCAGCTGTCCTACACGGTCATGCGGGCGCCGTTCGATGGGGTGGTCAATAACCGCTTCGTGCAGGTCGGCGACTATATGACGCCCGGCTCGCCCTGCGCCTGGGTGGTCGGGGCCGACCCGTTCCACGTCGTGGGCGCGGTGTCGGAGGCTCAGATCGGTCAGGTCGCCCCCGGCACGCCCGGCACCGCCAGGATGGTGACGGGCGAGACCGTCGAAGGCACGGTGACATTCGTGGCGAATGCGGCCGATACGGCGACGCGGACCTTCCGGCTGGAACTGACGGTGCCGAACCCGGAGCTGAAGCTGCGGGACGGCGTCACCGCCGAAATCCGCATCAAGTCGCAAGAGATGCAGGCCATCCGCCTGTCGCCTGCCGTTCTGTCGCTGAACGAAGCGGGGGTCGTGGGCGTCAAAGTGGTCGAGGCGGGCAAGGTGCGGTTCGTGCCGGTCGCCATCGTCGCCGACAACAAGGATGGGATCTGGGTGGCCGGATTGCCCGAGCCTGCGGTCGTCGTGACGGTCGGTCAGGAATACGTGAAAGACGGCGAGAGCGTGAACGCGGTCGAGGAGCAGCCGGTGACGGCCGACGGCTCCGCCGCACCCGCCCCCGCCTCCAGCGCCAATTAGGGACGCCGCGCCATGACCGGCATCGTGACATGGGCGGTGACGAACGCCCGACTCGTCTATGCGATGATCGCGGCGACGCTGCTGATCGGGTTCATGGCCTATACCGCGATCCCGCGGGAAGCCGACCCGGATATCCAGTTTCCGTTCGTGAACATCACCATCATCCATCCCGGCATCAGCCCGGAGGACGGCGAGCGGCTGCTCGCGCGCCCGATGGAGACGCAACTGCGCACCATCGAGGGCCTGAAGAAGATCACCACCACGACCGTTCTGGGCGCGGTGAATATCGGGCTTGAGTTCGATGTGAACTTCGACAGCGAAAAGGCGATCCGGCAGGTCCGCGAGAAGGTGGACATGGCCAAGGCCGAGCTGCCTTCGGACACCAAGGAGCCGATCGTCCAGGAAGCGTCGACCGCGATGAACCCGTCGATCACGATGGTGCTTTCGGGCGATGTGCCGGACCGGGTTCTATTCAAGATCGCCGAGCGGCTGGAAGAACGGCTGGAAGCCCTGCCGAACGTGCTTTCAGCGGATATTTCCGGCACGCGCGACGATTTGCTGGAGATCGTGATCGATCCGTCCAAGCTGGAAAGCTATGGCGTCTCGCTGACCCAGTTCTTCAATGCGGTGACACGCAACAACCAGCTCGTGCCGGCGGGGTCTCTGGACACCGGGCTGGGGCGGTTCGCGGTGAAGGTGCCGGGCCTGATCGAGAACCGCGAGGATGTTCTGAACCTTCCGATCAAGGTTTCGGAAGGCACGGTGGTGACGCTGGGCGATGTGGCGGATATCCGCCGCACCTTCGTGGACGCCGACCGCTTCGCCCGGTTCAACGGCAAACCGGCCGTGTCGCTGGAGGTCGTGAAGCGGACGGGCGCGAACGTGATGGACACCATCACCGCCGCCAAGCACCTGGTCGAGGAAGAGGCGAAGACCTGGCCGCCGGGGCTGACGGTCGATTACACGCAGGACGCATCCGTCTGGATCAAGCGCACGTTGAACAGTCTGACGCAGGCGGTGATCCTGGCGGTGGTGCTGGTGATGATCGTGGTGGTGGCGGCGCTGGGATTGCGCTCGGGCCTGCTGGTCGGCTTCGCGATTCCGACCTCGTTCATCCTGGGCATCGCGTTCCTGTATTTCAGCGGCCTGACGCTGAATTCGATGGTGATGTTCGGCCTGATCCTGTCGGTCGGCATGCTGGTGGACGGCGCGATCATCGTCGTGGAGTTCGCAGACCGGAAAATGGCCGAGGGCATGGAGCCGAAAGAGGCCTACCGGATCGCCGGAACGCGCATGTTCTGGCCGGTGGTGTCGTCAGCCGCCGCGACCATCGCCGCCTTCACGCCGATGCTGTTCTGGCCGGGGATCGCCGGCAAGTTCATGTCGTACTTCCCGATCACCCTGATCGCGGTGCTGTCGGCCTCGACCGTCGTGGCGATGATCTACCTGCCGGTGATCGGCGGGAAGTTCGGCAAGCACCCACCCGGCGGCGAAGAGGCTCTGAAAGCCATCGCCGCATCGGAGGAAGGCAATATCGACAAAATCCCCGGCATCACCGGGGCCTATGCCCGCTTCATCCAGCGCCGCGTTCACAAGCCCGGCTGGGTGATCGCAGGCGCCGTGACGATGCTGATCGGCGTCTTCACGCTATTCCACTACGAGAACAACGGCAGCGAATTCTTCGTCGACGGCGATCCCGAATTCGTAAACGTGATCGTCTCGGCGCGCGGCAATCTTTCGGCCGAGGAAAAGCGCGAGCTGACGACCGAAGTGGAGCGGCGCGTGCTGACGGTCGGCGGCCTGAAGGGCGTCTATACCGTCACCGGCATCACCGGCGGCGGCTTCCAGCAGCTGCCGGAAGACGCGATCGGCATGATCAATATCGAGTTCATGCCATGGGGCCAGCGCAAGGACGGCAAGGCCATCGTCGCCGAACTGCGCGAAGCGATCGGCGATGTGCCCGGCCTGAAGGTGGAGGTCCGTGAGGTCGTGAACGGCCCGGTCCAGGGTAAGGATATCGACGTCGAGCTGCGATCCGATACGCCCGACGCGCTGAACGCGGCGGTCGTGAAGCTGAAGGACTTCATGTCGAAGGCCCCCGGCCTGAAGGACGTGGATGATTCCCGCCCCCTGCCCGGCATCGAATGGGCGGTGAAGATCGATCGCGCGCGGGCCGGCGAGTTCGGCGCGTCGGTGAGCGATGTCGGCGCGGTGGTGCAGCTGGTGACGGCGGGCATCAAGGTCGGCGAATACCGTCCCAACGACGCGACGGACGAAGTGGACATCCGCGTCCGCTTCCCGCTGGACCAGCGTTCGCTGGGGGCGCTGTCGGATCTGCGCGTGCCGTCGGCCGATGGCATGGTGCCGATCACCAACTTCATCACCGTGACCCCGCAGCCGCAGGTGAACAAGGTCGTGCGCGTGGACGGCAAGCGGGTGCTGCGCGTGATGGCGAACGCCGCCGACGCTTCGCTGCCGACCGTTGAAGTGCAGAAGATCCGCGACTGGGTGAAGACGGCCGACCTGGACCGCAGCGTCGAAGTGCTGTTCCGCGGGTCCGACGAGCAGGAGCAGGAGACCGGCGCGTTTCTGGGGCAGGCGGCGGTCGCCACCATGCTGCTGATCGGCGCGATCATGCTGCTGCAGTTCAACAGCTACTGGCACATGGTGATCGTGCTGTCGGCGGTGGTGTTCTCGACCGTCGGCGTGCTGCTGGGTATCCTGATCATGGGACAGAAATTCTCGCTGATCATGACGGGCACCGGCGTGGTGGCGCTGGCCGGGATCATCGTGAACAACAACATCGTGTTCGTGGACACGTTCCAGCATCTGAGGCGTCAGGGCATGGACGTGTATGAGGCGGCGACCCGCACGGCCGCCCAGCGCTTCCGCCCGGTTCTGCTGACCAAGGTGACGGCCATCGCCGGCTTGCTGCCGATGATGTTCGCGTTCGAGGTGGATTTCGGGGCGCGTGCCGTCCATATCGGCGGCCCCGACGCCGCGCCCTGGGTGCCGATGTCGACCGCCATCGTGTGGGGCCTGCTGTTCGCGAGCCTGCTGACGCTGATGGTGACGCCTTGCATGCTGGCGCTGCCGCAGGCGATGCGCGAACGTGGAGCGCTGTTCCGTTTTGGGCGCTGGCTGAAGCGACGCTTCGGCAGCAAGAGCGCTGCGCATGGCGCGGGCCACGCCCCGGCGGAATGAGCACCATAGAGCGGGCCGTCTTGGTTCACCTTGCATTCAGCCGCCCGACACGAAAAGCAGGAGTGTCTGGCGAGGGGAACACATTCAGGCATGGATAGGATGGCGCACCGCCATCTGTTTTCGACGCAGACCCTTTCAACCTGGTGCGCCATCGTGCGCCCCATTCTCAGTCGGCCTGTCGCACAACGAAGGCCGGATACGGAGCAAGTCCATGAAGCGTATCGCCCTTCTCGCCGCCCTCACCGCCCTCGCCGCGCCCGCCTTCGCTTCGGCGCCGGACGCGTGGAGCGAGCATGAGGCCGCCGTGGTCGCCGCCTGCGGCGCGGCCAGCGGCCTGAAGAATCCCACCGCGATCAGCCAGCTGGTGATGTATGACGATTCCATCGGTATCGACGGCCTGCTGCTGACCGGCGAGTACCCGCAGGCGCACATGGCTGGTCAGTCCGCCATGGTCCTCTGCCTCTTCAACAAGGCGAACGGCACCGCCGCCGTTTCGGAAATCACGCCGAAATAGGATTCGCCGTCTGGCCGTGCCGGCAGCCAAGCCGGCACGGCCACAAGGCCTGACTGCGATGACGACAGATCAGACAGATCTCACCGGGGTCTGGGACGGACTCTACAGCTATACCCAGGCCGGGGAGCTGGAGAGCACATTCACCGCGATCCTGTTCCAGACAGGCGACGCGCTTTCCGGCACGGTGCATGAGACGATGCGGCGGCGCTTCTTCCGCAGCGTCGCGACGCGCGCGACGCTGGAGGGCGGCGTGGACGGACTGCGCGTGAATTTCGCCAAGACCTATGACGGGTCAGGCGGCCAATCGCATACCGTGATCTATGACGGACGTCTGAGCGGCGACGAGATCGAGGGCGTCTGGCGTATTCCCTCGGCCCCGGACAATACCGGCCGCTTCCTGATGATCCGGGGCCGCAAGGCGGAGACCCGCTCGGAAGCGCAGATTCTGGAAAGAATCTGACGCCTGCGCCGCGCACGCGCGGACGATGCTTATAATCCTAGTTCGCCGGCGGCTTCGCGAAAGCCGCAAAGCCGTTCAGGAATTCGCGGAGCCTGACGCGCGTGGGCTCGTCGATGAGGCGGCCTTCGAGGTCAAAAGCCTGGCCGGCGCGGGAGACCATCAACCGCCCGCCGAACCATGTGCGTGTGCCGAGTGTGCGGAGAACCGGGAGCCAGGCGTCCTGGGAGAGAATCGTGCCGAAGCCGCCGGGCGACGCGCCGATCACCGCGAACGGCCGGTCGCCGAATACCCGGCCGATGTCATCCGATGGACGCGAGAGCCAATCAATGGCGTTCTTGAAGACGCCTGGAATGCCGTTGTTGTATTCGGGCGTGACGAGCAGGACGCCATCGGCTTTGACGATGGCGTCCTTCAGTTTCACGACAGATTCAGGGAGCCCCGTCGCGGCCTCGGCATCGCCGTCATAGAGCGGGATGCCATGCAGCGTGTGAACGGCGACGGTGAGACCATCGGGCGCGAGTTCATGCGCAGCCCTGGCGAGGCCGAGATTGAGCGAGGCTTTGCGGAGACTGCCGGCGATGGCGACGATGTGGGTCATGGCGGCTTCACGGGGCTGGCGAATATCGCGTGGTGGTAGCACGGGCCGCAGTCAGCCGCACGCCGCTTCCTGAGTGTCACCGGCATGGACAGCGTTTCGGGTGCGCCCTACTGCGCCGCCGCTGTGCCGAGATCGGCGATGGGGTCGGCTTCGCCGAAGGCGTCGACCAGCTTGTCGCGGGCTTCGGCCGCTTCGCGCTGGCGGTTCCACATGCCTGCATAGACGCCGCCCTGCGCCAGCAGGTCCGGGTGGCGGCCGCGCTCGACGATCTGGCCATCGGCCAGAACGAGAATCTCGTCGGCGTCCACGACCGTGGAGAGGCGGTGGGCGATGACGAGCGAGGTGCGGTTGCGCGAGATGTCCTCCAGCGCCTGCTGGATTTCGCGTTCGGTATGGGTGTCGAGGGCGCTGGTCGCCTCGTCGAGCAGCAGGATCGGCGGGTTCTTCAGAATGGTGCGGGCGATGGCGACGCGCTGCTTCTCGCCGCCGGAGAGCTTCAGGCCGCGTTCGCCCACCATCGCGTCGTAGCCGTGCGGGAGCTTGGCGATGAACGGGGCGATCTGGGCGTGACGGGCGGCCTGTTCGACCTCTGCGTCGGTCGCGCCGGTGCGACCGTAGCGGATGTTGTAGGCGACGGTGTCGTTGAAGAGGACCGTATCCTGCGGGACGATGCCGATCTGGGCGCGGACGCTTTCCTGCGTGACGTCGCGAATGTCCTGACCGTCGATGGTCACGCGGCCGGACTGGATGTCGTAGAAGCGGTAGAGGATGCGGGAGAGCGTCGATTTGCCGGCGCCGGACGGTCCAACCACGGCGACGGTGTGGCCGGCCGGCACCTTGAAGCTGACACCCTTCAGGATGGTGCGTTCCGGTTCATACGCGAAGACGACATTGTCGAAGACGATCTCGCCGCCCGACACGGCGAGCGCCGGGGCGCCGGGCTTGTCGGCGACTTCGGCCGGCACGTCGAGCACATCGAACATCTTCTCCATGTCGATGACAGCCTGGTTGATCTCGCGATAGACCGTGCCGAGCAGGTTCAGCGGCATGTAGAGCTGAACCAGGAAGCCGTTGACGAGGACGAGATCGCCCAGCGTCATGCGGCCCTGATCGATGCCGATGGCGGCGAGCGCCATGACGATGGTGAGGCCGACCGCCATGATGACGGCCTGCCCCGTGTTGAGGAACGACAGCGAGGTCTGAGACTTCTCGGAGGCGCGGGCATAGACGTCCATCGCCTTGCCGAAGCGGCGGGCCTCGTGCTCCTCGGCGTTGAAGTATTTGACCGTCTCGTAGTTGATGAGGCTATCGACCGCCTTGGTGTTCGCGTCGGTGTCGCTTTCGTTCATCGTGCGGCGGATGGCGATGCGCCGTTCGGTGACGACGATCGTAAACCAGCCATACAGAACGATGGTCGCGATGGTGACGACCGCGAACCAGATGTCGAAGGTGACGACCAGAATGATGCTGACGAGCGTGAGTTCGAGCAGCGTCGGGAAGATCGAGAAGAGCGAGAACGACAGCAGCGTGTCGATGCCCTTGGTGCCGCGCTCGATGACGCGGTTGAGGCCGCCGGTGCGCTTCTCCAGATGGAAGCGGAGGCTGAGGGCGTGGATGTGGCGGAAGGTCTTGATCGCGACCTCGCGCACCGCCCGGTAGGCGACCTTGGCGAAGACCGCATCGCGGAGCTGGGCGAAGGCCTGCATGAGGATGCGCGCGACGCCATAGGCGAGGATCAGCCCGATCGCGACGGTGAGGCCCTGATAGGCGGGGCCGGGCTGGAGCGCGTCGATCGTCCACGCATACATAAACGGGACGGTCAGCGTAACGACCTTGGCGAGGATCAGCAGCGCGACCGAAATCAGCACGCGCCGTTTCAGGCCGGGGTGTCCCTCCGGCCAGATATACGGCAGCAGCGCCCGAACCGAGCGGAAACGGTTTTTCGCCGGAACGGCCGGCGCATCAGCGGTAAGGCTCATCGCGATACACATAGGGGCTGGACGTTGCCCGTGCAGCCCCTATGACGGCCAGGCGGTGCGAAAAAATCAGTCCTGTTTGGGGCCGCGATAGGATTCGTGGCAGGCCTTGCAGGCGCCGCCGACCTCGCCCATCGCCGCTTTGATCTGGCCGACGTCGTTGGTGGCGGCGGCGGCGGTGAGAAGGGCTGCCGCATCGTCGAAGGCCTTCGCCCTGGCTTCGAAGCCCGCCCAATCGGACCAGATTTCGGCCTTGGCACGGGTCTTCTCGATGCCCGCGCCGCCGGGGCCGGTGCCTTCCGGGAACAGCCCGACGATTTCGCCTGCGACATCGTCGATCGTCTTGGCGGCGGCCGTGGCGATGGCGGCGTCGGAGCCGTCATATTGCTGAAGGGCCTGCATCGCATCGCTGGCCGCCTTCAGGCGCTTCTCGCGATAGTCGACCAGATCCTGGCCGGATTTCGGCGTATCGGCGCTGTGCGAAGAGCCGATGCCCAGCATCGCAAAGGCGATGCCGATGATGAGGCCGACCAGTATCCAGTGAAAGCGCTCGCGAGTCATAGCCATGAAGATCCCTTCGTGTCGCCGCAACGGGCGGACGCTAGCCCAGCGATGCGAGGCCGTATAGTGAAACGCGGAAGACAGGAGCGTTTATGTCGGGTCAGTTGCGAAGCGTTTGCATCTTCTGTGCGGCTTCTCCGGGTGCGGACGCCGCCTATGCCGAGGCGGCGGCGGAGATGGGGCGGCGCATCGCCGAAGCCGGGCTGACGCTAGTGTATGGCGGCGGGTCGGTCGGGCTGATGGGGATCGTCGCGCGCGCCGCGCGGGCGGCCGGCGGCGAGGTGATCGGGGTGATCCCCGGCTTCCTGCGCTATGCGGAAATTCCCGAGGACGAAGTGACCAGGATGCACTTCGTGAACTCGATGCATGAGCGCAAGCAGATGATGTTCGATCTGTCGGACGCTTTCGTGTCGCTGCCGGGCGGGGTCGGCACGATGGATGAGACGATCGAGATCATGACGTGGGCTCAGCTGGGGCGGCACGCCAAGCCGATCGTGCTGGTCGATACGCTGGGCTACTGGTCGGCGTTCGAGGCGATGCTGAAGAAGGTGGTCGCGGAAGGATTCGCCAAGCCGAGCCTGGCGGATCTTTACACCGTGGTGGAGACGCCCGAGGCGGCTATCGGCATTCTTCAGGCGGGCGTGGCACCGGCCGCCTGAACATCTCCAGCGAGACCAGCGCCAGCGCCGCCCAGATGAGGCTGAAGCTGACGAGACGCACCGTGCCGAAGGGCTCGTGATAGATCGTGACCGCGATGATCAGCGACAGCGTCGGCGCGATGTATTGCAGGAAGCCCATGGTGGAGAGACGGACGCGCCGCGCACCATAGGCGAAGAGCCAGAGCGGGAGGGCCGTGACCGCCCCTGCCCCGACGAGCAGCGCGTCGCGCAGCGCCGGGCCATGGGCGAAAGCGAGATCGCCCTGCTGCATCAGCAGCCACATGCCGAGCACCGCAAAGGGCGCGACGATGAGGGTTTCCACGAAGAGGCCGTCGAGCGCTTCGACCTGCACCACCTTGCGGACATAGCCATAGATGGCGAACGAACCGGCGAGGGTGAGCGAAATCCACGGCAGGCCGCCGAGCGCCACCGCCTGAACCGCGACGCCCGCACCGGCGAGAGCGAACGCTGCGATGCGGAACGGGCTGAGCTTTTCGCCCAGCATGATGACGCCGAGCAGGATCGCCAGAAGCGGATTGATATAATAGCCAAGGCTGGTTTCGATGATGCGGCCTTCGGTGACGGCCCAGATGAAAATGCCCCAGTTCCCCGCGATAAGCAGCGAGGAGACGAGCAGCGCCGCAGCGCGCCTGGGGGTCGCGAAGACCGCGAGGACGTGGCGCATGCGCCCCAGCGCGACGATGATCGGCGCGAGGACGACGACCGACCACAGCACGCGGTGGCTGAGGATTTCCCACGGCGAGACGTCACCCAGCAGCTTCCAGTAAACGACGACCACGCCCCAGATGGCGTAGGAAAGCGCCGCCGCCAGAACGCCCTGCGGCTGGTCCTTCGCGGTGGTCACGGCGCTATCTCCTGGGCGTGAAGAGACGGCTGAACGCGTCGGTGAGCGCCAGCTCCGTAAGTTTCGGCGGCAGGGCGTCGAGGATGAGGTCCATCTCGGCGGCGCTGGAGGGCTTCTTGCCGGGACCGACGCCGCCGATCTCGAGCAGGCGCAGGAGCGTGGCGGGCGTCATATCGGCTTTGGTCAGCTTTGCAGCCTCGGCGCGGACGGCGCGCACGGCGGCGCTGGTTTTCGTACCCGACAATTCCGCCGTGCAGGCGGCGAGATCGGCGAGGAACGCGTCGATATGTTCGAGGTTCGACTGACCGATGGAGAGGTGGATGTTGTCGCGGTTCCTGGTCGCGCCGAACTGAGGCTGGATGAGCCAGTCCTTCGCCTTCATTGCGGCGACGAGGTGGAAGCAGGGGAAATCCGTGGCGCGGAACGCGATCTGGTTGGTGTCGGTGCGCGACAGGAGCTGAAGGCCGGGAATAGATTCGATACCGGCGATGACTTTCTCAGTGCCCTCGTGAATGCGGCGGACGAAGCGGAGATAGCCCTCGTCTCCCAGATAGTTGATGACCGCCCAGGCGGCGGCGAGCGGGCCGCCCGATTTCGCCGACAGGATGGTCGGGTTCACGATGGCGTAGCCTTCGTATTCGGCGCAGGCAAAGAACTGGAAGCGGCGAAGGTCCGCCGAGCGGTGCAGAACGACCGAGGCCGCTTTCGGGCAGTAGCCGTATTTGTGCCAGTCCATCGACATCGAGGTGACGCCGGACACGCGGAAATCGAACGGCTTTTCGACGCCGGTGATGCGTTCGATATAGGGCAGCAGGAAGCCGCCGATGCAGCCATCGACGTGGAAAAGGAGATCGTGCTTCTGCGCGATCGCCGCGATCTCGGGGATCGGGTCGAGCACGCCATAGGCGTAGGAGACGGCGGAGGCGACGATCTGGATCGTGTTGGGCGTGATCGCGGCT
>JAPUEF010000162.1 GCA_027492655.1 Alphaproteobacteria bacterium | reverse complement strand
TCGCCGAACGCGCGCTGCAGCAGGCCGCCGCCTACGCCAACGACCGCCTCCAGGGCAAACCCTTCGGCCTCCAGCACGAAGGCGCGACCATGGTGCCGATCGTGCGCCATCCCGATGTGCGCCGCATGCTGATGACCATGCGCTCCGGCATCGAGGCGGCGCGCGCCATCTGCCTTTCCACCGCTCTCGCCATCGATTTCGCCCGCCACCATCCCGACGCAGACGAACGCGCCCGCTACAAGCAGCGCGAGGAACTGCTCACCCCCATCGCCAAGGCATGGTCCACCGATCTCGGCGTCAGGGCCGCCAGCCTCGGCGTCCAGATCCATGGTGGCATGGGCTTCGTGGAGGAGACCGGCGCGGCGCAGCATTATCGCGATGCCCGCATTCTGCCGATCTACGAAGGCACCAACGGCATCCAGGCGATCGATCTCGTCACCCGCAAGATCGGACTCGACAAGGGCGGCGCGCTGGCCCGGCTCTACGCCGAGATCGAAGAGACCGCAGCCGTGCTTTCCGCCTCGCCCGAACCGATCCATGCCCGGGCCGGACGGCAGCTCGGCGAAGGGCTCGCCGCCACGCGGGCCGCGTCCGATTGGCTCGCCGGCCGCCTCGCCGAGGGCAAACCGTATGACGCCCTTTCCGGCGCGACGCCGTTCCTCGACATGCTGGGTGCGATATTCGGCGGCCATTTGCTCGGCCGGGGGGCGATCGAAGCGGCGCGGCGGCTCGCGGCGGGCGAGGGCGATGCCGAGTTCCTCGCGGGCCGCATCGCGAATGCCCGCTTTTTCATCGCCAACGCCGTCACGGCGGCGGCGGGTCTTCTTGGTTCCGTCACGGCGGGGGCAGAAGCGCTTTACGCAACGGAGTTCTGACGTCTTTGACCTCAGCGCTTATGCGGCCTAGCGTTTTCGCAATGTCCTTGAAGTTGTCCCATGTCTGACGCCGTCGATCTTCCAGCCGAGGCAACGCCGCGCCCGCGCGACGATCGCGGCCTCGTCTATCCCTTCGCCGACAAGCCCGGCCCCGGCGAGACCATCCAGGTCGCGCCCGGCATTTTGTGGCTGCGCATGCCGCTCCCGTTTCAGCTCAACCACATCAATCTGTGGCTGCTGGAGGACGGCGACGGTTGGGCGGTGGTCGATACCGGCGTCAACACCGACGCCTGCAGGGAATTGTGGGAACAGGTCTTCGCGCGCGCGCTGGCGGGCAAGCCTGTCACGCGGGTTATCGTCACCCACCTCCACCCCGACCATGTGGGTCTCGCGGGCTGGATCAGCGAGCGCTTCGACGCGCCGCTGCTGATGAGCCGCACCGACTATCTCATGTGCCGCATGCTGGTGCTGGATACCGGCCTGGAGGCACCGCGGGAGGGCATCTCGTTCTACAAGGCCGCCGGTTTCCCGGACGACGCGATCGAGGCCTACAAGAAGCGTTTCGGCGGCTTCGGCATGGGCGTCCACCGCCTGCCGCAATCCTACGCACGCCTGCAGGAAGGCGACCGCCTCGCCATCGGCGGCCGCACCTGGCGCATCGTCGTCGGCCGCGGCCATGCGCCGGAACATATCTGCCTCTGGTGCCCCGAGGACGACCTCATCATCTCGGGCGACCAGATTCTTCCCCGCATCTCCTCCAACGTCTCGGTCTTCCCGACCGAGCCCGACGCCAACCCGCTTCAGGACTGGCTCGACAGCTGCGCCCGTCTCCGCGATCTGGTCGGCGCCGATATTCTGGTTCTGCCCGCCCACAACGAGCCGTTCCGCAACGCCAAAAAGCGCCTGCAGGATCTCATCGACGACCACGAGGCGGGCCTTTCCCGCCTGGTCGATATGCTGGCCACGCCGCACCGCGCAGTCGATGTGTTCCCGGCCCTGTTCCGCGCCCGTATCACCTCCGGCAATTATCTGATGGCGACAGGCGAAAGCCTCGCGCACCTCAACTGCCTCGTGGCGCGCGGCGCGGTCACGCGCCGCCGCGATCCTGCCGGAATCGACATCTATCAACGCGCCTAGAATGCCCCGGAGCGACTATGAAACGGCTCATCGCTGCACTGCTTCTCACCGGCGTCGCCTACGCCCAGCAGGACGGCACGCGCATCGGCGTCGAAACGCCGCCTGCGCCGACGCCCGATCCCGCCGCCGCAGAGGCGCTGGCGAAAACCTATGACGGCATGACGATCGATGATCTGGAAGCCATCATCAAAGCCGACGGCTACGGCTACGAGCGCCATCCTGCCGAAGGTGACAACGCGCCTTACATCTCCACCGGCACGGCCAACGGCGTCACCTATGACGTCTGGCTGACCGAGTGCGATAAAAGCCCCGTGCCGCGCTGCGTCGGCCTCACCGCCCAGACCTATTATTTCAAGGAATCGCCCAAGGTCACGCTCAAGGCGTTGAACGAGTGGAACGTGAACGCGTGGAGCGTGAGCGGCGTCATCTATGGCGACGGCCAGTCTTCGGTGGTGATGAATGTCGGCCTCAATGGCGGCGTGAACGGCGCCTGGCTCGTCGCGCGGCTGCGTAATTTCAACTTCTGGGCGGAAGCCTACCGCGCCTTCTGGAACTCCGGCGATCCCAAGGCCGTACCGCCTGAAAACTGAGATACGGGAAGCCTAGACCGGCTTCTTCACCGCGATGGCGATGTCGCTGGCCCATGCCAGCCGCGCCACTTCGGCATCGCGCCGCGCGTCGAGATTGGCCAGAACTGCGGCGACGCGCTTCTCCTGTCCCGCCGGCCAGTCCACCCGCGGCATCAGATCGTCGATCACATAAAGCCCGCACGGCTTCACCAACCGCCACAGCGCCTCGAACCCGTCGAACTTGCCCGGCATCGCGTCTGCGAACACCAGATCGTAGCTCCCGTCCGGCTGGCCGCCGAACCACGAGAACGCATCGGCGTCCAGCAGGCTCAGGCGCGGATCGTGCCGCAGATGATGCGCCGCGATCGCCGCCCACCGCCCGTTCGCCTCGATCGAGGTCAGCCGCGCCGCGCTATCCATGCCGTCCAGCAGCCACGCCGTCGCAAGGCCGGTGCCGGTGCCGATCTCAAGCAGCCGCCCGCCCGGCTTCGAGGCCGCCAGCACACGCAGCAGCCCGCCCAGCTTGTAGTCGGAGTAGAAGCCGAAGCCCGCCTCTTCGGTATCGGCCCAGATGGCGGCCAGAACGGCGGGTGGTCTTACAGGATCGTCATCCATCGTGCGTCTCGCTCTCGCGGGGCAGCGACGTCACATAGCGCCACAGCCCGACGATGGCGACCCCCAGCATCAGATGCACCGCGATCACCGGCGGCCATCCGATCAGATAGAGGATGTCGTTCTCGATGCCGCCCTTGAACGGACCGCCGCCGAACGCCAGCCCGCGCGTCCCGAACAGCGCGTGGAAATAGGTGGGGAGCGAGAACAGCCACGCGGTCACGACCGACGACCAGAACAGCACCTTGTGCCATCCCCGCGACAGCCGGAAATACGGTCCGGCGAGACCGATCGCCATCAGTATCAGCCCCTGCGTGATCCCCTCCATGTGAGCCATGCGCCAGGCACGATGATCGGTCGGCAGCTGGATGTCGATCGACGGCACGATAGGCCACAGCACGACCTGACCCAGCAGTGCGAACATCCACTGCCAGCCGACGAACACCGAAAACACCAGCAGCCCGAACCCGTTGAGGATCAGCAAGGCGCGCATACGTTGAGGCATCGAAGTCATGGAGTGCCCTGCATTCGGGGAACGGGATCGGCGATGCGTCGCATGTCCAGCGTGCCTGACATGTCCGCCTCTTCGGCATGGCGTCGCCGCCAGGCGATCGCCCAGGCCGGATCTTTCACCTGCCTTGGGTTATAGCCGGGCCGCAGCACCCGAAGCATGCGCGGCCCGAGCCGCAGCGCAATCCGCCCCAGCATCGCCGCCAGCGCGATCCGCGACCGCCACGACCGCCATAACCCGTCCTCGATCAGCAGCGCGCGATAGCCTTTGCGCGTCCGCGCCATGATATGCGTCGTGGCGCGCAGGAATCCCCACACGCGCATCCAGTACCGTCCATCCAGCGCATCGAAGACGTCATAGGTGACGCATTTGTGCTCGATCTCTTCCACGAAATGCCACAGCACCAGCGACCCGACCGCGTCGTCGCCATCCACGCGATCGGCGATCAGGAAATGCCCCATGGCGAGCGCCATGGATTCGAACCCTTCAGCATAGGCCAGATTGAACGCGAACGATTTGCCCGCCGCGAAGCCTGCATAGTCTGCGGCGAGCGCCGCCTCCATCGCGGGAACGGCGGCGTACCCCATCGCCGCGAGCCGCCGGTTGAACAGCTGATGCTGCCGGAAATGCGTCGATTCCTGCCCGATATAAAGATCGATCTCGGCGGCCAGCTTCGGATCGGCGATCTTCGCCTTGGCGAGCCGCATGGTCTCGATCAGATACGGCTCCAGATACGGCATCGCCAGCGAGGCGGCGTTGACCATATGACTGAACTCGCGGCGGCTCGGATTCCACCAGGCTTTCAGGCTGTCGGGATAGCCGAAGCGCATGCGCCGCACGATCATCGGCGTTTCGGACGGACCTGCGGTCGCGCCAGCCATTGCGTGTCCCCCTTGCCCGATGTGTCCCGGACTACGAGGTCACGCTAGGCGCGCCCGCTGCGGCTGTAAATGTGCGCCGCGCCGCCGCCGCCGAAACGCGCCTGCACGCCTATTCGCGATAGCCGAGCAGACGCCGCCCGGCGAACAGCATGTCCAGCTGATCCCATGTCGATCCGGCGCGGTTCACCTCGACATGCGTTACCTGCTCCAGCAGGTACAGATGCGCCCGTCCGCCCAGCGCCGCCGCCAGCTTTTCCGATTCCGTCGAGGCGATCAGCGGATCGTCCTTGCCATGCACCAGCAGCGCGTCGGCCGTGAAGCCTGAAAGATCCAGCTTCGAGGGATCGAGCGCATCCAGTTGCGCTTTCAGCGAAGCGGGCAGGGCGGCGACCAGCGCATCCACCTTGTCGGGATCGCGATTGGCGATCAGCGCATAGACGGCCTGCCCGTCGTGTTCCAGCTGCGCGACCTCCGCCGATATGTCGGCGTTGGAATCGCGCAGCTTGGCAGATGCGATGGCGATCAGCCGCGCGCGGTCGGGGCCTTCGATGCCCTGCGCATTCGCGGCCAGGAACGCCCAAAGCGCATAATCGGCGGGCGCTTCCTCGCGCCACGGCTCGCTCTCCGAAAGGCGGAATTTCCGCGTCGTGACGAAGCGGATCACGTCGGTCATCGAATAATAGCCGCCGATGAAGAACACGAACGCCACCTTGTCGTTCAGCGGCGCGCGGCTCGCGGCGATCAGCGATGGCCCCGCCATATACGACAGGGCGCTGATCCCGATTTTGGTCTTCGGCGCGTTCGGAAAATCGGTGTCGGCCAGCCAGGTCGCCGCATCGCTCAAGGTCTGGATGTCGCCGGGATTGGCTTTCAGCCCGTCGAATGCCGTCGTCTGCGGCACCAGCGTCAGGAACCCCGCACGCGCCATCGTCTCCGCGAAGGCGATCACGCGCGGGTCGCGCCGCGCGTCGGAAAGCAGGCCCGGCACGAAGATCATTCGGCCCTTGATCGCTTCGGCCGGCGTGTAGAGGTCGCCCCGGCCCGCCCGGCCCTCGATGGTCCATTGCGCGCCTGCCGCGGTGGGCGCGGGGTGCAGGGTCTTCCACATCGAAGGCTGTTCGCCGGCGGCGATGTCCTCAAGGAACCATGCCGCCTCCAGATAACGCGGCAGCCAATAGGCGGCGGCTGCGGACAGCACGGCCACGGCGGCCAGAAGATAGATGACGAAGCGTCCGCGACCCTTTTTCATGCTCGCCTTCTAGCCCGCCGATCATGGCCGCGTGAAGGCGCTATTCGGCGGCCACCTTCGCCAGCCGGGAATCGGCCTGCGGCGTGATGAACGAGGTCGAGACCGCTGAAGGCGGCAGCCCGTCATCGGTGCGATGGTTGAGGTTCAGCTTGGGGAACAGCAGCTCGGCGACCCGGTATGCCTCCTCCAGATGCGGATAGCCCGACGCGATGATCGTATCCGCGCCGATGGCGGCATACTCGTCCAGCCGGTCCGCGATCTGATCGGGCGTTCCCACCAGCGCAGTGCCTGCGCCCGTCCGCACCAGCCCGATGCCGGCCCACAGATTGGGGCCGATCGTCAGGCTCTCGCGGCTGCCGCCATGCAACGCCGTCATGCGCGACTGGCCGACCGATTCCGATTTCGTCATCAGATTGTGGAAGGCGGCGATCGCGTCGTCCGACACATATTTGATCAGCTCGTTGGCGGCGTCCCACGCCGCGCCCTCACTCTCCCGCACGATGACATGCAGCCGCACGCCGAAGCGAATCCTGCGGCCCAGCTTCGCGGCGCGTTCGCGCACGTCGTCGAACACCTCTTTCAGCTGATCCGCCGGTTCGCCCCAGGCCAGATAGACATCGGCATGCCGCGCCGCGATGTCGCGCGCGATCTCCGACGATCCGCCGAACCAGATCGGCGCATGCGGTTTCTGCACGAAGGGAAAATGCAGCCGGCCCTTGCGGATCGACAGATACTTGCCTTCATATGTCACGGTCTCGCCCGCGCCCAGCCGCCGCCAGATTTCCATGAACTCGTCGGTCTGCACGTAGCGTTCGTGGTGATCGAGGAACAGACCGTCCGCCGCCAGTTGCGGCGTCGAGCCGCCGGTGACGATGTTCAGAAGAACGCGCCCTTTGCTGATGCGGTCCAGCGCCGCGGCCTGCCTTATCGATTCTGCGGGCGCGATCAGCCCCGGCCGCGAGGCGACGAGAAATTTCAGCCGCTCGGTCTGCGGCGCAAGCGCGGCGGCGGTGATCCACGAATCGGCGCAATGCGCGCCCGTCGGCAGCAGTACGCCGTAAAACCCCAACCGGTCGGCCGCCAGCGCGATATCGCGCAGATAGCCGGGGCTCGGCGCGCGGTCGGTTTCGGGGTGGCTCAGATATTTGTTGTCGCCCGCGGACGGGACGAACCACAGGAAATCCAGCGGTGAACGGGCAGGGGACATGGCGGATCGCGTCGGGTGTGGATCGGATGCCGCCAGACTGACGCGCGCCCCGCAGCCTTCCAATGCCTCCCGGCTTAAGCGGCGCTTAAGTGCGGAAGCTGGACAGGCGCGCGGTCCATCGCTTTGATGGTCGCGCTCTGCTCTCGCCGTTAGGGATGTCGACGATGCGCGGATGGACCCGATGTCTGCCTGAAAGACGGCTGCCTGAAAGACGAGGGAACGGGCGATGAGCGCCCGGCCCCAGCGGCGTGTCGCGATCGTCGGTTCTGGCGTCAGCGGCGTCCTGACCGCTGCCCATCTGACGCGGCTTGCGCCTGCCGACACGCGCGTGACGCTGTTCGAGCGGGCCGGGCGGCAGGCGCGCGGCATCGCCTATGACACCCGCGAACCGGGCCATCTCCTGAATGTCCGGGCCGCCAATATGAGCGCCTTCCCGGACGCGCCGCATGATTTCGAGGCGTGGCTCGATGGCCAGCCGGGTCTTTACGCCGAAATTCAGCACAGCGCGGCGGGCGATTTCGTCTCCCGCCAGATCTACGGGCGCTATCTGGAAGACATTCTGCGCCGCGCCTGCCTTACCGGCGACGGCGCCTGCATTTCGCTTCGCCCGACCGACATCGTCGCGGTCGCGCGCATGGGCGAAGGTTTCGAGGTCGTCGATGCCGCCGGTCGTCGCGATCGTTTCGACGATGTCGTCCTCGCCATGGGCAATGTCTCGGACGCCGCGCAGGAAACCGGCCCGGTCTTCCGCAATCCCTGGACGCCGCAGGCGGTGCGCGATCTCGATCCCGACCGGCCGGTCATCATTCTCGGCACCGGCCTCACCATGATCGACACGGTCATCGCGTTGCGGCGTCAGGGGTTTCATGGCCGCATCGTCGCCCTGTCGCGACGCGGCCTGCTGCCGCTGCCGCACGCGCCGGCCAAAGCATGGCCGCTGCCGGAGTTGACCGCATCCGAACGCACGCATCTGTCGCATCTCGCCCGGCGTCTGCGCCGCGAGGCGCGGGCGGCGGTCGCGGCGGGTGCCTGCTGGCGCTCCGCCGTCGATGCGCTCCGCCCGATCACCCAGGCGCTGTGGCAGGGCCTGGACACGCCGGCGCGGGCGCGCTTCCTGCGACATGCCCGCCCGTTATGGGACGTGCACCGCCACCGCATCGCGCCGTCGGTCGCCGCCGCGCTCGCCGATGAACGGCGCAGCGGCAATCTCGAAATCCGGTCGGGCCGCATTCAGGCCGTCCAGAACGAGATCGTCGGCGGCGGCGTCACCGTCGCCTATCGCCCCAAAGGCGGCGGCACCCAGCTGGCCGTCAGCGCCCAGCGCCTGATCCTCGCCACCGGCGTGCCCGAGTTCAGTCGTTCGCGCGATGCTCTGGTGCGGTCGCTGATCGCGACGGGGCTCGTCCGGCTCGATCCGCTGGGTCTCGGCCTCGATGTCGATCGCGGCCTTGGCGTCCGCAATTTCTGCGGTCGCCGCGAACAGGGCCTCTGGGCCATCGGGCCGGTGGTGCGCGGCGTGTTCTGGGAGTGCACGGCGGTGCCGGACATCCGTGTCCAGGCTGCGGAACTCGCGAGAACCATCCTGCGCCCGGCGCCTGCCCGTCTGGTCACGACAGGGTGAAGCGCCGGGGCAATTGGCGGCGATCGCCGCAACGCGCTAGGCTCGCCCGATGACGACGGCGCTGTTCACGCATTTTGCGTGTCTTGACCATGTGACGCCCGACGGACACCCGGAATCGCCGGCGCGTCTGCGCGCCGTTCTCGATGCGCTCGCCGACCCGGCTTTTGCGGGCCTCGCACGCGGCGAATGTCCGCGCGCCGAGGCCGAAGCGCTCGCCTTCGTCCATCCGCGTCATTTCATCAGGCATGTGCTCGACAATGTTCCGGCGCGCGGCCTCAAAGCCATCGACGGCGACACCACCTTGTCGCCCGGCTCCGGCGAGGCCGCCTTGCGCGCCGCCGGCGGCGCGGTCGCCGCCGTCGATGCCGTGCTGACCGGCGAGGCCAGGACCGCCTTCGCCGCCGTCCGCCCGCCCGGTCATCATGCCGAGCCGCAGAGCGCTATGGGTTTCTGCGTCTTCAACAATATCGCCGTCGCCGCGCACCGCGCCCGCGCCCACGGTCTGCGGCGGGTCGCCGTCGTCGATTTCGACGTGCACCACGGCAACGGCACCCAGGCGGCGTTCGAGCGCGACGCCGATCTCTTCTTCGCCTCCACCCATCAATGGCCGCTCTATCCCGGCACCGGCCTGCCGCAGGAGCGCGGCGTCGCCGGCAATATCGTCAATGTCCCGCTGCCGCCGCGCACCGGCTCCGACGAGTTCCGCGAGGCCTTCGAGATCGCCATTCTCCCCGCGCTCGACAGCTTCGGGCCGGAGCTGATTCTCATCTCCGCCGGCTTCGATGCGCATGTCGACGACCCGCTGGCCGATCTGCGCCTCACGGAGCGGGATTTCGCCTGGGCCACCGGGCGTATTTGCGACATCGCGGCCATCCACGCGAAAGGGCGGGTGGTTTCCACGCTCGAGGGCGGGTATGACCTCGATGCGCTCGGACGCTCGGCGGCGGCGCATGTGAAGGCATTGATGGCGGCGTGACCATGGCGGCGAAGTCCGAGATCGAAAAGCTCTCCTTCGAAGAGGCGCTGAAGCAGCTTGAGGAGATCGTCGGCCGGCTCGAAAGCGGCCGCGTCGAACTGGAGGAGTCCATCGCCATCTACGAACGCGGTGCGGCGCTCAAGGCCCATTGCGAGGCCAAGCTGAAGGACGCCGAGGGGCGTATCGAGAAGATCGTCATCGGCTCGGGCGGCGCCCCCGCCGGCCTCGAAAAACTCGACGCGGATTGATCCGATGAGCAGCCTCGACGCCGCCCTCGGCGAGACGCAGGCGCTGATGGAGCAGGCGCTCGATACCTATCTTCCGCCCGCCGCCGGCCCCGAAGCCCGCCTGCACGACGCGATGCGCTACGCCGCGCTCGGCGGCGGCAAGCGTCTGCGCGCCTTCATGGCGCTTCAGTCCGGGGCGCTGTTCGGCGTCGATCGCACCGCTCTGCTGCGCGCCGCTTCGGCGATCGAATGCCTGCACGCCTATTCGCTGGTGCATGACGATCTGCCCTGCATGGATGACGACGACCTGCGCCGCGGCAAGCCCACCCTCCACCGCGAATATGACGAGGCCACCGCCATCCTCGCCGGCGACGCGCTTCAGGCGCTCGCCTTCCAGCTTCTCTCGGCCGTCGAACTTCACGCCGATCCTTTCGTCCGCGCCGAGCTTGTCCACCGTTTCGCCCTCGCGGTCGGCCATGCCGGCATGGTCGGCGGCCAGATGATCGACATCGACAGTGAGGGCCGTGAGGTCGGCATCGACACCATCACCCGCCTTCAGCGTTTGAAGACCGGCGCGCTCATCGTCTTCTCCTGCGAGGCCGGGGCGATCCTCGGCCGCGCCGCCCCGTCCCAGCGCCAGGCGCTCGTCGGCTACGGCCAGGATCTGGGCCTCGCCTTCCAGATCGCCGACGACCTGCTCGACGTCGAAGGCGATCCCGAGGCCATGGGCAAGGCCGCCGCCAAGGACGCCGTCCTCGGCAAGGCCAGCTTCGTCGCCGTGATGGGGGCCGAGCGCGCCCGCGCCCAGGCCGAGATGCTGGCCGCCCAGGCCGTCGCCCATCTCGACGGATTCGACGCCCGCGCCGACCTCCTGCGCGCCCTGGCCGGGCTGGTGGTCAGCCGCCGCGCCTGAACGCCGCGATTCCGGCGGTTTTCCGCGTCCTCAAGCCCGTACATTTTGTGTGACAACGCTCGACGCACCCCCTTCGCAAGTGCGATAATGTGTCATGCCGTCGCCACAACCGGCGGCCTCGCCAAGAAGTCCATGACGAAGCCCGACGATCCCAAGACGCCCCCCTCCAAGACGCCGCTGCTGGACCGCGTCCACAGCCCTGCGGACATGAAGGGTCTCAACCGCGCCCAGCTGAAGCAGCTGGCTGACGAGTTGCGGCGCGAGACCATCGACGCGGTCTCCGTCACCGGCGGACATCTCGGCGCAGGCCTTGGCGTGGTCGAGCTGACCGTCGCCATCCACCATCTGTTCAACACGCCGCACGACCGCCTGATCTGGGATGTCGGCCACCAGGCCTATCCGCACAAAATTCTCACCGGCCGCCGCGAACGCATCCGCACCCTGCGTCAGGGCGGCGGCCTCTCCGGCTTCACGCGCCGCAGCGAAAGCCCTTACGACCCCTTCGGCGCGGCGCATTCTTCCACCTCCATCTCCGCCGGCCTCGGCATGGCGGTGGCCAGCGACCTCGCGCATGAGAAGCGCAATGTCATCGCCGTCATCGGCGACGGCGCGATGTCGGCCGGCATGGCCTACGAGGCGATGAACAATGCCGGCGCGATGCACTCGCGCATGATCGTCATCCTCAACGACAACGACATGTCGATCGCCCCGCCGGTCGGCGCGATGAGCGCCTATCTGGCGCGCCTCATTTCGTCGGGCACGTATCTGGGCTTCCGCGAGTTCGGCAAACAGCTCGCCCGTCATCTGCCGCGCTTCTTCTTCGACAAGGCCAAGCGCGCCGAGGAATACACGCGCGGCCTCGTCACCGGCGGCACGCTCTTCGAGGAGCTGGGCTTCTACTATATCGGCCCCATCGACGGTCATAATCTCGACCATCTGATCCCCGTCCTCACCAATGTGCGCGACGAGCTGCTCGACGGCCCGGTGCTCGTCCATGTCGTGACGCAGAAGGGCAAGGGCTACGCGCCGGCCGAGAACAGCGCCGACAAATATCACGGCGTCAGCAAGTTCGATGTCATCACCGGCGTGCAGTCCAAGGCCGCCAGCAACGCGCCCAGCTATACCCGCGTCTTCGCCGACGCCCTCATCGAGGAAGCCGAGCGCGATCCGAAGATCGTCGCCATCACCGCCGCGATGCCGGCGGGCACCGGCCTCGACCGCTTCGAGGCGCGCTTCGCCGACCGCACCTTCGATGTCGGCATCGCCGAACAGCACGCCGTCACGTTCGCGGCGGGCATGGCGACCGAAGGCTACAAGCCCTTCGTCGCCATCTATTCCACCTTCCTCCAGCGCGCCTACGATCAGGTCGTGCACGATGTCGCCATTCAGGGTCTGCCGGTCCGCTTCGCGCTCGACCGCGCCGGCCTCGTCGGGGCCGACGGCGCCACCCATGCCGGCGCTTTCGACACCGCCTATCTCGCGACGCTGCCCGGTTTCGTCGTCATGGCCGCCGCCGACGAGGCGGAACTGAAGCATATGGTCGCCACCCAGGTCGCCTATAACGACGGTCCCAGCTCGGTGCGCTATCCGCGCGGCGACGGTGTCGGCGTCGAAATGCCGGAGCGCGGCACGCCGCTCGAAATCGGCAAGGGCCGGGTCCTGCGCGAAGGCGATACCGTCGCCATCCTTTCCTTCGGCACCCGCCTGCAGGAAGCGCTGCGCGCCGCCGATCAGCTCGCCGCCATGGGCCTCGACGCCACCGTCGCCGATGCCCGCTTCGCCAAGCCGCTGGACGAGGCGCTCATCCGCCGCCTGCTCACCACCCATCAGGTCGTGGTGACGGTGGAGGAGGGCGCGGTCGGCGGCTTCGGCGCGCATGTGCTGCACTTCGCCGCCAATGCCGGGCTGCTCGACGGCGCAGTAAAGCTGCGTACGCTGTGCCTGCCCGACACCTATATCGATCACGACACGCCGCAGCGACAATACGACGAAGCCGGCCTCAACGCCCCGCACATCGTCGCCGCCGTCATGCAGGCCTTGGGACGCGACACGCAATGGGCGAGCAACAGGGCGTAAGCCGGCCGCGTCTCACCCTCACCGCCAAACCGGCCCAGCCCGCCGCCGCGCCGGCCGGGGCGAAGATGCGCGCCGATCTGCTGGCGGTGGAGCAGGGCCTCTTCCGCAGCCGCAACCGGGCGCAGTCGGAAATCCGCGCCGGCAATCTCTTTTCGG
>JAPUEF010000161.1 GCA_027492655.1 Alphaproteobacteria bacterium | reverse complement strand
ACGAAGGGATTGCGGGCGCGGCGCGAGCGCTGGTGCAACAGGCGGGCGACGACTTCCTTACCGGAGCCGGCGGGGCCGGTGATGAGAACGCGGCTGCCGGTGGGCGCGACCTTCTCGATCGTCTGGCGGAGCTGCGAGATGACGCTGGAACGGCCCACGAGGTCGAAATCCTCGGCGGCGCGCTGGCGCAGCTCATCGTTTTCGCGGCGCAGCTTGGCGGATTCGAGCGCGCGCTCCACCAGGATCAGCAGCTTGTCGGACTTGAAGGGTTTTTCGATGAAGTCATACGCGCCGCGCTTGATGGCGGCGACGGCGGTTTCGATGGTGCCGTGGCCGGAGATCACGATGACCGGGAGATCGGGGAAATCGCGCTTCAATTCTTCGAGAACCTGAAGCCCGTCGATGCGGCTGCCCTGAAGCCAGATGTCGAGAACGACAAGCGCCGGCTGGCGGGCGCGCACCGCGCCGAGCGCGCCGTCGGCGTCTTTCGCCAGCCGCGTTTCATAGCCTTCATCGTTGAGGATGCCGGCGACCAGCTCGCGAATGTCGACCTCGTCGTCAACGACAAGGATTTCGGGGGCTTTGTGCCAGTTAGCCGTCTTGCTCATGGAGACCGCGTTGCTGTGACGAGACGTGAGGGGTGTTAGGGAAACGCAGGACGATCCTGGCGCCGCCCAGCGTGTCGCTGTCGGCGAGCGCGACGGAGCCGCCGTGCTCTTCCATGATCTTCTTGACGATGGCGAGGCCGAGGCCAGTGCCTTTGCGGCGCGTAGTGACGTAAGGCTCGGTCAGGCGCTCGCGTTCGGTCCGGGGCAGACCGACGCCGTTATCGGAGACCGACACGACGATGGCGTCGGGCTCCTGCGTCAGTACGATCTCGATGCGTCCGCCGGTCGGCTTGGTGGACATGCCCTTCTCGGCCGCCTCGGGATCGAACTTCGCGGTGACGGCTTCGGCGGCGTTCTTCAACACATTGGTCAACGCCTGCGCGACGAGGCGGCCGTCGCAGATGACCGGAATGACGCCGTCGGGCGCGCTGACGACATGTTCGATGGAGGGATTGCCGACGCTTTGCAGGAAGACGGCCTGGCGCACGAGTTCGGCGGCGTCTTCCTCGCGCACGATGGGGACCGGCATGCGGGCGAAGGATGAGAATTCATCGACCATGCGGCCGATGTCGCCGACCTGGCGGATGATGGTCTGCGTGCACTGCTCGAAAACGTCGGGATCGCTGGTGATCTCTTTCCCGTATTTGCGGCGGAGGCGCTCGGCGGAGAGCTGGATCGGGGTCAGCGGGTTCTTGATCTCGTGCGCGATGCGGCGGGCGACATCGCCCCAGGCGGCGCTGCGCTGGGCTGAGACGAGATCGGTCATGTCGTCGAAGGTGATGACGAAGCCGGTGCGCTTGCCGTCCGTACGTTCGGAGGTGACGCGCAGCGACAGCGTCCGGGTCCGGCCTCCGCGCATGATCTCAAGCTGGCCTGAAGCGCGTCCGTCCGCGTTCACGCGCGCCTCGGCCAGGATGCCTGCGATTTCCGGCGCGATCTCTTCGATCGGCTTGCCCGTCAGTTCCGCCGACATATAGCCGAGGAAGGCCGCCGCGCTGGGGTTCGCGGCGTCGATGCGGCCGAGGGCATCGACACCGATCACGCCCGCCGAAACGCCCGACAGCACGGCCTCTACGAACAGGCGGCGATCTTCGGAAATACGGTTGGTTTCGACCAGTTCGTCCTGCTGGCTTTGCAGTTCGGAGGCCATGCGATTGAAAGCGTTGGACAGATTGGCCAGTTCGCCATCGACGCCGACAGTTCTGACGCGGGCGGTCAGGTCGCCGGCGCTGACCCGTTCCGATGCGCCGATGAGGCGGCCGATCGGCTGCACGATGCGGTTCGCGGCGTTGAGCCCGAGCGAGACGGCGGCCAGCAGCATGAGCAGACCGACCACGGCGTAAACCGCAGCGAAGGCGAGCTGCACGGAGCTTCTGTTGCTTTCCAGGGTCTCGTATTCGTGCGCCGCCGCGACCGTCTCGCGCTGGTTGGCCAGCACCTTGGTATCGACATAGCGAATGACCAGGAGATAGCGGTCGATATAGGCTTCCAGCTTCACAAGCGCCTGAACGCGGTCGTCATATCCGTCGGCGAGAATGACGACATCGCCTGTGCTGGCGCGCTGGAACTCGGCGAGCGGCGGCGCTTCGATCTCGACCATGAAGGTCAGCTGGGCGGCGGTGACGAGCCGGCCCGAGCCATCGAAAATCGCCACGGCGGAAAGGTTTCGGCTCTCGGTCTTCTGGATCAGATATTGCTGGAAGGTCTGCGGATCGCTGACCGCCATGACGAGCTGGCGATTGACGTCGGCGGCCAGCGCCCGCACGTCGGAGCGGATGGACTGCTTGTGTTCGGATACATAGGCCTGCGCGACGCTGGCGGCGTTCTCGATGGCCGTGCGGACGCGGTCCGAGAACCACGAATTGATGCCGAGATTGAGCATCACCGCCGAGAACAGCGCCACCATGACCGTCGGCACGATGGCGATACCCGCGAAGATCATAACCAGCCGGACATGCAGCCGTGCGCCTGCGACGCCGCTGCCGCGCGTGCGGGAGAGATTGTAGAGCCGCCAGACGATCGCCGCGACCAGCACCAGCGCGAGCAGGATGTTGACGATCAGCAGGATGCGGACATTTTGCGCATCCGCGGCGATCGGCCCTGCCCCGCTGAGAACGATGTAGGACGCGACGGCGGTGAGCAGCGCGACGAGGCCGACCGTGAGTTCGAGCATCCAGGGGCGGACGCCCGCCGGCCGGTCGCTTTCTTCGTTCGGCACGCCCCCCAAGGGCGAGATGTCTGCAGCTGTCACGACTTCAAAGGCTCTATCCGAAGAGGGTTTCCGGCGGCGTTGGCAGGCGTGGCCGTGAAATCACGACCGTTGCTTCATTGCACCACCTGCCCTAGCGCACAAGCGAAACATTCAGTTCGCGAATTTTCTTGCGGAGCGTATTCCGGTTGAGACCAAGCAGTTTGGCGGCCTTGATCTGGTTGCCTTTTGTGGCGACCAGAGCGGCGACGAGCAAAGGCCGTTCGACCTGCTCCAGCACGCGGTCGTAGAGACCGTCCGGAGGCAGGCCCTCGGCTTGATGATCCGCGAAGTGGCGCTGGAGATACACCTCGACCGCGCCCGACAGGGTTTCGGATTGCGGCGCGAGCGCAGCGGCCTCACGGCGCGCTGCCGGGGCGAGTTCGAGGTCGATGATGCGACCGTTGACCGTATCCTCGGCATAGAGCGCCGCAAGGCGCTGACACAGATTTTCCAGCTCCCGCACATTGCCCGGCCAGTCGTAGCGTCGCATCCGCGCCAGCCCGTCGGCGTCGATGGTCTTGCGCGGCAGCCCTTGCTGCGCCGCGAGATTGAGAAAGTGACGCGCGAGATCCGGCACGTCCTCGCTGCGCTCGCGCAGCGGCGGAATGCGCAAAGGAACGACGTTCAGGCGGTAGTAGAGGTCTTCCCGGAAAAGCCCCTGCTGGACCAGCTGCTTGAGATCCTTGTTGGTCGCCGCGACGATGCGGACATTCGTCCTGATCACATGGCGGCCGCCGACGACGGTGTATTCGCCCTGCTGCAGCACGCGCAGCAGACGGGTCTGCGCTTCCAGCGGCATGTCGCCGATTTCATCGAGGAACAGCGTGCCGCCTTCGGCCTGCTCGAAGCGGCCGATGGAGCGGGCGCTGGCGCCGGTGAAGGCACCCTTCTCGTGGCCGAACAGATCGCTTTCGATGAGTTCGCGCGGGATCGCCGCCATGTTGACGGCGACGAACGGGCCGCGCTTGCGCTTGCCGTAATCGTGCAGCGCGCGGGCGACCAACTCTTTGCCGGTGCCGCTTTCGCCGGTGATGAGCACGGTGAGGTCCGTGCCCATCAGGCGCGCCATTACGCGGTAGACTTCCTGCATCGCCGGCGAGCGGCCGATGAGCGGCAGGCGCTGCTCGTCCTCGGTCTCGGCCTGCGCCGGTTTGCTGCGCGGCTGGGACAGAGCGCGGTTGACGATGGCGACCAGCTCGTTGAGGTCGAAGGGCTTGGGCAGATACTCGTATGCCCCCCGCTCCGCCGCCGTGATGGCGGTGAGCAGCGTGTTCTGAGCGCTCATCACCACGATCGGGAGGTCGGGACGGATTTTCTGGATGCGCGGCAGCAGCTCGAACCCGCTTTCATCCGGCATCACCACATCGGTCAGCACGAGGTCGCCGTCGCCGCGCGCCACCCACTGCCACAGCGTCGCGGCATTGCCGCAGGTGCGGACATCGAAACCGGCGCGACCAAGCGCCTGGCTGAGCACGGTGCGTATCGCGGCGTCGTCGTCGGCGATCAGGATGGTTCCGGTAGCCATGTCTATTCCTCGGCCCTGGAATCGGGTTGCCAGGGCAGCAGCACGCTGAAGACGGTGCGGCGCGGCTCGCTGATGCATTCGATGACCCCGCCATGATCGCCGACGATCTTGGCGACGAGCGCGAGGCCAAGGCCGGTGCCGTTCCGTTTCGTCGTGACGAAGGGGTCGAAAAGATAGGGCTCGATGTCGCGGGGGACGCCGACGCCGTTGTCACGCACGCGCACCTCCAGCGGCAGGCCAACGCGCTCGCCGCTGCCGGGGACAGAAAGGCGCACGCCCGGTCGATAGGCGGTGGAGAAGACGATCTCGCCTTCATCCGGTGCGGGGCCGTCGGCGATGGCGTCGGCGGCGTTCTTCGCGAGATTGAGGAAGACCTGGATCAGCTGGTCGCGATTGCCGGGTATGGGCGGCAGCGAGGGATCGTAGGTTTCGACGATGCGGATGTTCTTGGCGAAGCTGGCCTCGGCGATGCGACGGACGTGATCGAGCACCTGATGGATGTTCACCGGGCTGCGCTCCAACTGGCGGGAGTCGCCGAAGATCTCCATGCGATCGACCAGCTTGCGGATACGCTCGGTCTCCTCGCAGATGAGCTGGGTGAGCGCGCGGTCGGCGGGCGCCGCGTTCTGCTCGATGAGCTGGGCGGCGCCGCGTATGCCGGCGAGCGGATTCTTGATCTCGTGCGCAAGGATGGCGGACATCGCCGTGACGGAGCGCGCCGCGCCGCGATGGACCAGCTGGCGGTCCATCTTGTGCGCCATCGAACGCTCCTGAAAATGGATGAGGCAGCGCGGATCGCCCTCGCCCAGCGGCGCGATCAGCACGTCGGTAGTGTGGGCGCCGGTTTTGGGGGTATCGACATCGACCTCGTACTCGCTGACCGGCGCGCCCGACTGACGGGCCTGATCGAGCAGCGCGAGGATCGGGCTGCTGGTCGATACGAGGTCGTTCAGCCGCTGGCGGCGCAGGCTGGCGGCGCTGGCCCCGAAGAAATGTTCGGCGGCGAGATTGGCGAACAGGACGCGGTTGCTCTCGCCCGTCACGATGACCGTATTCGGGAAGGCGTTGAGGACGACGTCGGGCAAGCTGTCGGCGGCGGCGCTCATGCGGCGCGTTCCATATCGTGGCGGGGCCAGACGGTGCGTATCGCGGCGTCGAGATCGGCAGGCGCATCGATGCGGCACAGGGCGGAGACGGTTTCGCGGGCTACGTCCTCGGCCGTGAGATAGGCGGCGAGGTGCTTGCGGAAGTTCAGCAGGCCTTTGCGCGGGCCGTAGCAATCGAGGCTGGAGGCCAGTTGCTCGCGGGCGGCATCGCAGCGCTCGTCGGCTTCGGGGCCGACCCAAGCGCGGTCGTTGAGGGCGGCGGCGATCTCGCCCAGAAGCCAGGGACGGCCGACCGCCGCGCGGCCGACGAGAACACCATCGCCGCCGGAAAGCGCAAGGGCCTGGCGGGCATCGGCGACCGAGGTGATGTCGCCATTGGTGAAGACGGGAACGCCGACGGCGTCTTTCACGCGCGCGATGGCGGCCCAGTCGGCGTCACCTGTGTAGAACTGGTTGCGGGTTCGTCCGTGCACGGAGACGAACGCTGCGCCGCATCTTCACCGAGACCGGCACGGAAACCGCCGAGATGGCCGCCTCGATCAGCGAGAGCGCGATGTCGAGATCGCGCATAAGGGCCGAACCGGCATAACCGCCGACGACACGCTTGGCGGGACAGCCCATGTTGATGTCGATGAGGCTGGCGCCCTGAGCTTCTGCGATGCGCGCGGCTTCGGCCATCCATGCCGGGCGGCAGCCCGCAAGCTGGATGGCATAGACGCCGCCCTCGGCGTCGCAGGCGGCGCGTTCGAAGGCTTCTTCATCGCCGGCTGCGAGGCGGTCGCTGGCCACCATCTCGGTTACGGTCAGGCTGGCCCCGTAGCGTCGCGCGAGGCGGCGGAACGGGGCGTCGGTGACGCCGGACATGGGGGCGAGGACGACGGGGATTAGGTCCGTGGTCAGGCCGGACGGAAGCTTGTTCATGAGGCGGGAGGGCTGAGTGCCTAAAATTTCAGCATCTCCATAGCAGCGCCCTTGTTTCCACCCAAGTCCTGATGCGAAGAGGCGGCATGAGCCCGTCCCGGATTTCCGTACTGATCGTCGCCGCTGGGCGTGGCGCCCGGCTGGGCGGCGAGGTGCCGAAGCAATATCGCACTCTGATGGGACGTTCCGTTCTGGCGTGGGCGGTCGAGGGCGTTCGCCGCGCCCTGCCCCACGCCGGTGTTTTGTGCGTGATCGGTGCAGGCGACGAAGCCGCCTATAAGGCGGCGCTGGGAGACGACGCGCCGAGCTTCGCGATCGGCGGGGCCAGCCGTCAGGAGAGTGTGCGGAACGGGCTGAAGGCGCTGATGGCGCAGAACCCCGAGATCGTGCTGATCCATGACGCCGCGCGGCCGTTCGGGATCGAAGCGGTCGCCGACCGGCTGGTCGCCGCTCTGGCGGATGCGGATGCGGTGGCGCCGGGTCTGGCGGTCCCGGACAGTCTTCGGCGCGCGGCGGATGGCGTCAGCACGGCGCTGTCGCGCGAGGGCGTGTGGCGGGTGCAGACACCTCAGGCGTTCCGGTATCGCGACATTCTGGCGGTCCATGAGGCTGCGGCGGGTGCGGCGATGTCGGACGATCTGAGCGTCGCGGAGGCCGCCGGGTTGAAGGTGAAGCTGATCGCCGGCGATGAGCGGGCGATCAAGATCACCTCGGGCGACGATCTGACACGCGCCGAGGCTATCGTGCTGGCCATGCGCGGCGATGTGAGGACCGGCCATGGCTATGACGTTCACGCCTTCGGGCCGGGCGATCATGTGATGCTGTGCGGCGTGAAGCTGGCGCACGACGCCGCACTGGCCGGACATTCCGACGCCGATGTGGGATTGCATGCGCTGACCGATGCGCTGCTGGGGGCGATCGGCGCGGCGGATATCGGGGCGCATTTCCCGCCGAGCGATCCCAAGTGGAAAGGCGCGGCCTCGGACGCCTTTCTGCGCCACGCGGCCGGGCTGATTTCGGCGCGCGGCGGAGTGATCGCGCATGTGGACGTGACGCTGGTGTGCGAAGCGCCGAAAGTGTCGCCGCACCGCGCGGCCATGGTGGCGCGGGTCGCGGACATCCTGCAGATCGATCCGTCGCGCGTGTCGGTGAAGGCGACGACCACCGAAAGACTGGGCTTCACCGGGCGGCGTGAAGGCATCGCCGCCTATGCCACCGCGACCGTGAGGCTGCCGCTATGAGGCGGATCAAGAAAAGCGACCGGCAGCGCGAGGTGATGAGCCGCCCGTCTGGCTGGGTCGCCTCGATGGGCGGTATCGGGTTGCTGCCGACCGCGCCCGGCACCTGGGCTTCGGCAGCCACCCTGCCGGTCGGCTGGGCTATCGCGTGGCTCGGCGGCCCGTACGCGCTGATCGGCGCATCGCTGCTGGTGTTCGTCATCGGTATCTGGGCGGCCTCGCAGGTCATCCGCCAGATCGAGACCGACGACCCGTCGGTCATCGTGATCGACGAAATGGCCGGTCAATTGCTGACGCTGGCCTTCGCGCCGCTGAGCTGGCAGGGCTATCTCGCGGCCTTCCTGGTCTTCCGCTTCTTCGACCTGACCAAGATATGGCCGGCCTCTTGGCTGGATCGGGAGGTCGGCGGCGGCTTCGGCGCGATGGCAGACGATATGCTGGCCGGTCTTTATGGCCTGCTGGTGATCCTCGGCGCGGCGCATCTGGGGTGGCTGATATGACTTTTTCGCCTGAACTTCTGGCAAAAGCCGAGGCGCTGCACGCGGCTTGCCGCGCCGCCGGACTGAAGATCGCGGTGGCCGAAAGCTGCACCGGCGGATTGCTGGCCGGATTGCTGACGGAACTGGCCGGATCGTCGGACAGTTTCGACCGTGGTTTCGTCACTTACTCCAACCAGGCCAAGCACGAACTGCTGGGCGTGCCGAACGACATGCTGGCGGATTATGGTGCAGTCAGCGAGCCGGTCGCCCGCGCCATGGCCGAGGGAGCGTTGAACGTCGCACGGGTGGACCTGACGGTCTCCATCACCGGGGTCGCGGGGCCAGGCGGCGGCAGTCCGATGAAGCCGGTGGGCCATGTCCATTTCGGCGCCGCACGGCGGGGCAAGCCGACACTGCATGAAGTGCGCAGCTTCGGCGATCTCAGCCGCGCGGAAATCCGCCTGAAAGCGGTGGACGCCGCCATGGATATGCTGCTGAGGCTGGCCAAGGCTTGATTTGCCGTGCCGATTTCAGCGTGTTAGAGCGCATCAAATCATATTCGAGGTCATTCGAGATGCGTCGCGTCCGGTCTGCTGCCCTTGTGTCGATCTTCCTGCTGGCCCCGGCGGTCGCCGCCGACGATACGGCCGGTCTGCAAGTTTTGATCGACATGCAAGACCCGACCCTGATCGCGAAGTCGTTCTGCGTCCTCGACAGCAAGCTCTACAGCGAAGATGCGCAGGTCTGCGTTTCGGGCAATCTGCGCCTGATCTGCTCGGCGGTGGACGCCGCCGACAAGGCCAAAGGCTTCAAGTGGACGGTTGCGCCGGACGAGAAGACGGCCCGCTGCAAGTAACGCCGCCATAGAGGGCGTGGGCGCGCTGCACGAAGGCGTCAGAGAGCTTTAGCAGCGCCTTCTCCAGCATGGTCTTGGCCAGCAGCTGCAGCACGCGGCTGCGGAATTCGAACTCGATATCGAAATCGACCTGCGCGCCGCCGTCTTCCAGCGGCTTGAAACGCCATGCGTTGACGAGATGCTTAAAGGGGCCGTCGATATAGGCGACATCCACGGCAAGAGCCGACCTGTCGAGCGTTACGCGGGTGGTGAAGCGTTCCTCGAAACCCTTGAAGCGGGCGACCATATCGGCGACGACGAGGCCCCTGCCCTGTTCGTCAGTTTCCTCAGAGCGCACCCGTAACGCCTTGCACCACGGGAGAAATTCCGGGTAGCGGCGGATATCGGCCACGAGATCGAACATCTGCGCCGCGCTGTACGGCACGCGCTTCGTGTCGTGGGCGTGCGGCATTACTTGCCCTTCTGGCGGGCGTCGCGCATCCGGGCGAAGTCGCTGTCGGCGTGGTAGGACGAGCGCGTCAGCGGGCTGGCCGAGACCATCAGGAAGCCCTTGGCCCAGGCGATCGTTTCCAGCGACTTGAACTCGTCAGGCGTCCAGAAGCGGTCGACGGCAGCGTGCCGGCGGGTCGGCTGGAGGTATTGGCCGACGGTGAGGAAATCGACATTGGCGGCGCGGAGATCGTCCATCACCTGCATGACCTCTTCCCGGCTCTCGCCGAGGCCGGCCATGAGACCCGACTTGGTGAAGATGGTGGGGTCCAGTTCCTTGACCCGCTGCAGAATGCGGAGCGAGTGGAAATAACGCGCGCCGGGGCGGATCGAGAGATAAAGCCGCGGCACGGTTTCAAGATTGTGGTTGAAGACGTCGGGCCGGGCCTCGACGACGACCTCAAGGGCGCCGGGCTTGCGCAGGAAGTCGGGCGTTAGAACCTCGATGGTGGTTGCGGGCGCGGCCTTGCGGATGGCGCGGATCACCTCAGCAAAATGCTCTGCCCCACCATCCTTGAGGTCGTCGCGGTCGACCGAGGTGATGACGACATGCGCGAGGCCCAGCTTCGCGACGGCGTCGGCGACACGGTTCGGTTCGTCCGCATCAAGAGCCTGAGGCACGCCGGTCTTTACGTTGCAGAACGAGCAGGCGCGCGTGCACGTTTCGCCCATGATCATCATGGTGGCGTGCTTCTGGCTCCAGCACTCGCCGATATTCGGGCAGGCGGCCTCTTCGCAGACCGTCGCGAGCTTGTTCTCGCGCATGAGGCGCTGCGTTTCGGCATAGACCGGCGAGGTCGGGGCCTTCACCCGAATCCAGTCAGGCTTGCGCTGCAGCGGGGTTTCCTCGCGCTTGCGCTTTTCCGGGTGGCGGAACGCCTGGCGGGCGTCGCCATTGCTGTCGAAGAGGACGGCCATGAGGGGAGATATAGGCCGAATTCGGCGGCTTGCCACGCCTGATTTCCGGCCTTTCCGAAGGGTCAGTCCAATTCTATATTGGGCGTTCGAGATCGCGGCAAAGTTCAACAAGTTCCGCGACTTAAGGAAACGACCCTGATGGCTTTGCCGACCTACGAGGCCGCTCGCACCGAGATGTCCATGTTCGACGCGCTGCTGAAAGCGCGGGCCGATTACGGCAAGGACAAGCAGATTCTGTGGGACGCGAATGACGACCGGAAGCTGACCTATAACGAAATCGTCCGGGGCGCCTTCGCGCTCGGCCATGCCCTGACCCGCATGACCGCCAAGGGCGAGACGGTGGCGATCATGCTGCCGACGGGCGCGGCGGCGGTGATCGCCTTTTTCGCCCTGCACGCCTTTGGCCGCGTGCCGGCGATGCTGAACTTCACAGCCGGCGAGCGGGCGCTGACGGCGGCGATCAAGCTGGGCCAGATCAAGACGGTTCTGACCGCCAAGCGCTTCATCGAGATCGGCAAGCTGGAGGGGCTTGTGGAGGAGATGAAGGGCCACGCGAACATCGTGCTGCTGGACGAACTGCGCGAGAAGCTGACCCTGGGCGACAAGATGACGGCGCTGTTCGGCTCGATGATGCCGGGCCTTTTCAAGGCGCGGAAGAAGGCCAGCGATACCGGCGTGGTGCTGTTCACCTCCGGCACCGAGGGCGACCCGAAAGGCGTAGTTCTTAGCAACCAGAACATCCTCGCCAATGTCGAGCAGGTGCGCTGCCATATCGAGCTGTTCGACACGGACATCGTGTTCAACCCGCTCCCCACGTTTCACTGCTTTGGCCTGACGGTCGGCGCGCTGTTGCCGATGCTGATCGGGGTGAAAGAGATCCTCTATCCCTCGCCGCTGCACGTTTCGATTATCCCGAAGAAGATCCGCGACAGCGGCGCGACCATCCTGCTCGCGACAGACACGTTCATCGGCCATTACGCGCGCCAGGGCGACCAGGGCGATCTCAATTCCGTGCGTCTTGCGGTGTGCGGCGCGGAGCGCGTGCGCGACGAGACGCGCCAGCTGGTACGCAAGAAATACAATATCGAGATTCTGGAAGGTTACGGCGTGACCGAGGCCTCGCCCGTGGTGGCGGCCAACCAGATCGAGGCCAACGTGCCCGGTACGGTCGGCAAGCTGATGCCGATGATGGAAAGCCGGCTGGAGCCGGTGGAGGGGATTCCCAATGCCGGCCGCCTGTTCGTGAAGGGTCCGAACATCATGGCGGGGTATCTGAAGCCCGATCAGCCGGGCGTGGTGCAGCCTTTGCCCGATGGTTGGCATGACACGGGCGATGTCGTGAACATCGACAAGCACGGCCATATTGCGATCAAGGGCCGCCTGAAGCGCTTCGCCAAGATCGGCGGCGAGATGGTGTCGCTGACGGTGGTGGAGAACTGCGCGACGGCCCTGTGGCCGGACAATATGCATGCGGCGGTTTCCATTCCCGATGCGCGCAAGGGCGAGCAGATCGTGCTCGTGACCGACAGCAAGGAAGCGAACCGCGCCGATCTTCACAGCTGGGCGCATAATCACGGCGTGCCGGAGCTGGCCGTGCCGCGCAAGATCATGCTGGTGGACGAGGTGCCGCTGCTGGGCACGGGCAAGACGAACTATGTCGCCGTGCAGAAGATCGTGGACGCGGATATCGAGCCGAAGGCGGCCTAGGAACTTAGTCTCTATATGTTGTGGGTGGGCGATGCCTGCCCGCAACGACTCGTTTTCGCGTTTTTGACGTATCCGCCTCTGGCGAATTGAACGTCGAAATTTGCATCCGGTCGTCGCTGAAGCGTGTCGCGTGGCTGGCGTCACGGTGCATATTCGTTTCGAGATTTACCGGTCCCTCCCCTATTTTCTTCGGCCTCGCTGTCGAGATAGGAATATAAGCTCGATCTGGCTGGATGGGAAGCCGGGTTATCCGAGGCGGGTGCGGAGGGCGGCCATCGCGGCTTGCCACGTTTCGAAGCTGTCGGATTCGGCGAAGGCTTCGCTGAGTTCGCTGTTGCGGGCGATGCGATCGACGATGGCCCGGGCCTGATCCATTTGGGCGTCGGTGGGCTTTTCGCGGAGCTTGGCGATGACTTCGAGGGCAGAGGGCGAGAGCGCCGAACGGTCGCCATAGCGCAGCGCGGCCAGAAGTTCGGCGGCGGCGTTGGCCTCCTCGCAGAGACCGGATTCGAGATCGTCGCCGGTGCGGACAGCTTCGATCAGGGTTTCGATGGGGACCATGATGGTGGCGATGGCGGGTCTGTCGCCGACCGCCCAGACGAAGTCGGCGGCGCTGTCGTTTTCAAAGGTGCCGACGCCCCAGGCGCCCATGATCAGACGTGGATCACGCGGCCATAGGCGTCCAGCACGGCTTCGCCCATGACTTCGGAGATGGTCGGGTGCGGGAAGATGGCGGTCATCAGGTCGGCTTCCGTCGCTTCCAGCGTGCGGGCGATGGTGTACCCCTGGATCAGTTCGGTGACTTCCGGGCCGACCATATGGGCGCCGAGGAGTTCGCCGGTCTTCGTGTCGAACACCGTCTTCGCCATGCCGTCGGTTTCGCCCATGGCGATGGCCTTGCCGTTGCCGATGAAGGGGAAGCG
>JAPUEF010000160.1 GCA_027492655.1 Alphaproteobacteria bacterium | reverse complement strand
CGCCATGGTGAAGCGCGGCGGTCGCGCGATCCACCTGATAGGTGTCGCCGCTGTCCGGATTGAGGAAGCGATCGACACGGCTCTGGACGTGGCTCACCAGAAAATAGGCCGCGACGCCGCCGGCCATGGTGAAGCCGACGGCCGCGCCGATGATCCACAGCGAGATGCCGGCGAAGAACAGCAGCGCGCCGAACGTGACCGTGACCAGTAGCGTCTGTCCGAAATCCGGCTGCTGGATCAGCATCCCGACGAACATGCCGTAGAGAACCAGACCGGCGATCAGACCGGCCGGTTTTCCCGTCCGCTGCCACTGGGAAAGGCATGCGGCGCAAAGAATGACGAAGGCGGGCTTGGTGAACTCGGACGGCTGGATCGACAGCGGCCCGAAATCGAGCCAGCGATGCGCGCCCTTGATTTCCGGCCCGATAAACAGCGCCAGCCCCATCAGCATCAGCCCGGCGAAGAAGCCCAGCAGCGACAGACGCCGCAGATCACGCACCTTCAGGAGCGAGGCGATCATCATCACGCCGAGCGCGATGGCCGCGAACAGAACCTGACGCGAAACGAAATGGAACGTGTCGTAGCGCAACTTCTCGGCGATGGCCGGGCTCGCCGCCATCGCCAGCAGGACGCCTGCGAACATCAGGAAAGAGACCGTGGCGAACAGCCATCGGTCGGACGTCCACCACCATTCCGCAAGTGCGCTGCGGTTGGTGCGGTCGAATGTCATCATGCTGCGGCTGCCGATCCGTTGCTTCGCGCGAGGTCCAGCACGATGCGGCGAAATTGGTTACCGCGATCTTCATAATCCTTGAATTGATCGAAAGAAGCGCAGGCCGGCGACAACAGCACCACCGGCTCCGCCGCTTCGCCCGCCGTCGCTTCTTCCAGCGCCTGCCGCGCCGCGACGGCCAGCGTGCCGCAGCGGTCGTAAGGAACGCCGGCCTTGGCCAGCACCTCGGCGAAGTCGTCCGCCGCCTCGCCCACCAGATAGGCCCGCGCGATCCGGTTGAACCAGGGCTTCAGGGCGTCGATGCCGCCTGCCTTGGCCTGTCCGCCGACGATCCAGTGAATGTCCTTCGGGTAGGCGGCCAACGCCTTCTCGGTGGAGTCGGCATTCGTCGCCTTGGAATCGTTGACGAACTGAACCTTGCCGATCTTGCCCAGCGCCTCGATCCGATGCGGCAGGCCGGGATAGGTCGCGAAGGCGCGCGCGATGGCCTTGGGATCCTTCACATAGCCGCGCACCGCCGCGTAGGCGGCGGCTGCGTTCTCCCAGTTATGCGCGCCGATCAGGCTTTGAATGCCCTTCAGGTCCACGATCTCGGCCGGTGGCGAATAGAGCCCGTCATAGAGAACGCCGTTCAAAGCGTAGATGCCGCGCCCCACCACGCGGTCCACCGAGACCGGCGCGACCTGCGGCCCGCCCCGCCCCGACACATTGGTGCAGATCGCCGCCGCCGGCGCGGTATCGACGCCGATGATGGCGAGGTCCGAGGTGCCTTGCCGCGCGAAGATGCGGCGCTTGGCGTCGATATAACCGTCCATCCCGCCGTGACGATCCAGATGATCGGGCGTGATGTTCAGCAGGATGGCGACATTGGGTTTCAGGCTGGGCGAAAGGTCCAGCTGGTAGGACGACAGCTCCAGCACATAGATGACGCCCTCGCGCGGCGGACTGAGCTCCAGAACCGGCTTGCCGATATTGCCGCCGACCTGCGCATCCCAGCCGTTTTTCGACAGAAGATGCCCGATCAGCGCCGTAGTCGTCGATTTGCCGTTGGTGCCGGTGATGCAGATCAGCGGCGTCTTCGCTTTCAAAGCGTTACCGGCGCCGTTGCCCCTTAACCCAGGGGTAGGGTTAACCGTTCCTTGCGAAAAAAAAGCCGGCCCGCCATTGCCATTGAAATGCCCCAGCATTTTCAACGTGCGGCAGAACAGCTCCACATCGCCGATCACCTCGACGCCGCGCCTGGCGGCCTCGACCACGATGGGATGCGGTTTGGGGTGGGTCAGCGGAATGCCCGGCGACAGGACGATCGCCTTCAGCCTGTCCCAATTCCACGCCTCCGGCGCGACGACCTCGAACTCGCCTTCAGCCAGCGCCCGGCCCTTCTCCTGATCGTCCCAGGCGATGACGCGGGCGCCGCCCGCCTTCAGCGAGCGCGCCGCGCTGAGACCTGAGCGGGCCAGACCGACGACAGCGACGGTTTCATTCGGAAATAGAGGTACGGGGATCATCGCGTCACCTCAGCTTCAACGTCGAGAGGCCGATCAGCGCGAGGATCACCGACACGATCCAGAAGCGGATCACGATGGTGGGTTCGGCCCAGCCCTTCTTTTCGTAATGGTGGTGGATGGGCGCCATCCGGAACACCCGCTTGCCCGTCAGCTTGAACGAGGCGACCTGCACGATCACTGAGAGCGCCTCGACGACGAACAACCCGCCGACGATGCCCAGAACGATCTCGTGCTTGGTGATGACGGCGATGGTGCCCAGCGTGCCGCCCAGCGCCAGCGAGCCCGTATCGCCCATGAACACCATGGCGGGCGGCGCGTTGAACCAGAGAAAGGCCAGACCCGCGCCCAGCAGCGCGCCGCAGATGATGGCCAGCTCCGCCGTGCCGGGCACCGCATGGATCTGCAGATACTCCGCGAAGTTCAGCGAACCGACCAGATAGGCGATCAACCCGAACACCGCGCCTGCGATCATCACCGGCACGATGGCCAGACCGTCCAGACCGTCGGTCAGGTTCACAGCGTTCGAGAACAGCACGATCACCAGCGTCGCGAACAGGATGAAGCCATAGCTGAGCGGCAGCAGGTAATCCTTGAAGAACGGGAACGCGACCTTGCCCGACAGCGCCTCCGGGTGGGCGTCCATGATCAGCCAGGCCGCGATGATCGCCCCGGCGAACTGCACCACCAGCTTCAGCTTGCCCGAAACGCCGTCAGACTTCTGCTTCGTCACTTTCAGATAGTCGTCATAGAAGCCGAGCACGCCGAAGAGTGCCGTCACGCCGAGCACGATCCACACATACCGGTTGGTGAGATCGGCCCACAGCAGCGTCGCAACGAAGGTCGAGATCAGGATCAGCAGGCCGCCCATCGTCGGCGTGCCTTTCTTGCCCACCACATGCGCGTCGCCCATGAAATCGCGGATCGGCTGGCCCTTGCCCTGCTTCACTTTCAGCCAGTCGATCAGCGGTCGCCCGAAGACCAGGCCGATGATCAGCGCCGTCATGATCGCGCCGCCGGTGCGGAAGGTGAGGTAGCGGAACAGGTTGAAGAACCGGAAGTCCTGCGCCAGCGGTTCAAGAAGAAGGTAGAGCATCCCCGGTTCCCTATCCTGCCGCCGCTTCGAGCGCGCGCGCCTTCAGCGCCTCGACGACGAGGCTCATCCGGCTGCCGAACGAACCTTTGACCATGACGACATCGCCGGGCCGCATGTCGGCGGCGACCAGAGCGGCGATGTCGGATGAATTCTCGCTCCACGCCCCGCGAATGGCGGCGGGCAGCTCGGCCCACAAATGGGCCATCGAAGGTCCGCTGGCGAAGACCAGATCGCAGCCCGGCTGCGACAGCGATGCGCCGATCGCCGCATGCATCGCCGGCCCCTGCGGCCCCAGCTCCAGCATGTCGCCCAGAACGGCGATCCGGCGGCCGGCCGGTCCCGGCTTCGACTGCGCCAGCAGGGCCAGCGCAGCGGCCATCGAGGCGGGATTGGCGTTGTAGGATTCGTCGATCAGATCGAACGCGCCGCCGGCGATGGCGATGCTGTGACGCTCGCCGCGCCCCTTCACGGCCCGCACCGCGCGCAGGGCGTCGGCGGCGGCTTTCACATCCGCGCCCAGCGCCCGCACCAGCAGAAGAAGCCCAAGCGCGTTCTGCGCGAAATGTCTGCCCGGCGCCCCGTAGATGAAGCGCACATGCTCGCCCAGAATTTCCGCCTCGATCTCCGAGGACGTATCGCCGAGCGTCAGCGAGATGAGCTGTGCCTCGCCGCCTTTTTCGCCGAACGTCCACACCCGCGCGCCGACGGCGTTCGCCGCCGCCGCCAGCTTCGCGGCATGCGGATTATCCGCGTTGATCACCGCGACGCCGCCCGGCTGAAGTCCTTCGAAAATCTCGGCCTTCGCCGCCGCGATCGCCTCGACGCTGGCGAAATGCTCCAGATGCACCGCTTCCACCGTGGTCACGATGGCGGCATCGGGCTTCACCTGTCTCACCAGCGGGCGAATTTCGCCCTCGTGGTTCATGCCGATCTCGAAGATGCCATAACGGCTGGCCGCCGGCATCCGCGCCAGCGTCAGCGGCACGCCCCACAGATTGTTGTAGCTGGCCTCCGAGGCGTGGGTCGCGCCCTGCTGTCCCAGCACCAGGCGCAAGGCCTCCTTCGTGCTCGTCTTGCCGGCGCTACCAGTGACGGCGGCGATCTTCGCGCCCGTGCGCGCCCGCGCTGCCGCGCCCAGCGCCTCAAGCCCTTTCAGCGTATCGTCGACGATCAGGAGGCGCTTGGGATCGATTCCATCGAGCGGGCGCGCCACCAGCGCGACCGAAGCGCCCTTGTCCAGCGCATCCGCCACAAACGCATGGCCGTCCCGGTTTTCGCCCGTCAGCGCGACGAACATATCGCCGCGCTGGATCGTGCGGGTATCGATGGAGACGCCGTTGGCGATCCATGCGCCGGCGGTCCTGCCGCCTGTCGCGGCCTCTGCATCCCTCGCGGTCCAGAGCGGCGCGATCATAGCGACCGACCGCCCCGCGCCACGGCGGCCTTGCGCGCTTCCTCGCCATCGTCGAACGGCAACACCGTCGCGCCGACGATCTGTCCCGCCTCGTGGCCCTTGCCGGCGATCACCAGAATATCGCCTTCGCTCAGGCTCTCCACCGCCGCGTCGATGGCGGCGGCGCGGTCGCCGATCTCGCGCGCGCCCGGCGCGGCGGCCAGAATGGCGGCGCGGATTTTCGCTGCATCTTCGGAACGCGGATTGTCGTCGGTGACGATGACATCGTCGGCATTGTCCGCCGCAGCCGCCCCCATCAGCGGACGTTTGCCCGCATCGCGGTCGCCGCCGCAGCCGAACACCACGCGCAGCTTCGCCTGCACATGCGGACGCAGCGTCTTCAGCACCGTCTCCAGCGCGTCGGGCGTATGCGCGTAATCGACGAAGATCGGCGCGCCCGCGCGCGAGGTGGCGACATGCTCAAGCCGACCCTTCGCGCCTTTGAGGAACGATAGCGCCTCGAACACCTTGAACGGGTTTTCGCCAAGGCCGATGCACAAGCCGGCAGCGACCAGCGCATTCGAGGCCTGAAACGCCCCGGCCAGCGGCAAGCGCACGATATGGCCGATCTTCCCGTCGGCCACCGTCAGAACCTGGCTGTCGAGATGCGCCTCGCGATTGGTCAGCTTCAGCGCATCGCCATTGCGTCCGACCGTCAGCGTGGTCAATCCGCGCGCCCGCGCAGCGGCGATGAAATCGTCCGCGCCGTCGCTGTCCGCGTCGATCACCGCGATGCCGTCGGGCGCGACCACGTCACGGAACAGCCGCAGCTTGGCGTCGCGATAGGCCTCCAGCGTCTCGTGATAGTCGAGATGATCGCGCGTCAGATTGGTGAAGGCGGCGGCCTTGATCTTCACGCCATCCAGCCGGAACTGATCCAGCCCGTGGCTTGAAGCCTCCAGCGACAGATGGGTGACGCCCTCGTCGGCCAGACGCGCCAGCTCCTCGTGCACGATCACCGGGTCCGGCGTCGTATGGCTCAGCGCCCGCTCGCCCGACGGCGAAACGATGCCGACCGTGCCCATGCTGGCCGCCTGGCGACCGCAGAACGCGAAAATCTGCCGAACGAATGCGGCGATGGAGGTCTTGCCGTTGGTGCCCGTCACCGCCGCCACGATCGCCGGCTGACGGCCGTAGAAACGCGCCGCGGCCAGTGCGAATGCAAGGCGCGGGTTGTCGGCTTCGACCAGCGGCACAGCGGCTTGCGTGCCGCGCGGCGCGATCACCGCGACCGCGCCGGCTTCAATGGCCTTGGCGATGAAGCTGCGCCCATCGGCCTTTACGCCGGGCAGCGCCGCGAACAGAAAGCCCGGTTTCACCGCGCGGCTGTCGGCGGTGAGACCGGCGATCTCAGGATCGCCCGCGCCCGCCCAGTCGTCGATGAGGCCTGAGAGTTTCATATGCGTTCAGTGATCCTGCGCCATCTGAATGGCGTCGCTGTTCTTGTCGGCGATGCCCGGCGGCTGGTTCCGGGGATCAAGTCGGGGTTCGACGCCCAGCATCGGCGCGATCCGGGCGACAATGCGGCTGGTCGCCGGGGCCGCTGTCCAGCCGCCGGTCGCATAGCCCGCCGTTTCCTTCGTGCCTTTGGGTTCGTCGATGATGATGAGGATCGCATACTCCGGCGCGTCGGCCGGGAAAACCCCGATGAACGACGACAGCAACGCCTTGCGGGCATAGCCGCCGGCCTTCGACTTTTCCGCCGTGCCGGTCTTACCGCCGACCGGATAGCCCGGCACGTCGGCCTTGCGCGCCGTGCCCTTCTCCACCACCAGACGGAACAGGCGGTTCATTTCCTTGCTGGTCTCGGGCTTCAGAACGCGGCGCTCGTGAAGATCGGCGCCGGCCTCGCGCTTCAGCATGGTGGGCTGGATATACATGCCGCCATTCGCCATGGCCGTAACGCCCGCGACAACGTGCATCGGGCTCACCGCGATGCCGTGACCGAAGGCGATGGTCATCAGCTCCACCTCGCCCCAATTGCGCGGGGACAGCGGCGCGCCGCGTTCCGGCAGCTCCATCACCACCGGCGCGAGCTGGCCCATATCCGCAAGGAACTGCTTCTGGCGCTCGGTGCCCATCCGGCGCGCCATATTGGCGGAGCCGATATTCGACGAGTGCTCGAAAATCTCCTCGACGCTCAGCGCCCGGCCCATCGGATGATAGTCGCGGATCGAGAAGCGGCCGATGCGGATCGGCGCGCGGGCGTCGAACATGTCGCGCGAGGTCACGCCGGCGTCCAGCGCCATGGCCGTGTTGAACGATTTGAACGTCGAACCCATTTCATAGACGCCCAGCGTCGCGCGGTTGAAACGGTTCTCGGCCGGGTCCGCCGCCACATGGTTGGGATCGAAATCGGGCAGCGAGACCATGGCGATCACTTCGCCGGTCTTCACGTCCACCACGACGCCGGTACCGCCGATGGCGCTGAACGTCTGGATCGTCGCGGCGAGTTCGTCTTCGACCACATGCTGCACGCGAAGATCGATCGACAACCGCACCGGCTCGCCATGCGCGACCTTGTCGGCCAGCGTCGTGTCGATGGCGCGCTCGATGCCGCCCAGACCCTTGTTATCGACATCGACAAAGCCCACCACATGTGCGGCGGCCCGGCCGTTGGGATAGACGCGCTTCAGCTCCTGACGGAAATCGATCCCCGGCAGGCCAAGATCGTGGACCGCCGCATGCTGGCGCGGCGTGATATCGCGCTTGATCCATACGAAGCCGGTCTTGGCCTTCAGCTTGGCGAGAAGGACTTCCTCATCCAGCTCGGGAAACACCGTAACCAGCGCCCGCGCCGTTTCTTCCGGATCCCAGACGTCGCGCGGATCGGCATAGACCGAGGCGACTTGCAGATCGGTCGCCAGCAGCACGCCGTTGCGGTCCAGAATATCGGGGCGGCCGACCGGGCCGGCCTCCGCAAAGCTCGACGCCTGAGCCGTCGAGGGGCTGAACAGCGCGATCTGCGCCATCCGGCCGGCCAGCAGCAGGAAGACGCCCGCGAACATCGCGGCGCAGAAAATGACGCGGCCGCGAACCGGATCGACCTGTTCCGGCTTGCGGCGGATACGCGCGTCTTCGGTCATGTCAGCGCCCCACCCCGGCGGGCTTCGCCTGCGGCACCGGCGCGCTTGCGTCATAAACGGGCTGGCCGTTTTCCTTCGCGAACGGAATCGCCGAGATGTCCGACATCGTGCCGACGCCTTCCGGACGCATCGGGATGTCCGTGAGATAGGCGATCTGCGTCGCCTTCATCGGCTGGAGATTCAGATAACGCGCCGCCATCGCCTGCATCTTCGCGGGCTGGCTGAGATGGGTCCATTCTGCCTTCAGCACGTCGATCGCGCGCTGCTGCGCGCCGATCTGCGCCTCGACGCGCTTCAGATCGCCTTCGCGCTCCTGCGCCGCGTGCGTGACGCGATAAAGGCCGAAGCAGATCATCACCGTGAGGGCCAGCATGCCCAGATTGAACGCACGGATCATCGGCCGAGCTCCTGTTGTGAAATACGCGGACCGGAGAAAGTCGTATCGGGCTTGTGCGCCGCCGCTGCGGTGCGGCGCGCGGCGCGCAGCTTGGCGGACCGGGCGCGCGGATTGCGCGCGACCTCATCCTCGCTCGCGCCTTCTGCGCCTTTGGTGATCGGCTCGAAGCTCGGCGCGGCGCTCTTGACGTCCGGCAGATGGCGCGACGGCCCGGCCTGCCGGCCGCAGCGCGCGGCGAGAAAACGCTTCACGATGCGATCTTCCAGCGAATGGAAGGTCACGACCGCAAGACGCCCTTCGGGCGCGAGCAAGCGCTCCGCAGCTTCCAGACCGCGCGACAGCTCGCCCAGCTCGTCGTTCACGAAAATCCGCAGCGCCTGGAAGGTGCGCGTCGCGGGATGAATCTGATCGGGCCGCCCCCGGCCCATCACGCTCTCGATCACCGCGACGAGATCCATCGTGGTTTCGAAGCGCTTGCTCTTGCGCGCCGTAACGATCGCCTTGGCGATCGCCCGCGAACGGCGCTCCTCGCCATAGTGGAAGATGATGTCGGCCAGCAGGCCTTCGCCCGCACGGTTCGCGACATCGGCCGCGCTCGCCCCGTCGCTCGACATGCGCATATCCAGCGGCCCGTCCTTCTGGAACGAGAAGCCGCGCACCGCGTCGTCGATCTGCATCGACGAAACGCCGATATCCAGCACCACGCCATCGATGGGCGAAAGCCCCGCGTCGGCGGCCAGCGCCTCCATGCCGGAATAGACGCCGCCGCGCAGCGTCAGGCCGGAAACGCCCATCGCTTCGCCCGCCGCAAGCGCCGCCGGATCGCGGTCGATACCCAGAACCCGGGTCGCGCCGGCGGCCAGAATGGCGCGCGAATAGCCGCCGGCCCCGAACGTGCCGTCGATGATGATGTCGCCCGCCTTGGGCGACAGCGCCGCGATCACTTCGTTCAGAAGAACGGGAATATGGCGGTCTGCTGAAGAATGGGTGCTCACGTCGCGCTCTCCGTCTTCAACGGATTGCGCCCGGTCAGCAGCAGATGGCGGAACTGCGCCGCCTTGGCCATCGCCTCGGCCTCGGTCCTGGCGAAGGCGTCCGGCGCCCACAGCTGGAAGCGGTCGCCGCGCCCGGCGAAGGTCACGGCCTTCTCGATGCCGACGGATTTCAGGATGCGCTCGGGGAACGACACACGCCCCTCGCCGTCGAAGGTCAGTTCGACGCCGCGCGTGATGACGGCCAGCTCAAGCTGCTCGCGCGCCTCGGGGCTTTCGACGATGCCTTCGATCCGCTCCAGCAGCGCCATATAGGCGGGCGGCGGATAGCATTCGATCGCCTGGTCGACGAAACTCGGGAAACAATAGATGCGGTCGCCGCCCAGATCGCTCACGGCGGCGCGAAACGGCGCGGGAACGCTGACGCGCCCCTTGGCATCGATCGCCTTTTCAAAATTTGAAAAGAACTTCGCCATTACCCCGCCTTGCCGGCGTCCCCACGCCGGAAATCCCGGCAATCAGAGGCGGATCGTCAGATGACGGGAGTCAGCTGGGGCCGGATGGGCCAAGACCGCCCCTCATTTGGGACAGTTTGGGATACCATGGGGAAAACCGGGACGTCAATGGAGATGACGTTTAGAACTTTGAAACCTTTGGGTTTTTCCGGTTCTGTGGATGAAAATGTGGACCAACAGGGTGAAGGATTAGTAAAAACCGGAACAGGTCAAGAACGGATGGGGACGAGCTTGGGGACAGCCCTTGCCGCCCCTCCATCTCTACACGCGACGCGCGCAGCGGCGCACCTCTGCGCGGCCCTTGAAAATCTGTGGGCAAGTCTGTTGGGCAGAGGCCGGGCGGCGATGCCGCGCCCGGCCGACCCGTCATCCGGCGGCGATGTCCTTGGCGGCCTTTTCGATCAGCGCCTGCACCCGCGCGGCCTCTTCCGCCGTCCAGGGTCCGCGCCGCATCACCACGGCCTGCTTCAGCGTCTTCACCGCTTCGCGCACAGCGTCCGGCGTCTCATGCCGGGCATAGGCGGCCGCCGTCACGTCGATACGTGACAGGATTCCCTGCACCGCAGCCTCGTTCTCCTTCAGGAAAGCCTGGCCCTCCGGCGTGATCGCGAACCGTTTCTTCGAGCCCTCAGACGCTTCGGCGCGGATATAGTCCTGCTCCTCCAGCATCGTCAGGGTCGGATAGACCGCACCCGGACTAGGGGCATAGGCGCCGCCGAAGCGCTCCTCGATGGCGCGGATCAGGTCATAGCCGTGGCGCGGCTTCTCGCCGATCAGCGCCAGCAGCAGCAGCCGCAGATCCCCGTGTCCCAGCATGCGGCCGCCGCGCGGCCCGCCGAACCGCCCAAAGCCGCCCTCGCCGTCACCCCGGCCCCAGCCGCCGCGGCCGCGGCCGCGGCCACGTCCGTCGGGGCCTGTCGCGAACCGCGCCTCGACCATCTCGCGCCACGCGGCGCGCATCTCTCCCCGGCGATGTCCGCCGGAATGGCACGAGCCATACATATGCATATCCTTTCGTTCGATCATCTGATCCGATATTTAGATATATCGAATTACAATTCAAGCGGGCGGCCGAATTTTTGACGTTCAAATCGCTTCAGCGACAAACGAATACGAAAATGGACGGAAAATAAGGGTCAGACGGCCTGTAAGCCGGGTTCTGTCCAGCGCCGAAGCGCTTGGATGACTATTCCTCTGGGACGTCCGTTACCGGACGCCTCGCGCGACCAACCCGGGCGACGAGCCGGAAACAGGCCCATGCGCCACCCCTATTTGGTCTTGCTCCGGATGGGGTTTGCCGTGCCGCCGCCATTGCTGGAAGCGCGGTGCGCTCTTACCGCACCGTTTCACCCTTACCCGGGCAAGCCCGGGCGGTCTGTTCTCTGTGGCACTTTCCCTAGGGTCGCCCCCGCCGGGCATTACCCGGCATCCTGTTTCCGTGGAGCCCGGACTTTCCTCGAAGCGTGAAGCCCCGCAGTCATCCAGCCGTCTGACCGCCTTCACCTGCGGCCTCGGCCTTGGAAAATCAACCCTGGGGTTGCTGCGCAGCTACTGCATAGAGCGCCTGCCGCGTCTCCAGATCGGCGACGCCGTCCATCCGTGCCGGCCGCCAGTGGCGCTGGAATTCGGTCAGCACGTCCCCCAGCGACGCGGCCGTCTCCGGCGGAACACCATAGCCGATCGCCCGCAGCGCCGCCGCGAGGGCGGCCGGATCCTCCGGGATCGCCGCCTTACCCTTGCGCGGCCAGATGCCCAGTCCGTGCCCTCCCAGCCGCCGCCACGGGAACAACTCACCCGGATCGATTTTCCGCCCCGGCGCGATGTCGGAATGACCGATCACGTTCTGGCGCCGGATGCCGTGCCGGGCCACGATCTGCTTGCCGAGTGCGATCAGCGCATCGATCTGCCGGCGCGGAAATTCGCGATAGCCCCATTCGTGGCCGGGATTGACGATTTCGATCCCGATGGAGCGCGAGTTCACGTCGTCCGCCCCCCGCCACCACGAAACGCCCGCATGCCAGGCGCGCAGATGCTCCGGCACATGAGCGTAGAACGTGCCGTCCTCATCCAGCGTGTAGTGCGCGCTCACGCGCTTGGGCGCATCGGGATCGGTCAGCAGCGCCATTGCGCCCTCCGCCGTCGGCATACCGGTATAGTGCAGCACCAGGATCGAGGGCGTGACGCCGCCCGGCCGTTCATTGAAGTTCGGCGAGGGACGCGAGACGATCCTGACCTTCATAGGCCCCTCGCTTTGCGGATGTCGGCATAGGCGGCGTTGATCCGCGCCAGCTTTTCGTTCGCCACCTGAAGGAATTCCTCAGGCGCGCCGCGCGCGATCATCCGGTCGGGATGGTTTTCGCGCACGGCCTGCAGATAGGCCTTGCGAAGTTCGTCATCCGTCGCCGTGCCATCGATCCCCAGCAGCGCATAGGGATCGGGATCGCACGGGCCGCCATAGGACGCGCAGAGATTGTTGAACGCCGCATCCGACAGCCCGAAGCGCCGCGCCACCTCGCGCAGATACTCGACTTCGGCGTCATGCAGCCTGCCATCCGCAGCGGCCACGAAAAACAGCGCGTCCAAGAGGTCTTCCAGAAGACCCGGCCGGTCGCGGAACGCGCGCGCCAGCTGCGTGGCGTAGCCCTCGAAACCCGCCACCGTGCCATGCGCCATTTCATAGACGCGGCGCACATCGGCTTCGTCCTTCGGCTCGATCCGCACCACCGATTTGAAGGCCTCGAACTCGTCCTCGGTCGAGCGGCCGTCCGCCGCCGCCATCTTGGCCGCTAGCGCCGTCACGCCAATGGTGAAGATGATCTGCTTCTCGCTGGCCGTCTGTTCCCGGTCGAACACGGCATGGCCGGCCAGGGCGCCGATGGCCGCGCCGATCGGCCCGCCGCCGAGGAAAAACCCCGCCGCCGCCCCGCCCACTTTGCCCCAAATCGACATGCGCGCTGTTTAGGCGATGCCGCCGCCCCTGTCATGCGCCCACATTCACCGCTAAACCTCGACGACGATGAGCGCGGAAAACTGGCAATTCTGGATCGATCGGGGCGGCACCTTCACCGACGTGGTGGCGCGCGATCCGGATGGCCGTCTGCACGCCGCCAAGCTGCTGTCCGAGAATCCCGAACGCTATGCCGACGCCGCCGTCGAGGGCATCCGCCGCTTCCTGAACGTGCCGCCGGGCATGCCCCTGCCCGCCGATCGCATCGGCGCGGTGAAGATGGGCACCACGGTCGCCACCAACGCGCTGCTGGAACGCAAGGGCGAGCGCACGTTGCTGGTCGTTACCCGTGGCTTTC
>JAPUEF010000159.1 GCA_027492655.1 Alphaproteobacteria bacterium | reverse complement strand
ATCGCGAACCGGTGCGCGCCGCCGCCGCCGACCCCGATTTGTGGCGCTTCCATTACCTCAACCTGCACGGGCAGACCTTCGACCGCTATTTCGACCATTATCTGGCGGAGACGGCGGCGGGTCGCGAATGCGCCTTCGTCATCTTCGACAAGGCGACAGGGCAGGTGGCGGGTTCCTCAGCCTATCTCGCCATCGTGCCGATGCACAAACGGCTCGAAATCGGCTCCACCTGGTATGCCAAGTCCTTCCAGGGCGGCCGCACCAATCCGGCCGCGAAGCGCTTGCTCATAGGCCATGCCATCGAAACGCGCGGCTGGAACCGGGTCGAGTTCAAGCTCGACAGCCGCAATGCCCGCTCCTGGGCCGCGATGAAAAAGCTCGGCGCTGTGGAGGAGGGCATCCACCGCAACCACATGCTCCTGCCGGACGGCCACATCCGCCACAGCGTGTGGTTCAGCATCACGCCCGACGACTGGCCCGGCGTGAAAGCCGGTCTCGAAGCGCGTCTCGCATAGCGTCACTGCGTCGGACGAGCCCCCATCCCATTGGGATGCGACCGCCGCACGTCTAGTCGGTCGTCCGCCCCAGACTCACCGCCGGGGCTTGCGCCATCCCGGGGGCGCCGCCGACCTCTTCACACCACGTCTTGAAGACAGTCAGGTTGTGCCACCCGAACGTATGCGTCAGCGGCACGTCCGCCGCGTCGCGCCCCGTCGCGAACAGGATACGTCCGGTCATCGGGCGGTTGTTGCGCGGGTCGAAATCCCACCACCGGCCGCCCAGATACACCTGCATCCACGCCGCGAAATCCATTGGCGCATAGGGCGGCGGCTGACCGATATCGCTGATCAGCCCGGTACAGTACTTCGCCGGAATGTTCATCGCCCGGCACAAGGCGATCGCCAGATGCGTAAAATCGCGGCACACGCCGATCTGCTCGGCATGCGCCTCGGCGGCGGTGCGGGTCGGCCGGGCGGTCTTGTAGTCGAAGGTCAGCCGGGCGTTCGCGTAGTCGCAGATCGCCTGCACCCGCGCCCATCCGCCTTCGCTCCCGCCGAACAACCGCCATGCCTCCTGCGTCAGCAGGTCCGATTCGCAGAACCGGCTCGGCAGCAGATATTCGATCGCCTGATCCGGCACGTCCTCGACCGCATGCTGCGCCGCGGTGCGGTCCCACTGATCCGCCGCGCCGGAATCGCGCACGACATTCGACATTCCGAACCGCGTTTCGCCCGCCGGCAGCATCATCCGGCTGCAGATATTCCCGAACCCGTCGCGATACTGGGTCACCGGAACCGCAGGCTCGACCAGCAAGGCATCCGGCCGCTCGAGATCATCGACCCGCGACGGATGCACGCTCAGCATTGTGATCATCGGCGTCGCGACGGGCACGAACAGGCCGATTTCGCAACCGATCTTGATTCGCATGGCGGGAGCGTCACGGACGAGGCTGAGAACAGGGGACATGACGGCGGGCCTCGGTGCAAGGGAACGCCATGAAAACGCCCCTGCGAGGGCGCGGTTCCTGTTCCGGCCGTCGCGCAGCCATGCCCGGCCCGTGTGGGGCGGGTCTGGCGCGCCGGAACCGGGGAAGGAATGGTGGACGATGCTGGGATTGAACCAGCGACCCCTCCCGTGTGAAGGGAGTGCTCTCCCGCTGAGCTAATCGTCCATGCCGATGCGGAGGGCGGGGGAATAGTCGGCCTTAGCCTGCGGTGTCAAGTTTCGTCGCGATGGCGGCCAGCGTCGCTTCCAGTGCGTCATACCCGTCCAGCAGCGCCGTCGCCCCGAAGGTCTTGGGGTCGAACCGGGAATAGCCGAAGGTGAAGATCACCGCCGGCACGCCCGCATTCCGGGCGGTTTCGGCATCCACCTCGCTGTCGCCCATCATCACGGCACGACCCAGATCGCCGCCCATCCGCTTCACCGTCTCGGTCAGATGGCGCGGATCGGGCTTCTTCACATCCAGCGTGTCGGCCCCCAGAACCGCGCTGAAGAACCCGGTCAGGTCCAGCGCCTCCAGCAGCGAAACCGCCAGACCTTCCGGCTTGTTCGTGCAGACGCCCATCGTGTGCCCGGCCGCCTTCAGCCGGGTCAGCACCTCGCGAACCTCAGGGAACGGCGCCGAGGCGTCGGCGATATGCGCACCGTAATAGTCGATGAAATGCTCGAAATATCCGTCGATGTCGGTGGCCTTCGCAGGCGCGCCCGTCACCGCGAAACCCCGTTCGATCAGCGCCCGCGCCCCGTGCCCCACCATATGCCGCACCTCGGCTGGCGGCACCGGCGCGCGGCCATTCGCGACCAGAACGGCATTCATGGCTCCGGCCAGGTCCGGTGCGGTATCCACCAGCGTGCCGTCGAGATCGAAAACGAGAGAGAGCGGTTTCATGCCGCTCTCATCTCACAAATCGCCGGACTTTTCAGCCGATTACCCCGCGTAATAAATCGTCAATTCCTTAACGCGCGCCGCCTACGCTATCCGGCGTTTCCCGAACGAAGGCTCTGTTTTGACTGCTGCCCGCCCGCTCGCCGTGATCGTCCTTGCCGCAGGGCAGGGCACGCGCATGAAATCCCCGCTCCCCAAGGTGCTGCACCCGATCGCGGGCCGCACCATGCTCGGCCACGTTCTGGCGACCGCCCGGGCGCTCGACCCGGCCCGCCTCGTCGTCGTCACGCGCCCGGACGCGGATGAGATCGGCAAGGCCGCCGCGCCCGCTGAAACCGCGATCCAGCACGAACAGCGCGGCACCGGACACGCCGTCCTTGCGGCCGCCGAAGCGCTGAACGGCTTTACCGGCGACGTTCTCGTCCTTTACGCCGACACGCCGCTGCTCACCGTCGAAACCCTCCGCCGCGTTCTCGACGCCCGTGACGCCGGGGCGTCGGTGGTGGTGCTCGGCTTTACCCCCGCCGATCCTGGCCCCTATGGCCGCCTGGTGCTGGACGACAGCGGCGCGCTGATCCGCAATGTCGAAGCGAAGGATGCAACGCCGGAAGAGGCCGCCATCCGCTTCTGCAACTCCGGCGTCATGGCGGCAGATGCCGAAACCCTGTTCCGCCTTCTGCCGCTGGTCGGCTCGAACAACGCCAAGAACGAAATCTACCTCACCGACGTCATCGCTCTTGGTGTCGGCGACGGGCTGAAGGCCGCCGCTGTGGCCGGCGAGGCGGACGAGGTGCTGGGGGTCAACAGCCAGGCCGAGCTGGCGGTGGCCGAAGCCGCCTTTCAGGCCCGGGCGCGCCGCGCCCACATGACGGCCGGCGTCACGCTGGCCGATCCAGCGACCGTCTATTTCGCCGCCGACACCCAAATCGGCCCCGGCACGCAGATCGGCCAGAACGTGGTGTTCGGGCCTGGCGTCCGCATCGCCGCCGGCGTCACCATCAAGCCGTTCTGCCATCTGGAAGGCGTCAGCATCGGTACCGGCGCGATCATCGGCCCCTTCGCGCGCCTGCGCCCTGGCAGCGAGATCGGCGCGAACGCCCATATCGGCAATTTCGTGGAGACCAAGGCTGCGAAGATCGCGCCGGGGGCCAAGGCCAATCACCTCACCTATCTGGGTGATGTCACGGTCGGCGCGGGCGCGAATATCGGCGCCGGCACCATCACCTGCAACTATGACGGCTTCTTCAAATACCAGACGGTGATCGGCGAGGGCGCTTTCATCGGCTCCAACACATCGCTGGTCGCCCCCGTCACCGTCGGCGCGAACGCCAATACCGGCGCAGGCTCCGTCATCACGAAGGACGTCGCGCCCGATGCGCTCTCCGTCGAACGCAGCGCGCAGGCCGAAAAGCCCGGCTGGGCCGCCCGCTTCCGCGCCACGATGAAGGCGCGCAAAGAGAAGAAGGACTAGCCCCATGTGCGGCATCGTCGGCATCATCGGCAAGGAAGACGCAGCGCCCCTGATCGTCGAGGCCCTGAAGCGTCTCGAATATCGTGGCTATGACAGCGCAGGCGTCGCCACCCTGCATGACGGCCTCATCGACCGCCGCCGCGCCCCCGGCAAGCTGCGCAATCTGGGTTCCATTCTGTCCGCCGAGCCGTTGCCGGGCGTCATCGGCATCGGCCACACGCGCTGGGCGACCCACGGGGCGCCCACGGAAAGCAATGCCCATCCGCACGCCTCCGACAGTGTCGCGGTCGTCCATAACGGCATCATCGAGAACTTTCGCGAACTTCGCGACGAACTCACCGCCAAAGGCCACGTCTTCGTCACGGAAACCGACACCGAAGTCACCGTCCATCTCGTCACCGAATATCTTCGGCAGGGGCTGGATCCCGTCGCCGCCGCGCAGAAAGCGGTGAAGCGGTTCGACGGGGCCTTCGCGCTTGTCCTCATGTTCCGCGGCGATGAAGACCTGCTCATCGGCGCGCGCAAGGGCTCGCCGCTCGCCATCGGGCATGGCGACGGCGAGATGTTCTTCGGCTCCGATGCGTTCGCCCTCGCGCCGTTCACCAACCGCGTCATCTATATGGAAGAGGGCGACCTAGCGGTCCTCCGCCGTTCGGGCGTCACCGTCTTCGATGTGAACGACAACCGGGTGCACCGTCCCATCGTCATCACGCAGGCCGGCGCAGCGCTGGTCGACAAGGGCAATCACCGCCACTTCATGGCGAAGGAAATCTACGAACAGCCCGAAGTCCTCGGCCACACCATCCACGCCTATGTGAATGCGATCACCGAAACGGTCGCGCTGCCCCCGGTGAAGTTCGATTGGAACGCCGTCTCGCGCCTCACCATGGTCGCCTGCGGCACCGCCTCGCTCGCCACCCATGTGGCGCAGTACTGGTTCGAGCAGCTCGCCAGGCTGCCGTCTTCCACCGACATCGCCTCCGAATTCCGTTACCGCGATACGGTGCTGATGCCCGGCGGCCTTGCGTTGTTCGTCTCGCAGTCGGGCGAAACCGCCGACACGCTCGCTGCGCTGCGCCACGCCCGTGCGGGCGGTCAGGTCATCGCCTCGGTCGTCAATGTCGCGGAAAGCTCCATCGCCCGCGAAAGCGACAGCGTTTTCCCCACCCATGCCGGGCCTGAGATCGGCGTCGCCTCCACGAAAGCCTTCACCTGCCAGCTCGGCGTCCTCGCCAGCCTCGCCATCTCCGCCGGCGTCGCGCGCGGCGTGATCGGCCGTGCGCGCGAGATTGAACTCGTTCGCCGGCTCCTTGAAATGCCCCGCCTCATCGGTGAAGCGCTGAAGCAGGAAGAAATCATCGCCGCCATCTCGCAGGAGCTTGCCAAGGCCCGCGACGTGCTCTTCATCGGGCGCGGTCTCGCCTATCCCATCGCCATGGAAGGCGCGCTGAAGCTGAAGGAGATCAGCTACATCCACGCCGAGGGCTATGCCGCCGGCGAGCTGAAGCACGGCCCCATCGCGCTCATCGACGAGAACGTTCCGGTCATCGTCGTCGCGCCGCACGATCACTTGTTCGAAAAGACCATCTCGAACATGCACGAGGTCATGGCGCGCGGCGGCAAGGTGGTTCTCATTTCCGACCGCAAGGGCCACGAGGCGTCCGGCGATGGCGTCTGGATGCGTATCGAGATCCCGGAATGCGAACCCGTCTTCCAGCCGATGCTCACGGCGGTGCCGATCCAGCTCCTCGCCTATTATACAGCTCTCGCCAAAGGCACCGACGTCGATCAGCCCCGCAATCTGGCGAAGAGCGTAACGGTAGAATAGGCCGCTTGCCGCACTGCACTGCGGCCCGCTTCCCAGCGCACCGGAATCGCGGCTAGGGTCACGCCATGACCAATCTCACCGCTGACGACCGCAAACGCGCCGCCGCCCTGAAGGCGCTCGACCTCATCGCCGATGGCATGATCGTCGGGCTCGGCACCGGCTCCACCGCCGCCCATTTCGTGGACGGCCTCGGGGAGCGGGTGAAAGCCGGCCTCAGGATCACCGGCGTCGCCACCAGTCTCGCGGCCGAAGCGCTCGCGCGGCGCGCCGGCATCACGCTCGCGGCGCTCGACGATGTGCCGCATGTCGATCTGACCATCGATGGCGCGGACGAGGCCGATCGCGGCTTCCGCCTTGTCAAAGGCGGCGGCGCGGCGCATCTGCGCGAGAAGATCGTCGCCGCCGCCTCACGTCGCATGATCGCGATCATGGACGACGCCAAGCTGGTCGACGGCCTCGGCCGCTTCCCTCTGCCGCTCGAGATCACGCCCTTCGGCGCCCGCACAACCATGCGCCATGCCGCTGACGCGGCGGCGGCCAGCGGCTGCTCGGGCAATTTCGTCCGCCTGCGCGGCGGCGATGCGCGTCCGGTCCTCTCCGACAATGGCAATCTCATCGCCGACCTCGATTGCGGCGCGATCCCCGACACGGAAGATCTGGCCGCCCGCCTCGCCGCCATTCCCGGTCTGGTCGAGCACGGTCTCTTCATCGGCCTTTGCGACGGCCTCATCGTCGGTCGGCCCGACGGCGTCGAATTTATCGAGCCGCCCGCGCACAGCGCTGAATAATCCTCATGGCCGGGCTTGACCCGGCCATCCAGCGCTCCTTTCTCTAGCCCATGACATCCTTCGACTACGATCTCTTCACCATCGGCGCCGGTTCGGGCGGCGTCCGGGCCTCCCGCATCGCCGCCGGCTTCGGCGCGAAAGTGGCGGTGGCCGAGGAATACCGCGCTGGCGGCACCTGCGTGATTCGCGGCTGCGTGCCGAAAAAGCTGATGGTCTATGGCAGCCGCATCGGCTTCGAGATCGAAGACGCGCGCGGCTTCGGCTGGACGCATCCCGAAACCAGCCACGACTGGTCCGCGCTCATCCGCGCCAAGGACGACGAGATCGCGCGTCTGGAAGGCCTTTACCGCAAGGGCATCGAGGGCGCGGGCGGCACGTTCATCGACGAGCGCGCCGAACTGGTGGGTCCGCATGAAATCCGCCTGATGAAATCAGGCCGCACCGTCACGGCGAAGACCATCCTTGTCGCCACCGGCGGCGCGCCGCACCGGCCCGCCAACTGCCCCGGCGCGGAGCTGGCGATCACCTCGAACGAGGCCTTCCACCTCAAGGAGCGGCCCCTGCACATCGTCATCGTCGGAGCCGGCTATATCGCGCTGGAGTTCGCCTGCATCTTCCGCGGCTACGGGTCCGACGTCACCATCGTCCACTACGCGCCGGAGATCCTGCGCGGCTTCGATCGCGAATGCGCCACGCATCTGCACGGTGAACTGGCCAAGCGGGGCATCGTCTTCCACATGGACGCCAGCGTCGTCGGCGTGCAGATCAGGAACGGGCGGCGCGAGATCGGTCTTTCCACCGGAGAGATGCTGGAAGCCGACCAGATCATGTTCGCGACCGGCCGCTGGCCCAATACGCGCGGGCTCGGCCTCGAAGCCGCGGGCGTCGCCGTGAACGCCAAGGGCGCGATCCCGGTCGATCCCTATGGCCGCACCAACGTGCCGCATATCTACGCCGTCGGGGACGTCACCGATCGCCACAATCTCACGCCTGTCGCCATCCGCGAAGGCCACGCCTTCGCCGAGACGGTGTTCAACGACAATCCCATCGCCGTCGATCACGACGACATCCCGACCGCCATCTTCACGACGCCTGAATACGCCTCCGTCGGCCTCACGGAAGAAGCGGCCCGCGCGTCATATGGCGAGGTTCACGTCTACAAGGCGAAATATCGCCCGATGAAGGCGACCATCTCGCATCGCGACGAACAGACTCTGATGAAGCTTATCGTGGACGGCGCCTCGAACCGGGTCATCGGCGTGCATATGGTCGGCGCGGATGCCGGCGAGATCATCCAGATGGCCGCCATCGCCGTGAAGATGAAGGCGACCAAGGCCGATTTCGACGCGACCATCGCGCTCCATCCCAGCGCCGCTGAGGAATTCGTCCTCATGCGCACCCGCAGCGCCTGATATGGCGGCGTCACGCGCCTTGGTCGTCCAGGTCCATCTCGATCGCGCGCCCGATCTGGATATCGATGTGCTCATCGACATCTGCACCGAAATCGTCGAAGCCACCCGCACCGCCACCCAGTTCCGCGCGCTCGCGGACGAAACGATGCGCTATCGCGATCTCGCTTTCGACGCGCCCGATCTGAAGGCGCTCTGGACCGTTCTGAAGCCCGTCCTCTACGACGGTCCGAACCATGGCGATCTGGTCGCAGACGCCAGCATCGCGGTTTGCCAGGGCGACGCCGGCTGGGACGACTATCTCCTGCTGCATCACTTCGATCGCGACCAGCCGCTCGACCAGCTCGCCTGACGCCCCGCGAGGGAACCGGCTCCCGGCCAGCCCGTTATGTCGCACACGGGACCAAACCCCCAACAGGGAGTCGATAATGCTCAAGACCACCACGGCGCTCGCCGCCGCGCTTTTCATGGGACTCGCCGTTGCGCCGCCCGCGTCCGCCGCCGAGGCGGGCGTGAAGGTCGGTGTGCTTGAATGCAATGTCGCCGGCGGCGTCGGCTTCATCTTCGGCTCGTCGAAGGATGTGGCCTGCGTTTACACGCCCAACAAAGGCCCCGCCGATACCTATACGGGCGAGATCAACAAGTTCGGCGTCGATATCGGCTATACCGAAAAGAGCCGCATCGTGTGGGTCGTGTTCGCGCCGTCATCCGATATTCAACAGGGCGCGCTGGAAGGCGACTATGCCGGCGCGACCGCTGGAGCCGCCATTGCGGTCGGCCTCGGCGCCAATGTGCTGATCGGCGGTTTCGATGAATCGATCGCGCTCCAGCCCGTCAGCACGGAGGCCAGCGAAGGCCTGAATCTCGCCGTCGGCATCGCGGCGCTGAAACTGAAGGCCGCTGTCGCCGCCCCTGATCCGCAATAACGCCTGAAAGCGAAAGGGCGGCGTCGCGCTGACGCCGCCCTTCGTTATGCGCGCATCGCCGTGTGTTACGGCGTGCCTTCCGGCGCGGGCTTCGATTGCTCCGGCGTAGGCGAGGGCGCTGTGGAAGAACCGCCCGCCGAGGGTACGCCCAGCGCCTTGTCCAGCGCGGCCTTGAAGTCGCCGACGCTCACCGTGCCCACGACCGTTTCATCGCCGATAAAGCTCGTTGGGGTCGAGCCGACCTGCAGAACCTTCTCCGCCTCGGTCATGCCTTTCACCACCTGATCCAGCAGATCCTGCCGCTTCAGGCAGGCGTCCGCAGCCGCCTCGTCCAGTCCGAAGCCGGCCGCGATTGTCAGGATCGCGCCTTTGATGTCAGCCACGTCGGGGCTGTGCCACTTCGCCTGGTCGGCGAACAATTTCTCCATGAACGGATAGAAAATCTCGCGCGGAACGCAGCGCGCCAGAACGGTCGCCGCCGCCGCCACATTGTCCAGCGGGAAATCGCGCAGCACGTAATAGACCTTGCCGCTGTCGATATAATCGGCCTTCAGCTGGGGCAGGATTTTGAGCGACAGGTCCGCGCAATGCGGGCACCCGGCCGATGCGTATTCGATCCACTTCACCGGCGCGTTCGGATCGCCCAACCCGACATCCGTTTCCTTCACCGCCAGAACCTCGGCCTTGCTGGGCAGCGGCGCTTCATCGGGCTTGGGCGCTTCGCCGGTCGGGGCCGGGCTTGGCTGCACCGGCGTCGCATCGGGCGGCGGCGGGGGAACGTCCGCGAACGCCATACCGGAGACCAGCGCGGCCAACGCCGCGCCAAATGCCAGGGGGCGCATCCGCCCGGATTCAAACCGCTTCAAGATCGACCTCGTTTCGATAACCCGCTCCGCTTTCTAGCCGATGGCGGGCCGGTGGGGGAGGGCATCCGTCGCACGTCATGGTGACGGCTCCGGAGCCTTCACGCATCCCTCGCGCGCGCCTATAGACGGCCTGTCATGTCATCCCGCGCGCCGCTTTTCCCGCTTTCGGCCGTTTCCGCCGGCATCGTCGCCGTGCTGGTCGGCTTCGGCAGCACCATCGTCCTGGTGGTGCAGGCGCATCAGGCGATGGGCGCGACATCGCTGCAAATCGCCTCCGGGGCCACCGCGCTCTGCATCGGCATGGCGATCGGCGGAGCGGCGCTCAGCCTCTGGCTGCGCATGCCGATCGTCCTCGCCTGGTCCAGCGCGGGGGCGGCGTTGTTGGGATCGTCCGATATTCATCCCGGCTATCCGGCCGCGATCGGCGCCTTCATCTTCGCGGCGGCGTTGATGCTGCTGGTCGGCCTCATTCCCGTTCTCGGGCGGCTGGCGACGCGCATTCCCGCCGCCATCGCCGCGGCGATGCTGGCGGGCGTGTTGCTGCCGTTCTGCCTGCAGCTTTTCCACGTCATGGAGCGCGACCTGACGCTGGGCGGCATCCTGCTGGCGGTGTTCATCATCGCGCGCCTGCGCTTCGCCTCCTTTGCGCTGCTTATCGTGCTGGCGGCGGCGTTCATCGTCGTGGCGGCGCGCGGTCAGGGCGATGGCATCGCCGAAGGACCGCTCTTCGGCACGCTGCATTTCACCGCGCCGGCTTTTGAGGTTCAGGCGCTCATCGGCCTCGGTCTGCCGCTTTTCCTCGTGACGCTGGTGTCGCAGAACCTCCCCGGCCTCGCGATCCTGCGCGCCTCGGGCTACGCGCCGCCGCCCGGTCCCATTCTGATCGGCTCGGCGGCCTCGTGGCTCGCCTTCGCGCCGTTCGGAGCGTTCACGGTGAATCTCGCCGCCATCACCGCCGCGATCTGCACCGGCCCGGAAGCCCATCCCGATCCGTCACGCCGTTACGCTGCGGCGCTCGTCTATGCGATGGGCTATGCCGTCCTGGCGCTCTTCACCGCGCCCATCGTCAATCTCTTCGCCACCCTGCCGCCCGACACCGTCGCCGCCATCGCCGGCGTCGCCCTGCTGTTGCCGCTCGCCAACGCGCTCGGCGGCATTTTCGCAGAACCCGGACCGCGCGAGCCGGCCCTCGTCACCTTCGCCGCCACCGCGTCCGGCTTCGCCCTGTTCGGCATCGGCTCGGCATTCTGGGGGCTTGTCGCCGGGTTTCTCGCGCTCGCGGCGCAGCATCTCCTGCGTCGGAACGAGGCCGGAAAATAACCGACAGCGGCCCGCTTGCCGCCGCCACCTTGGCGTTCCATCTCGCGGACGTTGCGAGGCGACCACGGCGACGCTCCACTCACGGCGGCGTCAAAGCGGCAGAAACCGGCCTTCTGAAGAATATTGTGTCGCGATCGAGATATAATATGTCTTTCAGGTTCACGTCCACGTAACGGCCTTCTGGAAAACTGGCGGAAATGCCATCTCTCCTGTATGAGACCCGCCCCGACAGACGGACTTGAGTGTTATGAGCGCCACCTGGACCCCTACCTCCTGGAGATCGAAGCCGATCCAGCAGGTGCCTGATTACCCCGACGCCACCCGCTTGGCGGATGTGGAGACGCGTCTCAAATCCTATCCGCCGCTGGTCTTTGCGGGTGAGGCCCGCAACCTCACCGCCGCGCTCGGCCAGGTCGCCGAGGGCAAGGCGTTCCTGCTTCAGGGCGGCGACTGCGCCGAGAGCTTCGCCGAATTCCACCCCGACAACATCCGCGATACGTTCCGCGTGCTGCTGCAGATGGCCGTGGTCCTCACCTTCGCCGGCTCGATGCCGGTGGTGAAGGTCGGCCGCATCGCCGGCCAGTTCGCCAAGCCCCGCTCGGCCCCGACCGAGACGGTCGATGGCGTCGAGCTGCCGTCCTATCGCGGCGACATCATCAACGGCCCGGACTTCACGGCCGAGGCCCGCATCCCCGATCCCGAACGTCTGGTGCAGGGCTATCTCCAGTCCGCCTCGACGCTCAACCTGCTCCGCGCCTTCGCGCAGGGCGGTTATGCCGATCTGCACAACGTCCACCGCTGGAATCTCGGCTTCATCGCCGGCTCGCCTGCGGGCGAGAAATACCGCGCGCTGGCCGACCGGATCTCCGACACGCTCTCCTTCATGGAAGCCTGCGGCATCACGCCCGATACGACGCCCCAGCTCCGTACGACCGAATTCTACACCAGCCACGAAGCGCTGCTGCTCGGCTACGAGCAGGCGATGACCCGCATCGATTCGACCAGCGGCGACTGGTACGACACCTCCGCCCACATGCTGTGGATCGGCGACCGCACGCGCCAGCTCGACGGCGCCCATGTCGAGTTCATGCGCGGCATCAGGAATCCGATCGGGCTGAAGTGCGGCCCGTCGCTGAAGAGCGACGACCTGCTGCGTCTCATCGACATCCTGAATCCGCAGAACATCCCCGGCCGCCTCACGTTGATCGGTCGCTTCGGGTCAGAGACCGCCGCCGAACATTGGCCGAAGCTCATCCGCACCGTCGCGCGCGAAGGCCGCAAGGTGGTGTGGTCCTGCGACCCGATGCACGGCAACACGATCAAATCGTCCAGCGGCTTCAAGACGCGCCCCGTCGAGCGCATCCTGAAAGAGGTGCAGACCTTCTTCGCCGCCCACCAGGCGGAAGGCACGCATCCGGGCTCCGTGCATTTCGAAATGACCGGCCGCGACGTGACCGAGTGCACCGGCGGCGCCGTGGCGATCACCGATGCCGATCTCGCCAGCCGTTACGACACGGCCTGCGACCCGCGCCTCAACGCCAGTCAGGTGCTTGAACTGGCCTTCCTCATCGCCGACAGCCTCAAGGCCCTCGGCGGCGCCAAGCGCTTCGAGGCGGCTGAGTAAAATTGATCCTCCCCTGCGAAGCGGGGGAGGTGCCCGAAAGGGCGGAGGGGGCGTGGCGCGCTCCCTCACGGAAGGAAGAACAGCGTCTCCACATTCGTCTTCAACGCCCGCGCCAGTTTCAGCGCGAGCGTTGTCGAGGGCACGAAGACGCCGTTCTCGACCGTGTTGATCGTCTTGCGCGATACGCCGATCAACTCGGCCAATTGAGCCTGGGTCAGGCCGGCTTCCGTTCGCGCCTCCCGCAGCCTGGTGCCGAGTTCAGCCACCCTGCTTGCGCTCCCAGCCCGCGAACGACACCGCCGGCATGGCGACGCCGAACGCGAAGAGCGTCCGCAGCACTTCGGCCTCCGACCATGTCGTGAAGCGGCTGAGCACCCACAGCAGCGCGGCGGTACCCATCAGCATCCAGTATCCCGCCCGATAGGCGTTGCGCCGGTTGGCGGCGGTCAGTTCGTCGTTCAATGCCGCGCGCGTTTCGGGCGCGCGTCCGCGAAACAGCAGGCCGCCCGTCGCCAG
>JAPUEF010000158.1:4849-13291 GCA_027492655.1 Alphaproteobacteria bacterium | reverse complement strand
CTGGAGACGCTCTTCGCGCTCACCGATCAGGGCAGGCTGGAGTCGTTGTCGCGCCTGGAGGCGATGTTCGGCGCATCGCGTCATTATCTGGCACCGCTCGAACGCGCGCTGCATCAGGCGGTTGAGCGCGCCGGAAGCGCAGGCGCCCCGGTTCCCGCGTTGCAGCGCCAGCTCGAACTTGCCCGCGCAGATGCCGCCCGCCTTGCGGCGGATCGGGATACGCTCGTGATGAAGCTTAGATTCGACGATGGCCCGCGGGCTCTCAAGGCCGTTCTGCCGCTCGCCCGGGGGATCCGCAGAACAGTCAATCTTTTTCGGCCGCGAGCGGCGCGCTAGGCAGACGACGCGGATCTGGCCGGCTGGGGCTGCGCGAGCAATTGAGGGACTCGCGTCTTTCGATTAATCTGACGGCTGCGCCGGCGCGGGTCATGCACCCGCTGAGCCGCAAGGGTATCTGAATGGCGAACAGGTCCAATCTTCTCAGTGCGACCTTTTCCATCAACGGAAACTCGGTCAAAGCCATCGCCGTTCGCGACATGATGGCGCGCTATGGGCGCAACAATCTCGGGTTCCTGTGGTCGCTGATCGAGCCGATGATTTTGGCGGTCGGCGTGATGGTCTTGTGGTCGTTTATGAAGGCGCCGTTCGAGCACGGCGTCGCGATCCTGGCGATCGTGTTCTCGGGCTACCTGCCGCTGACCCTGTGGCGGCACATAAGCATGCCGGGAGCGGGCTTGTTCGTGCGGGGCGGTCACTATCTCTTTCACCGCAACATCAGTCTGCTGGACATTTTCCTAGCGCGTGCGCTTTCCGAATTCTCCTTCACGACCGCTGGCGCCCTGATCATTTACGCGGCGCTGCGATCTCTGGACCTCATGGACCCGATAGAGCGGTGGGATCTGGTCATCGGCGGATGGATGATCATGGGCCTTCTGGCCTCGTGCTTCATGTTGCTGTTCGCCTGCCTGACGGTTCTGTCCGAGGATCTCGACAAGTTCCATTCGGCGTTTCAGTACATCATGCTTCCGATTTCGGGTTGCTTCTTCATGCTTGCCTGGGTTCCTGAAAGTTCGCGTGAGCTTTTCCTGATGCTGCCGATGACGCATTGCTATGAAATGATACGCGACGGGATGTTCGGGCGATCGATCGACACCTTCTATTATCCGGTCTATCCGATCGTCTTCTCTCTGGTGGTGCTGCTCGTGAGCCTGCAGCTGCTGCCGCAGATTCGGGAACGACTGCACGGACAATAGAGCCGACGGGAGACGGTACGATTTTCGAACTGCGCGGCCAGAAGGTTTTCGTCGCCGGCCATCGTGGCATGGCCGGTTCGGCGCTTGTGCGCCGGCTTGAGCGTGAGAGCTGCGAGATTCTGACCGTCGGCCGCGAAGCGTTGGATCTGCGGCGTCGATCGGATGTCGATGCATGGCTGGCTGCGCATCGACCGGAGGTCGTGATCCTGGCGGCCGGCACGGTCGGCGGCATTCTGGCGAACTCGACCCGGCCGGCGGAGTTCATCTTCGACAACCTCGCCATCGAAACAAACCTCATCGATGCCGCGCACCGACACGGCGTCCGCAAGCTGCTGTTTCTCGGTTCGTCCTGCATCTATCCGCGCGATGCATCCCAGCCGATCCGTGAGGAACAGCTGCTGGACGGGCCGCTGGAGCCGACGAACCAGTGGTATGCGGTGGCCAAGATCGCCGGGATCAAACTGGCCGAGGCGTATCGGGCGCAATATGGCGCGGATTTCGTTTCGGTCATGCCGACCAATCTCTACGGGCCGGGCGACAATTTCTCGCTGGCGTCGGCCCATGTTCTGCCGGCTCTGCTGCGCAAGGCGCACGAGGCCCGCGAAGCGGGCGCCGCGAGCCTGGAGGTCTGGGGAACCGGGCGCCCGCGCCGGGAATTTCTGTTCGTCGACGATTTTGCGGATGCGTGCGTCTTCGTGCTTCAGCACTATTCGGGCGCGTCGTTCCTGAATGTCGGCACCGGCGACGACATCCCGATCCGCGATCTCGCCGAGAGGGTCGCCGCAATCGCCGGCTTCACCGGCGATTTGAAATTCGATGCTTCCAAGCCCGACGGAATGCTGCGCAAGCGGCTTGATGTCTCGCGTCTCGCGGCGCTCGGCTGGCGTGCATCGACCTCGCTTGAGGCCGGGCTTGAGACCACATATCGCTGGTTCGTCGATAATCTCGCGACCCTGCGGAGCTGAGCTTCAGGGGACGTTCGCGTCCAGCTCTTCCAGCCAGATGCGCGCGTTTCCGTCGCTGGGCGCACGCCAATCGCCGCGCGGACTCAACGAGGCCCCCGACAGCACCTTCGGGCTGTTGGGGATGGCGGAGCGTTTGAACTGGCTGGTCGTGAAGAAGCGGAAGAGGAACACGCGCAGCCAGCGCTTGATCGTCTCCAGGTCGTAGGCGCGCCGGTCGGCGGCTTCGATGTTCGCGGGCCAGGCTCCGGCGGCGGCGTCATGCCAGGCGTGCCATGCAAGGAATGCGATCTTTGAGGGCCGGAAGCCGTGACGCACGGTCCAGTAGAGATTGAAATCCTGCAGAGCATACGGGCCGATGACGTCTTCGGTTTTCTGCACCGGCTTGTCGGCAGTGGCCGGCACAAGTTCCGGCGAGATTTCCGTCTCCAGAATGCTATCGAGAATCTGCGAGGCCTCGTCGCCGAATAGATCGCGCGCGATCACCCAGCGGATAAGGTGCTGGATCATCGTTTTGGGCACGCCCGCATTGACGCCGTAGTGCGACATGTGATCGCCCACGCCGTAGGTGCACCAGCCCAGCGCCAGCTCCGACATGTCGCCAGTTCCGATGACGATGGCGTCGTGAAGATTGGCGAGGCGGAACAAATAGGCCGTGCGCGCACCGGCCTGGACGTTTTCGTAGGTAATGTCGTGAACCGGCGCGCCGGCGCCAGCCGGGTGGCCTATGTCGGTCAGCGTAAGCCGCGATACCGGGCCTATATCGATTTCGGCGGCCGTCACGCCAAAGCTCCGCATCAGCTTCCAGGCGTTGCTCTTTGTGCCGGGCGACGTCCCGAAACCGGGAAGCGTATAGGCGAGCACGTTTTCACGGGGCAGGCCCAAGCGGTCCATCGCCTGCACGCAGACGATCAGCGCATGCGTCGAATCGAGACCGCCCGAGACGCCCAGAACGACCTTTTCTATGCCACTCGCCTTCAGGCGCTGGGTCAGGCCATGTACCTGGATGTTGTAGGCCTCGTAGCAATCCTCATCGAGGCGCACCGTATCCGACGGCACGAACGGAAAGCGCTCCAGCGGATAGTTCAGGCCCAAATCCCGATCCCGCGGCGGCTCGGCGCGGAACTCGATGCGCCGGAACGAGCGCGCCGCGCCGGCATCGGCGCAGTCGCCCCAGGTGCCGACCTTCATGCGCTCCTTGGCCAGCCGTTCGACGTCGATATCGGCGATCAGCATGCCTTCATCGGGAGCGAACCTTTTCGATTCGGCGATGAGGCCGCGATCGTCGCAGACGATGGCATGGCCGTCCCATGCGAGATCGGTGGTCGATTCTCCGGCCCCGGCTGCCGAATAGAGATAGGCCGAAATGGTGCGTGTCGCCTGGCCGCGGCAGAGCGTTTTGCGCAGTTCGGCCTTACCCACCGTGACGTTGGAAGCGGAGAGGTTGAGAAGCACCGTCGCCCCCGCCAATGCGGCCGCCGTCGATGGTGGAACCGGCGTCCACAGATCTTCGCAAATCTCTATGCCTACGGTGAGGTCGGGCACATCGCTCGCCGTAAAAATCAGATCCACTCCGAATGGCGCATCAGCGTCGCCGAGCCGGATCGAACGGTTCGTTACGCCTGCGCCGCTGGCGAAATAGCGACGCTCGTAGAATTCACGATAATTCGGCAGGAACGACTTCGGTACGACGCCGAGAATGCGGCCGCGGTGCAAGGCAAGCGCACAGTTGTAAAGGCGGCCATCGACGGCGAGCGGCGCGCCCACCACGATCAGCGGCGTCAGATCGCGGGTCGCTTGCGCCAGATCGGCGATCGCTGTCCTGACACGATCAAGAAGCGGCTGCTGAAAAAACAGTTCATCGGCGGTGTAGGCTGAAAGCGCAAGTTCGGGAAACAACGCGATAACCGCGCCTTCCTGCCATGCGCTGCGGGCCAGCGCCGCAATCCGGCGCGCATTCGTCTCCGGATCGCCGATCGCGACATGCGGCGTGCAGACGGCTGCTCGGACAAAACCGTGATTGTAGAGAGACTTGAAATGCGTGGGCATGGCGCTGCGCTCCTAGCACGGAACACAATATGCTCGCAATGAGTATAATTCGGGTGCCCTAGTCGGCGTGCGCTGATGGGGCGCTCTCGAGCGGCCGCAACACCACTTCGATGAGCGCCATCCGTCCGAAAATCGACCCTTGGTCCAGATAGATGCGAACTTCGCAGGGCAAATGGTGGTGCAGGACATCGACGTCGAACGACGCCTTGTACGTGCCGCCGCGCGCGGGCTTCACACGCCCACGGGCTTGCGCCTTGCCGCCCAAAAGAAACTCGATCGAGAAGACATTCCCTTCCAGATCGTCGGAAAAACAAAGCGTCGTCTCGACGGTCCATCCGCCTGGGGGAAGATGAAGGTCGGGACCGTAGTAAAGCATGCGCGCGGCGCCGGCGACTTCGATCCACGGCTTCGCGGGCTCGCCGAGACGGTCGCCGTCAAGAAACACCGCGCGAGGCCAGATCACCGGCGTACGCTTGCCCGTGACGAGGGCCTGATTGATGGGCGCGAGCGCTTTCCTGATCTGACTGTCGAAAACCTCGTCGTCGGGCCGCGAAGGCAGCGTCTGGTCCGGGGTCAGCCATCGAACCGCCTGAGATACGTTCAGATCGTTCGTGGGGCCAGCGAAGCGGGTCATCAAGCCTTCCGCCACCGGGCCCGTCCGCGGCAGGCCAAGCGTTTCGAGGATTTGCTGCACCGCCAGTCGCGCCGGCTTCATGCGTTCGTGAATGACCAGGGTGCGGACATTGGAGGCGATATGAAAAAGCGCCGACGAGACCGCAGTCAGGGCGCGCAGGGTCTCGGTTTTCGACCGACCGATCACATCGGAAAGCCAGGCGGCGTCGCGCTGCGCGTCGCCGACGAACAGAATCGCGATGCCGGCGCGCCTGGCGGCCGCCGTAAACTCGTCGCCGGGCGATGTCGTCAGCACGGCGCGCGGCGTATCGTCCGCCCACGCCTCTTCGGCGGAACTGAATGTGTAGGGCTTTCCGAAGGCATGCCCGGCCTCGGCAATAAGGCCGAAGCCCCAGCTTACGAGCGGACTGGGCGTGCCAGCGGCAAACACAGGCACAGCCGCTTCAAGCCTAGGCCGGACGGCGGGCAGGGCGGACGTTGAAACCGGTCGTTTCAGCATTGCACGGCGAGCGGTCGATTCACTTGAAAAGCCCGGAAGAGTCGGAGTCATTGTGCCATGCGGCCGCAGAATGCCATAGATGGCGCGGGATGAACTTTCGGCAAGGCGCGGTCTCCATATGACTTCGACCATCCTGTATGATGGCCGACATCTCGCGGCGGCGACCGGCACCGGCCTCGCGACCTATGCGCGCCAACTGGCGCTGGCAGCCCGGCTTGGAGGTCGGCGGACGGAAGCCGCGTTCGGCGTCCAGAAGGCTGTCGGCGGAAATTCGCCGCTGCTGGCTGAAATCAGCCTGTTCGACGCACAGCCGGATACACCGCCTCGCTTCCGCGCGCGCGTTCTGCGCTTCCTGCGCACATGGCCCGGTGCGCCGTTCGGCCTGAAGGCGACGAAGTCGACGTTACGGGGGGATGTCGTCGGGGCGGATATTCTGCAGGGCATCGATCATGCGCATATCGTCGTGCGCCTGTTCGAGCGCGCACACGCGCATTTCCTGCGCACCGGCCGCTTCGCACGTTTGCGGATCAGTGGCGACGTTGCGGCGTTCCACGCGACGTTTCCCATCCCGGTCAGGCTGAGCGGGCGGCCGAACATCGTGACGATCCATGACCTGATCCCGCTGCGCATGCCGTTCACGTCGCTGGATGACAAGCGCTACGTCTACGCGATGAACAAGCACGCCGCCGAGAGCGCCGATCACATCGTGACGGTGTCGGAGCATACCAAGCGGGACATCGTGGAGCTTCTGGGGATACCCGAAGACAAGATCACCAATACCTATCAGTCGATCGGCATCCGTGACGACGTGGCCGACAATCCCGATGCGGACATCGTGCGCGCGCTGGCCAGCGGTTTCGGGCTGGAGCCGGGCGGCTACTATCTGTTCTACGGCGCGCTGGAGCCGAAGAAGAATGTCGGCCGTCTGGTGGAGGCATATGCGTCGTCGGGCTCGAAGCGGCCTCTGGTGATCGCCGGGGGCCTCGGCTGGCAGTATCACGACGATCTCAGACGTATCGAGGATGAACGCTTCGTGTCGCTGCGGCGTCAGGCGGATGGCGGCTTCAGCATCCATCGGCGCGTCCTTCGACTGCCGTTCCTGCCGCCGGAGCAGCTGACGTCGCTCATCCAGGGCGCGCGGGCGGTTCTGTTTCCTTCACTGTATGAAGGCTTCGGGCTTCCGGTCGTGGAGGCCATGCGGCTCGGCACGCCCGTGCTGACGTCGAATATTTCGTCTCTGCCGGAGGTCGCGGGGGACGCGGCCGTGTTGGTCGATCCGCACGATCTGGGACATATGAGCCGGGCGATCGCAAACCTCGACAGCGACGATGCGCTCGTGCGCGATCTGTCGGCGCGCGGCAGGCGGCGCGCGAAGTTCTTCGGTCGCGACGCCTATGTAGAACGTGTCAAAGCCATGTACGACAAAGTGCTTGGGGCGTCTTAAAGCGTGGCGTAGATTCGCGCGGCCAATTCCATGTCGTCGAACAGCCGCGCCTTGCCGCCCTTCATAATGAGCGTGCGGTCGCAGAAATCCCGCACGATATCGACCGAATGGACGGCCATGATGATCGCCCGTTCGGGGCGCTTGGTGAAAACCTCGTCGAAGCATTTCTGCTGGAAGCGGCGATCGCCCACGGCGATGACCTCGTCGATCAGCAGGCAATCGAAGTCGATCGACAGCGACAGCGCGAACGCCAGGCGCATCGACATGCCGGACGAGTAGAAGCGCACCGGCGTTCGCAGTTGATCGTGCGTCAGCTCAGAGAACGCCGAGACGTATTCCAGAACGTCCTGATAGCGGCGGCGATACAGGCGCGCGACGAAACGTATGTTGTCGTAGCCGTTGAGGTGCCCCTCGAAGAAGCGGCTACCCAGCGCCAACGGCCAGGAGATCGAGGTCTCGGTGGTGATCGAACCGCTGGTCGGCAGAAGAACGCCGGCAAGCATTTTGATGAGCGTCGATTTGCCTGCGCCGTTGCCGCCGAGGATGCCGATGCGCTCGCCTACGCCGACGCGAAAGCTGACATTGTCGACGGCGCGTATCGTGACGCCATGGCTATCGAATACGCGCGAGACGCCGACGACGCTGACGGCCAGGTCTCTCGCCGGCTGCTCCGGCGGCAGCGCCTGCATCGGGAGCTGCGGCGGAGCGTTCACGGCGCTTGACGCGCGAAGCTGGTGAGGCGGAAGGCAGCCAGCCCCGCGAGGAAAACGACCGCGATCCAGAGCAACCGATACGGATAGGGCGCTGAGTCGGAAAGCTGCGGCGAGACGATCCGTTCGATATAGACCCGCTGTTTGCGGTTCTCGATCTTGGTCGTTTCGACCGAGGCCAGGGCGGCTGAATAGGCGCGCTGTGCGAACTCGCGTTCGAGCATCAGCGATTCATATTCCGCGATCGCACCGGCCAGTGCGTTGTCGTCTCCGCCCAGTTTGCGCCGCTCGACATCGATCTGGTTCTCCAGCGCCTCGATCCGGCGGCGCAGTACGGCGATCTGCGGACTTTGCGGCGATGTCTTCTGCAGCTCCTCCAAGGATGCCTGGGTCTCGGCGATCTGAATCGTGAGAAGCGTGATGATCTGCAGCACGGAGATCGACATTCGCGCTGGATCGACCATTTCCTCGCGGGTGCGGAACCCCATCAGCGCGTTCTGGGCCGCTTCCATGCGTTCCTTCAGCTCCGCCGCCTGCGCCTGAGCCTCAGCCAGCGCATCGGCGGCGGCGCGATCGTTCAGCCGATTGATCAGGCGCTCTGACCCGGCCAGCAGCGCCTCGGCGATGCGTTGCGCGTCCTCAGGGCGGAAAGCCTCGACACTGATCGAGGTGACGCCGGTGGTGGTGTCGTTCGAGATCGAGACGAAGCGCTTGTAGTGGCGAAACTTCGCTTCGGTTCCGCCCGATCCCCAGAAGCCGGGAAAAGACCAGAAAGGGTCGAGGCCCGACCGGGCGAAGACGTCATCGAGCGCATGGTTCGCGACGAGATCGTTCATCGCGTCGCGCGATTTGACGTAGGCTTCCAACGCATACGCCTCGTCGGTGGCGCGTT
>JAPUEF010000158.1:0-4831 GCA_027492655.1 Alphaproteobacteria bacterium | reverse complement strand
CGGCCCGCCGGACATCGGCAGAAGCTGGCTGAGAACGCTTGTCGGCGCGCTCGAACGGCGTACAGCGAACACCGTCTCCGATTCGTAGCGGTCGGCCGCGAGAATGAGGAAATAGAGCCCGGTCAGAACAGTCGGGAGAATCACGAGGCCCAGCAAACGGCCCCAGCGCCGCAGGAGCGTCGTCGCGACGCCTTCATTCTCCGCCTGAGGCAGAAATGTAACCCTGCGCCCAGGCCCAACGGGGACCAGATCGACGTATTCATCAAAGAACGCACGAGGCGCAAGCTGGTCCCGAGAGCCGTTCATCGTCGCCGTCAACCTCGCCTCGCCCGACCGTCTGCTTGGTAAATGGCAAAACTGCTGATACGCTCAGCGCAGCGGTTAAATATATCTGGTTCGATGAGAATCGACAAACCCGAGCTGTCGAATCAGCAAGTTCAGCGTAAGGCCGCGCCGCGGACACAGGGCGGCGCGCTGATACGCAACCGACTCAAAGGTCACGCTCTGACAAGGCTGGACGGGCTTGTCGTTCGCGCCCGGTCGCGTTGGCGGCGTTGGGTGGCGGCGGCGATCATCCTCGCTCCCAGTTTCGTCGCGGCGTTCTACTTTTTGTTCGTCGCGGCTGATCGTTATGTCTCCGAAGCCGCTTTCGTGGTGCGGACCGCAGCGAAACCGCAATTGCCCGACGGCATCGGCTCGATGCTCAGCATGGCTGGCCTGTCACGCTCCACCGACGATGCGTTCGCGGTTCACGCCTTCATGCTGTCGCGCGACGCCGTGGGGCAGCTGGAGAAGACGCTCCCTCTGCGCGAGATGTTCGGTCGCGAGAATGCGGACTTCGTCGCGCGCTATCCGTCGTTCCTGTTTGCGCCGACGAACGAGGATCTCTACGCCTATTACAAGCACGTCGTCAAGGTCAGCTATTCCGCGACGACGGGCATCAGCAGGCTGAAAGTCGATCTTTTCGATCCGAAGGACGCCGAAGCTCTGGCCGCGACGTTGCTCGATCTCAGCGAGGCGCTGGTCAACGATCTGAACCGCAAAATTCAGGACGACGCCGTGGGCTTTGCGGAGCAGGACGTCGCGAATGCGCAGGATCGGCTGATCCATAGTCAGGCCCTGCTCACCGCCTATCGCAACCGCGAGCTAATCATCGATCCTGACGCGGACGCCCGTGCGCTGGTCGAGTTGACGGGTAAACTTTCCGCCCAGCTCGCCGCGATCAAGGCGCGTATCGCCGAGCTGGAGACCAGCGCGCCGGACAGTCCCTTGCTTCCGGGTCTGCGCAGCCGCGCCCAGGCGCTTCAGTCGCAGCTCGACGCCGCGAGTCAGGGGGTCGCATCATCCGGCGACAAGGCCGGGCTGGCGGAGAAAATGTCCGAATACGAGGCGCTGGAGATTTCCCACCAGTTCGCCAACGAGGATCTGGGCCGCGCGCTCGCCAGCCTTGAGATGGCGCGAAGCGAAGCGCGCAAGCAGCAATTGTTCCTTGAGCGTGTCGTACAGCCGAGTCTTCCGGATGCGTCATCCGCCCCCGACCGGGTGCAGCTCATTGCGTCGATCTTCGCGGGGAACCTGATCCTGTTTCTGGTTGGATGGTTCGTGTGGACGGGCGTGCGGGAGCACGCTGCTTCCGCCGCATAGCGCAAACGAAAACGGGCAGCCGAAGCCGCCCATTTCCAGTCTAGCCATTCCTTCCGCTGCTCAGTCGGCGGACTTGCGCAGTTCCAGCTTGTCGCCGGTCGGGTCGGAGTGCGAATAGCCGGCATAGGGGTCGGCGCGGCGCACTTCTTCTTCGCGGCGGGCGTTGAGCGCTTTCTGCACGGGGGCAGGGCGGGCCACGTCGCCTTCCGAGGCCAGCGGGTCGGTGCCGCCGCAAACCGACGGATCGACGCCAAGCTGGCGCGACACCATCTCAAGCACGCCGCGTTCGATGACCGAACGAACCGCCAGCTGGATCGGTTCCAGCGCGCGCTCGCCCACGCCCACGTCGATGATCGTGCCGTTCAGAAAGTCGAACACGCCGGCCGAGATTTCGCGGCCAATGATCTGCTTCTGGTACGAGATGACGTCCACGACTTCGAGCGTGTTGGTGTTCACGAGGCGCATGTCGATCGCCACGTTCATCACATAGGCCTTGTAGCCGAGCTGGCCCTTGGCGCCCTGCGTGGCGGGGTCGGAGGCGAAAGCGTCAGCGCCGACGGAGCGGATATTGTAGTTCAGCTCGGTGATGCCGCCGACGAGGTAGAGGTCGGAGCCGGGGAACTGGCCGGCCGTGATGGCGCGGAAGTTCTGGTTCGAGCCATCGCCGATCAGGCGATTATTCGCGTATTTCAGCTCAAGCTCGGCGACCGATGTGTCGAAGCGCTCGACGAGATTGACGCCCGTCTTCGACAGCGCCGACATCGCCATGAGGGCTGCGCCCTGGGTGACGCGGCGGCCGCCTTCATATTCTTCCTTGCCGGTGTAGTCGGCGATCTGTCCGACGGCGACGCGCAAGGGGCGTCCGGCGGACATCGCGTAGCCGGCGAGGCAGCGCAGGCTCGCAGAATAGGGCGTCTCGTTCGAGACGACCGGCGAGTTACCGATGGGCGCGGCGTAACGGCCGTCTTCCCCGGCGATGGGGCTGACGCAGGCGCCGAGCATGAGCGCGGCGGCCAGCATCGCCGTCACAGGCGCAGCCTTGCGGCGCACCGACATGGCGGATGCGATCTTGGTCAAAACTTCAGCCCTCCATTCAGGATGACCGTCTGGTCGCCCGAGTTATTCTGGTCAGCGGTCACGATGACCGTGTTGTAGTTGCCGCCCACGATGACGTTCAGAGAGTTGCCGATGGCCGTGCCTGTCGCGCTGCCTGCGCCAGCCGAGTTGCGGCCCACGCCATAGGTGAGGCCGTCCTGGTTGGTGTAAGACGAGCCGGCATAGACGCCGTTTACGATGACGCGGTTGCCATTGGCGTCGCGCGTCGAGCCGACCATCGGTTGGTTCTCCTGTCCTGGCGTCGTTCCGTAAGGCCGCGCCATCGTGTCGGCGCCGTCTCCGGTAGAGCGGCGATAAGTCTGCGCAGAGGCAGGTGAAATAACCGTCACCATCGCGACGGCGGCGGCGAGGAGAGCGAGAAGGCTGGTGCGATACGTCATAACGGTCAGGCCTCTGTGAGGGCGTTCGGCCCGGAGGATTGCAACCGATGTGCCAGCGGGTTTTCGCAGCGGCGCGGCGCAAGGGCACGAGGCGGCGCGCGGCGGACGATGGTGAATTTAATCTTACCGTGCCGATTCGGCGCTGCATCCACGACCGGGCGCGCGCGTCCTGCATCGGGGCGGAATGGTTAGCGTGTCCCGGCGCGAGACAGATTTGCGCGTAAAGCTGAATTGCCGTTAGCGTTACGCATCGATTAACGGCATGTGTGGCGAACCGGATGAAGACGCTGGAATTCTATTTCGACTGCTCGTCGCCATGGACCTATCTCGCTTTTACGCGCGTGCATGCCGTGGCGGCGCGTACCGGGGCCGTCATCGACTGGAAGCCGATCCTCGTCGGCGGCGTCTTCAACGCGGTGAACCAAGGTGTTTATCAGAAACGCGCAGCGCCCGAGCCGCGACAGAAGGCGTATTACGACAAGGACATGCAGGATTGGGCGCGCCTGTGCGGCGTCGCCATCGTCTGGCCGCCGCGAGTCTTTCCGGTGAACAGCGTGGCGGCGATGCGGGGCGCCTATCACGCGCTGGATGCCGGAAAGATCGTGCCGTATGCGACTGCGGTGTTCAAAGCCTATTGGGGCGATGACCGCGACATCTCGCAGCGCGAGGTTCTGGCTGAATGCGCGGCGGCGGCCGGGCTGGACGCCGCCGCATTCCTCTCCGGGCTCGACGATCCGAAGAATAAGGAACGCCTGCGCGCCGCCACCGACGAATTGATCGCGCGGGGCGGTTTCGGCTCGCCGACGATGTTTGTTGATGGCGACATGTATTTCGGCAATGACAGGCTGCCGCTGGTCGAAGCGGCGCTGACGAAGGCCAAAGCGTGAGCCACGACTTTCCGCCCCCCCGGCCGTCAGAGCCGCTTTTTCTCGTCCCCTGGCAGGTGCCGGCCTTCGCCGGCCTCTTCATCGCCATCCATGCGGTGTTGCAGTTCGCGCCCGGCTACTGGTCGGACTGGGCCTATACCAGTTTCGCGCTGGTGCCGGGCCTCTTCCTCACCGACGATCCGGCGCGGACCTGGCTGTCGGTCGCCGATCTCCTCACCTACGGCTTCCTGCATCTGGACTGGGTGCATGTTCTGGTGAACTGCGCGCTGCTGATGGCGGCGGCAGGCCCGGTGCAGCGCAATTGCGGCACGTTCGGCATGATCGCGCTGTTCGCGCTTTCCACCATCGCCGGCGGCGTCGCCCATCTCGCGGTGCACTGGGGCGAATCCAATCCGGTCATCGGTGCGTCGGCGGGGGCGGCAGGCCTTATCGGCGCGGCGCTGCGTTACCGGGCGCGCAAGCTCTCGCAAGGCGAGATCGTCGCGCCGATCACCCGCCCGCCGGTCATCACCTTCACCTATCTGTGGGTGGGGCTGAATGCCGCGTTCTTCGCCTGGGATCAGCTCGGCGGCGGGGTTGTGACGGGCTTCGCATCCATTGCGCATATCGGCGGCTATCTTGCGGGTCTGTTTCTGGCGGGATGGCTGGTGAAGGGCGCGCGGCCCCGGCCCTGGCCGCCCCGGTCTTGAAGCGCCCGCCCGCCGGGGCCATTTCGACGGTTGAAGGAGAAACGGTCCAATGAACATCGCGTCTGAACCCACGAGCGGCAGCATCGGCCCGGTCGCGCGCGACGGGCAGGGCGGC
>JAPUEF010000157.1 GCA_027492655.1 Alphaproteobacteria bacterium | reverse complement strand
GCCGCCTGCGTCGATCTCATCGCCCGCACCTCCATCCGCGCCGGCGGCGAACGCTACGAGGCCGAACGCGGCCATCGCGGCGCAACCACGCTCCTCAAGCGCAATATCGACATCTCCAGGGGCGAGATCCGCCTCGCCTTTCGCGGCAAGGGCGGGAAAGACATCACGCGCTGCGCCACCGCGCCGAAACTCTGCGGCGCGCTCCGCCGCCTGCTGAAGCTGCCCGGAAAGCACCTTTTCCAGTTCCGCCGCGATGACGAAACCGTCGGCCGCCTCCGTGCCGCTGACGTGAACGATTACTTGAAGGAGATCGCCGGCGCCGCCATCAGCCTGAAGGATTTCCGCACCCTGCAGGGCTCCAGCCTCGTCGCGGGACATCTCGCGGCGGAAGACCCGTCACCCTCCGCCACCGGCCGCAAGCGCCAGATCAAGGCGGCGGTGACGCTGGCCGCCGAAGAACTCGCCAACACACCCGCCATCGCCCGCAAATCCTACGTCCACGAAAGCGTCGTCGAGGCGTTTGAAAGCGGCAAACTCAAGCGCATGGCCAGGAAACGCCCGGCCCTCAGGACAGACGCCGCCCGCGCCGAACTCCTCGCCGATATCGTCAAGGCCGGCTGAGGCGCTGCGTCACTTATAGCCGCCGACGATCGGCACGATCTCGCCGGTGATGTAGCTGGAGCAGCAGGGTGCGGCGAGGAACACATAGGCCGGGGCGATCTCTTCCGGCTGCGCCGGGCGTCCCATCACCGTATCGCCGCCGAAGGTCGCGATCTGCTCCGGCGGCTTCTCGGCGGGGTTCAGCGGCGTCCATACCGGACCCGGCGCGACCGCGTTCACGCGGATGCCGCGCCCGGCCAGATGCCCCGACAGCGCCCGCGTGAAGGCGTGAATGCCACCCTTGGTCATCGAATAGTCCAGCAGGTCTTTCGATCCGTCGATGCCGGTGATCGAGCCGGTGTTCACGATCGATCCGCCCTTGGGCAGATGCGCCGCCGCCGCACGCGCCATGTAGAAATAGCCGTAGAGATTGGTCTTCAGCGTCATGTCGAAATGCGCATCGCTCAGATCCTCCAGCCGCTTCGCGTGTTGCTGGAAAGCGGCGTTGTTCACGAGGATATCCAGCCGCCCGAACGTCTCCAGCGTGCGCGCGACCGCATTCGCGCAGAACGCCGAATCCGACACGTCGCCCGCGATCGTCAGGCATCGCCGGCCTTCCTTTTCGACGGCCGCCTTCGTTTCCTCCGCGTCGGCATCCTCGCTGAGATAGACGATCGCCACATCCGCTCCCTCGCGCGCGAACAGCACCGCGACGCTGCGCCCGATGCCACTGTCGCCGCCGGTGACGATCGCCACCATGTCCTGCAGCTTGCCCGACCCTTTGTAGTGCGGATTGTCGTACATCGGCGCAGGGTCCAGGCGCGCTTCCACGCCCGGCTTGGCCAGATGCTGTTCCGGGAACGGCGGCACGGGATAATCGTGCTCGCCGGCCTGCATGGGCTTGGGCTTCGCTGCCGCTTTGGACTCTCGGGCGTCGGCGCGTTTCTGAATGTTGCGCTGGGTTTCCGCCTTGTCGCTGGCTTTCTTCGCGAACGACTTCTTCTGCAGTCGCGCCATCGCCGCCTCCCGATATGGAAAAGGCGGACGCGGTCCTGCGTCCGCCTGTCCCTTTCAGAACGGCATGCGGCGCGAAGCGTTCCTCACTTCACCGAGATCGTTCCGGTCATGCCCAGCGCGGCGTGACCGGGCATCGAGCAGGCGAACTGGAACGTCCCTGCTTTGGTGAAGGTCCACGCGAACTTCGCCGTCTCGCCGGGCTTCGCGCCGACCATGTTCGGCATGGCATGGATCATCCCCGGCATGTCGGCCATCATCTTCGCGTGCGCCTCAAAAAAGGCCGCATCCCCGACGCCCAACTCGTGATCCTGCGTGCCGTCATTCTCCAGCACGAACAGGATGGTCTCGCCGGCCTTCACCTCCAGGCTGGTCACGTCATAGGCGATCTCGGTCGCCTTCACCGTCACGGTGCGCGAGGCCTTCGCCGCATCGCCCGGCGCGCCGAAGCGCGAGGTATCCTCCATCGCGCCCATGTCGTGACCTTCATGGCCGCTGCCGTGCCCAGCATGACCATCGGCCGCGAGGGCAGGGACGAAAGCCAGGGCGGCGGCAAATGCAAACGCGATACGCATCTCGTCTCTCCTAGAACCAAACGCGCAATCCGGCGCGCACCGAAGTCGTTTCCACATCCCGTCCCGCTGCGCGCGCGATCCCGGCCGTCTCGCCCAGCGCCCGCTCATATTCAACCCGCACGAAGGGCGCGACCTTGCGCGTGACCTCATAGCGCAGAGTCAGCTCGGCCTTCACGGATGAGATCCCTGCGCCGATGCCCAGCGCCGGCACGTCGCGCGCAAAGGCCTCCAGCTCCACCTCCGGCGTCAGCACCAGCCGCTGCGTCAGCAGCAGATCGAACTCCTGTGTCACCCGCGCCGAAAGATCGCCGTCTTCGCTTAGGTACAGCGCCGCATCCGTCTCGAAGAAATAGGGCGAAAGCCCCAGCACGCCCGCCGTCAGATAGGTCCGTCCTTCCGGCTCCACATCGTAGCGAACGCCGACCTTCCAGTCGAAGAAGTCCGAATAGGGCTGCGAATACAGCAGCTCGAATTCCGCCTGCTCAACATCGCCGTCATGCGCCTCGCCCTGGCTCGTCAGCCGCCATTTCTGCGCATCGCCGCCGACCCAGGCCTCCGCATCCCAGCCATAGACATCCGCATCGTCAGCGCGACCGGCATCCGCATCCAGCCGCACCATCCAATAGGTGATGCTGTCATGCCCCGCATGAACGGGCGTTGAACCATGCCCCGCATGCGCGCCTGCTGCGGCGGCCAGCAGCAGGGCGATCATCGCGTCACCGGCGCGGCGATCGAAACCTTCGCCATCATGCCGCTGACCATGTGATTCAGCAGATGACAATGCAGCGCCCAGTCGCCCACCTCGTCGGCGGTCAGCAGCACGCTCACCGTCTTGCCCGGCGGCACGATCACCACATGCTTGGTCGGCAGGCGTTCGGGCGGCTGGCCGTTCTCGGCCAGCACATGCGGCCCATGCAGATGCATCGGGTGCGCCATCATCGTCTCGTTGACATAGGTGATGCGCACGCGCTCGCCATAGGCCAGCTGGATCGGATCGCTGTCCTCGAACGGCTTGCCGTTCAGCAGCCAGATATAGCGCTCCATATTGCCGCCCAGCGTCACGGTGATCTCGCGCACCGGCGGGCGCACATCGGCATTGGGCACCAGCGCTTTCAGATCGGCATAGGACAGCACCTTGGTGTCGGGCGGCGCGCCGGCGGCCCAGCCCATCGCCTGCGCTTCGGCCACGACCTTCGGGTCCATCGCCGAATGATCCATCCCCGCCATGTCATGGCCCATCGCCGAATGGTCCATCCCGGCCATGTCGCCGTGATCCATGCCCGGCATCGCGCCCATATCTTCCATGGTCAGCAGCGCGCGCGGATGCATCTCAGGCACCTCGGCCTCAAGTCCTTCGCGCGGCGTCAGCGTCGCGCGGACATAGCCCGAGCGGTCGATCGCCTCCGCGAAGATCGTATAGGCGCGGTCGGCGTCGGGAATGACGACCACGTCATAGGTTTCGCCGATTCCCATGCGGAACTCGTCCACCGGCACGGGCTGCACCGGCGATCCGTCGGCCGCGACGACGATCATCTTCAGTCCCGGAATGCGCACGTCCACGAACGACATGGCGTTGCCGTTGATGAAGCGCAGCCGCACCTTCTCGCCTTTGGCGAACGCAAAGGTCTGGTTGGCCGCCGCCGAATGGCCGTTGATCAGATAGGTATAGCCGGTCACGTCGGCCAGATCGGTGGGGTCCATCCGCATCTCGCCCCATGCGGCGCGATCCTTCAGCGCCGCTGAAAGACCTTTGGCGTCCACGTCGCGGAAGAAATCGCCAAGCGTGCGCTTGCCGTAATTGTAATAGCCCGGATCGACCTTCAGATTGCGCAGGATGCGCATCCCGCGTTCGGGATGGATGTCGGACAGCATCACCACATAGTCGCGCTCGGTCTTCACCGTCTCGCCGGCGGCGGGCGCGATCACCAGCGGGGCATAGATGCCGTCCTGCTCCTGCAGGCCGGTGTGCGAATGATACCAGTATGTGCCGCTCTGACGGATCGGGAAGCGGTACTCGAACGTCGCGCCGGGGGCGATGCCGGGAAACCCGTTGAAGCCGGTCACGCCGTCCATCAGGCCCGGCAGCTTCAGTCCGTGCCAGTGCAGCGAGGTCGGCTCGTCCAGCCTGTTGGTGACGCGGATGACCGCCTCGTCGCCTTCGGTGAAGCTGAGCAGAGGCCCCGGGATCGTGCCGTTGATCGCCAGCCGGTCATAGGCTTTGCCATCGACAGTCACGGTCGCCTCGCCGATGGTCAGCTCATAGACGCGCTCGGCGGCTGCGGCCTGAGCCGTCAGCGCCAGGCAGGCGAGGGCGGGGCGGATAAAGGTGAACATACCCCCATGGGGTATATACGAGCCCTGCGCCGTCCGCCACCCCCATCGCGGAAAAATCGTTCAATATGTTCAAGAAATTTCATTGGAAGTTCGGCACGGGAGTGCCTAGATCACGGGCGACCTGATGGAGACCACCATGTATCCGACCCAGAACGACCTTCCTCTTCAGACCCGCGACGCGATGGTGCGGCTGCTGAATGCGCGCCTCGCCGACACGCTCGATCTGTCGCTTCAGATCAAGCAGGCGCACTGGAACGTCAAAGGACCCAACTTCATCGCCCTGCACGAATTGTTCGATCGTTTCCACGGCGAGGCTGAAGCCTTCTACGACGACATCGCCGAACGCATCACGGCGCTGGGCGGCATCGCCTATGGCACGGCGGCGGCGGTGGCCGAGAAATCGACCCTTCCGGGCTATCCCACCGACATCGCCGACGGCCTCGCCCATGTGAAGGCGTTGGTGGGCTCCTATGCCGTGCTGGCGAAGGCCGTGCGCGCCGCCATCGAAACCGCGTCCGGCGCCGGCGATGCCGACACCGCCGATCTCTTCACCGGCATGTCGCGCGGCCTCGACAAGACGCTGTGGTTCCTGGAAAGCCACATTCAGGCCGCCGGTTGATCCTGCGCCCGATCTGATCTGGACAAAGCGCCGCGCCGCCTCCGTTGAGTGCGGCGCGGCTTTTTTGTATGAAGGCGGATGTCAAGACTGCGGGCGACGGGCTTCGCGGGGATATGGGGAAATTCAAGATGAAGCGTTTTCTTTCGCTCGGCATGGCTGCGGCCTTCGCCGCCTCGCTGACCGCCTCGGCTCTGGCCAACGGCCAGGGTTCGCCGGTCGAGCCCGCGCCCGCTCCGGCGCCGACCCAGCTCGAGCCGGCCGGTCCGGCCCCGGCCGCCACGGTCGAAAAGACCCAGTCGTCGCAGAACTGGTGGCTGATCGCCCTCGCGGCCGTCATCATCATCGCGATCATCATCATCGCCTCGGACGATGACGACGACGACAACAACAACAGCATCGACTAAGCCCTGAACGGCTTATCGACATCAGGGGCGTCCTTCGGGACGCCCCTTTTGTTTGCGTCGGGTTGTTTGCGCCAGGCTGCAGCACGGACATCATTCGTCACTTGAGCGCCGCAGCCTGCGCCGCCATGGTCCGCGCGCCGATAGACCCAACACGCCGCGTGCTCCCGTGCCTGCCCCCGCCAAAGTCGATTTCGCACGCATCTGGCCGATCCAGGCCGGCGCGGCGACGTTGCTTCTGGCCGGCGCGCTGCACTTCACGCTGACCCCGGCCTACGCGCAGGCCGCCGGCTTCTCCCCGGCCCAGCTGGGCATGATCGGCTCGGCTTACTATGTCGGCTTCCTCATGGGGTCGCTGCTGAACCCGCTCGCGTTCCGCACCCTCGGCCATCGCCGTCTCTTCGCCGTCTATGCCCTCGTCATCGCGGCGACGGTCGCGGCGCAGCCGCTTTGGCCGGGGCCGGCGCAATGGTTCATTCTGCGCGCCATCGTCGGCTTCCTCGCCGCCGGCATGTTCGCGGCGCTGGAAAGCTGGCTGAACGCGGTCGCTTCCAACGCCAATCGCGGCCGCACGCTCAGCGCCTATTCGATGTCGAACCAGCTGGCGCTGGCGGGCGGCCAGTATCTCTTCACGCTCACGCCGGTCGAAGGCGGCACGGGCTTCTTCATCTCGGCGGCCATCCTCGCCGCCACTATCGTCCCGTTCAGCGCGATGCGCGGCCATCCCCCGCCGCCGCCGACCGAACGGCGCATCCGCGTCGCGGCGCTGTCGCGCGCCTCGCCGGTCGCCTTCGCAGGGTTCGTGACCAACGGCATGGCGACCGCGCCGTTCTGGGTGCTGGGGCCGGTCTTCGCGCGCGACAGCGGCTTCGATCAGGCGGCGGTGGCGCTGTTCATGTCGCTGCCGGTGTTCGGATCGTTCGCAGCCCAATGGCCCATCGCGCGCCTGTCCGACGGGATGGACCGCCGCCTCGTCATCCTGCCGGTCGCGACGCTCGCCGCGCTCGCCGCCTGCGGCGTCGCGCTGGCGTCAGGGCATGGACCGGGCTGGCCGATCTTCACGCTGGCCGTCTGTTTCGGCGGCAGCGCGTTCCTCATCAATATGCTGGCGTCGGCGCATATGAACGACCGCGTGCCGCACAAGGATCTGACCGAGGCGGCGGGGGCCAGTTTTCTCGCCTATGGCGCGGCGTCGGTGATCGGCCCGCTCACCGCCTCGGCGGCGATGGCCTGGCTCGGGCCGGCGGGCCTGTTCTGGCACGCCGGCCTCGTCCTGAGCGCATTCGCGCTGTTCACGCTGACCCGCATCCTCATCCGCGAACCGGCGGATGCGGGCGAGGGCGCGGCTTAAACCTCGTCGTCCGCGTCGCTCTCGACCGCGCCGCCCTCGTTGACCTCGGCCTCGATCTCCTCGGCGTCGAGCAGCTCGTCCGTCTCGGCCAGCGTCTCGGCGGCGGGACGCAGCGTGTTGGGGCGGGTGCGGGTGCCGGAGCGGGTCTTTTCGCGGTTGGCCTTGTCGATCGCCTGATCCAGCTCGATCTGGCTGCACAGACCCAGCGTCACCGGGTCCGACGCCTTCAGATTGGCGCTGTTCCAGTGCTGGCGGTTGCGCACCTTGTCGATGGTCGCCTTGGTGGTGCCGACCAGACGGCCGATCACCGCATCGGGCAGTTCCGGGTGATTGCGCACCAGCCAGAAGATCGCATCGGGCTTCTCAAGCCGCTTCGACACCGGGGTATAGCGCGCGCCCTTGCGCGGCTTCTGCAGCGCCGTCACCAGCGCGTTGGTCTGCAGCTTCAGCTTGTGCGCCGGGTCTTTCTCGGCCTTCTCGATCTCTTCGCGGGTCAGCTGGCCCATCAGAACCGGATCGACCGGCTTCATGTGCTGGGCGGTCTCGTCGTCGGCGATCGACTGGACTTCCAGCGGGTGCAGCTGGGTGAAGTCCGAAATCTGGTCGAACGTCAAAATCGTGTTCTGGAGCAGCCACTTGGCGGTGGCTTTGGGCATGATCGGCGCGCTCATAGTCTTCCTCCGTCACGGGACGCGGGAGCTTCCGCGTTCCGCCCGCATGAGAAGGGCCAGGTCGGGAATATGGGGTCGATATAGCCGCCGCCGTCCCAAGAGTCCACTAACCGACGCTCAGCACGATCTTGCCGGCATGCGCGCCCGCCGCCATCCGGGCGTGGGCTTCGGCCACCTTCTCCAGCGGAAACACGCTGTCGATCACCGGGGCGATGGTTCCGGCCTCGACCAGCGGCCAGGCGTCGCGCAGCACCCCCGCCGCCACATCGGCTTTCTGTGCGGCGGTGCGGGCGCGCAGCGTCGATGCCAGGATCGACAGCCGCCGCAGCAGAACCGGCATCATGTTCACGGTGACGTTGGCGCCGTTCTGATAGGCGATGTTCACCACCCGGCCTTCGATCGCCAGACTGTCCAGATTCTTCTGCAGATAGTCGCCCCCGATCATGTCCAGGATCACATCCACGCCCCGCCCGCCGGTCTCTTCCTTCACCGCCGCCACGAAATCCTCGCTGCGATAGTTGATCGCCCGGCTGGCCCCCAGCTTCCGGCACAGCGCCAGCTTGTCCTGCGACCCGGCGGTGGCGAAGACGGCGTGCCCGCGCGCGGCATAAAGCTGGATCGCCGTGGTGCCGATGCCGCTCGCCCCGCCATGCACCAGCAGCGTCTCGCCTCCCTTCAGCCGCGCCCGGTCCGACACATTGGTCCACACCGTGAAGAACGCCTCCGCCGCCGCGCCGGCCTGCTCCCACGAGATCGCGGCGGGCTTGGGCAGGCACGAGCCTTCCGGCACCACGCAGTATTCGGCATAGCCGCCGCCCGCCACCAGCGCGCACACCGCATCGCCCGGCGCCCAGCGCGTGACGCCTTCGCCCAGCGCCGCGATCTCGCCGGCGCATTCCAGCCCCAGAATATCGCTCGCCCCTTTCGGCGGCGGATAGAATCCCAGCACCTGCGCCAGATCGGCCCGGTTCAGCGCCGTCGTTTTCACCCGCACCAGCACCTCGCCCGGCCCCGGCTTAGGCGTATCGGCCTCCACGAGGGTCGGCTTCTGGTCGATCGCGCGGACGGCGCGCATCGTGGCGGGCAGGGACATCTCGGCCTCTTGCGGTGAATGATGCGGAAGGGGAGACTTTGGACACGCGCCCGCGAACCGCAAGGCCAGGGAGAGTCTTATGCCGCTCGATACCGATGATCTCGCGCCGCCGCCCAAACCCGTGCGGCTGGACCTTGAGGCCATGTCGGTCGAGGCGCTGACCATGCGCGTCGGCGAGCTGGAAGCCGAGATCGCCACGATCCGCGCCTTGATCGACGCCAAGAAGAAGTCCCGCGCCGCCGCCGATTCCATCTTCAGCCGATAGCAGACGGGCCGGGCCTGCAACCGCCGCGTGCTTCTTAGCCGGGCGTTAACCTCTATTGCCGTAACGTCATCATCAGGCGCGTACTGCCCGGACAGATTTCATGTCCATCCTGATGTCTTCCTGCGAGACTTTCGGGGCCGGTCCTTCCCGGCCCCTTTTTCGTGCCTGCGCGATTAAGCATGGCGCGCGGCTTTTCTTGCAACGACTCGGATGCCCGGACGAGATCGGTTGCACCATTAAGGCACGTTAAGACCCGGCCCGGCTTTTGCAGGGAAAACGGGCTGAAACACGTAATTGGATCAAGGCGGGACACATGGCCGAGGCATTGTTCGAGGGGCAGTTCTTTGACCCCTCCCTCAGCGAGACCACGATGCAGGCGCGGGCGCTGGGCTTCGTGCGCTCGGAGCTGTTCCGCCGCGCCTTCACCGGCGGCATGGCGATGGTCGAGGAGACCGCCTCCTATCTCGACGGCCCCGGCCGCGAGGAATCGCGCGGTCTGCCGCGCCGCGCCGCGCTCGCCTATGCCGGCGAGAGCATGCGCCTCACCACCCGCCTGATGCAGGTCGCCTCGTGGCTGCTGGTGCAGCGTTCGGTCGCCGACGGCGATGTCAGCGTGGAAGAAGCCGCCAAGGACAAATACCGCCTTTCGGCCCGCGAAGTGTGCAAGGGCCGCAAGCCCGAGGCCGAGGAGATGCTGCCCGAGCGTCTGGTCGAACTGCTGGCGTCCAGCGCCCAGCTTTATGACCGCATCGACCGCCTCGATCAGACCATCTACGCCGCCGAGCCGCTTCCGGTCCCGGAAGGGGCGCGCGGCCAGATGGACCGCCTCGCCGCCGCTTTCGGGCGCATCGGCGAATAGGGTTCGTCCGCCACCCGGGCGTCGCGACGGGCGCTCGGGTCGAGGCCCAAAAGCTCCGGAACGCAAAAGCCTCAGAACGCAAAAAGCCCGGCGCGAGCCGGGCTTTCTCGTCTCTGGTCTCGTGCGTAAGCGAAGCTTACTTCACCAGGCCTTCATAGCGCTTCTTGAAGCGGCCCACGCGGCCGCCGCGGTCGAGCAGCTGGTTCGTCGCGCCGGTCCACACCGAATGCGTGGTCGGATCGATTTCCAGCGTCAGCTGCTGGCCTTCCTCGCCATAGGTCGAGCGCGTCCAGTAGGTCGAGCCGTCGTTCAGGGCGACCTTGATGAAGTGATATTCGGGGTGGCCTTCCTTCTTCATCGGAAGAATCCTTGTCTCATAAATAGCGGGGCAGGCGGCCGGGCCGCCCGAACGAGCGCGGGTCTCTACACGACGCCGGGGCGGGAGGCAAGCCGCGCTGACAATGTCCGAAAATGGCGGGTTTTCGGGGCGTGCGGTCTGTTAAACACTTGCCCGTGCGATGACTGAGTCTTTCACCCTTTTCGAAACGCCCATCGGGGTCTGCGCTCTCGTCTGGTCGGGCGGGCGTATCACCGGCGCAGCCCTTCCGGCCCCGCTGACCGAGCGGCTGGCCGATCTCGTCGCCCGCCGCCATCCCGGCGCGCGCGAGGCCGCGCCCCCGGCTTTCGTGGCCGACGCCATCGCCGGCATCGTCGCGCTGCTGTCGGGCGAAGCGCGCGATCTGATGGAAATCCCGCTCGATCTTTCGCAGATCGGCGATTTCGAACGCCGCATCTACGCCATCGCACGGGGCATTCCGCCGGGCGAAACCCGCACCTATGGCCAGATCGCCCGCGAGCTGGGCGATGTCGCCCTGTCGCGCGGGGTGGGGCAGGCGCTGGGCCGCAACCCGTTCCCGATCATCGTACCCTGCCACCGTATTCTGGCGGCCGGCGGGCGCACCGGCGGGTTTTCCGCGCCCGGCGGCATCGACACCAAATTCCGCATTCTCGAAATCGAGCGCACGCACGCCGCCGCGCCGTCGCTGTTCGCGGCGGCGGGCGGGCTGGCTTTCGCCCCGCGTCAGCGCTGATGCTAACCGCTCGCAAATCCCGCGCTTGAGTTAGCCCGCGAACCGGACGAAAACCCCGGCGCAATGTCGGGGCGTCCTTCAACGGCGGAACAGGATCTTCAACGCGCGGCCGACGCGCGCCCGCGCTCGCGCGATCTGACGGGCCTGCGCATCCTCATTCCGTTCATGTGGCCCTATCGCGTGCGCATCGTGCTGGCGACGCTGGCGTTGCTGGGCGCGGCCGCCGCCACGCTGGTGCTGCCCATGGCGGTGCGCTCGGTCATCGATCACGGCTTCTCGAAGGAGAATGTCGGCTTCATCGACGATTATTTCTACGCCCTCATCGGCGTCGCGGCGCTGATGGCCGTCTCGTCGGCGGTCCGCTTCTTCTACGTGACATGGATCGGCGAGCGGGTCATCGCCGACATCCGCCGCGCCGTATATGGCCATGTCCTCTCGCTCTCGCCGCGCTTCTTCGAGGTCACGCGCACCGGCGAGGTGCTCTCGCGTCTCACCGCCGACACCACGCTGATCCAGACCGTCATCGGCTCGTCCCTGTCGGTCGCGATGCGCAATTCGCTCACCCTGGTGTTCGGCGCGATCCTGCTGTTCGTCACCTCGCCGCAGCTGACCGGCCTCGCGATGCTGCTGGTGCCGGCGGTGGTCGCGCCGCTCATCATCTTCGGCCGCCGCGTGCGCGGCCTGTCGCGCGCGGCGCAGGATCGCATCGCCGACAGCTCCGCCTATGCCGGCGAAACGCTGAACGCGGTGCAGACCGTGCAGGCCTTCGCGCACGAGGCGCGCGACCGCCAGATTTTCGGCGCGTCGGTCGAGGCCGCCTTCGACAGCGCGAAATCGCGCATCCGCGCCCGCGCGCTGATGACCGCCTCGGTCATCTTCCTCGTCTTCGGCGGCGTCGTCGGCGTGCTGTGGTTCGGCGCGCGCCTCGTCCTCACCGGCGAGATGACGCCGGGCGAGCTGAGCCAGTTCGTGCTCTACGCCGTGCTGACCGCCGGCTCGGTCGGCGCGGTTTCGGAAGTCTGGGGCGATGTCCAGGCCGCCGCCGGGGCCGCCGGGCGCATCAAGGAACTGCTCGACGCCCGGCCCGACATCGCCGCGCCCGCCGATCCCGCGCCGCTGCCCGCGCCGCCGGCCGGCGCCGTCGCGTTCGAGAACGTGACCTTCCAGTATCCCTCGCGCCCCGGCGTCTCGGCGCTGGACGGCTTCGATCTGGTCATCAGGCCGGGCGAGACGGTGGCGCTGGTCGGCCCGTCCGGCGCGGGCAAGACCACGGTTTTCCAGTTGCTGCTGCGCTTCTACGATCCGCAATCGGGCCGCGTGACGATCGACGGCGTCGATCTGGCGAAGACCGATCCCGTCGCGGTGCGCAGCATGATCGGGCTTGTGCCGCAGGAGACGGTCATCTTCTCCGGCTCCATCGCCGAGAATATCCGCTACGGCCGTCCCGACGCCACCGACGCCGAGGTCGAGGCCGCCGCCCGCGCCGCGCAGGCGCATGATTTCGTCAGCGCCTTGCCCGGCGGCTACGGCACGCTGCTCGGCGAACGCGGCACCACGCTTTCGGGCGGCCAGCGCCAGCGCATCGCCATCGCCCGCGCCATCCTGAAAGACCCGCCCATCCTGCTGCTGGACGAAGCGACCAGCGCGCTGGATGCGGAATCGGAGCGCGCGGTCCAGAGCGCGCTGGAAAAGCTGATGAAGACCCGCACCACGATCATCATCGCGCACCGCCTCGCCACCGTTCAGCGCGCCGACCGCATCATCGTGCTCGACGCCGGCAAGGCGACGGCCCAGGGCCGCCATCGCGAGCTGGTGGCCGAAGGCGGCCTCTATGCCCATCTCGCCAATCTGCAGTTTGCGTCGGTCGCGGCGCTTTAGCTTCCGAGGGAACGCCCATGCGCCGGTTTCTGAAATGGACCGTCATCCTCCTCGCCTTCGCGGTGGTATTCGGGGCCATCCAGGTCTTCCGCCGCCTGGAGGAGCTGGGCCAGTTCACGACGCTTGAGAAGGTCTCGCCCGGCCAGTGCCGGATCATCGCATCGCCGCCCGGCGTCGAGGACATCCAGATCGACCGCACGGCGCGCCTCGCGCTGCTCTCCAGCGACGACCGCCGCGCCAACGCCGCCGGCGTCTTCACCAATGGCGGCATCTACGCGCTGCCGATCGACGCGCCGGATACGCCCGCGCGCCTGCTGACCGGCGAAGGCTCCGGCACGCCCGCCGCCTTCCGCCCGCACGGCATCAGCCTCTATGTCGCGCCGGATGGCGCACGCACGCTGATGGTGGTGAACCACACCACTGCCGACGCCATGAGCACCGACTGGCAGGGTAGTGCGGTGGAGATTTTCGACGTGACGGGCGAGGGCGATACGCTGGCGCTCAAGCACCGCCGCACCGTCAGCGCGCCGGAAATGTCGGCGCCCAACGATCTCGTCGCCATCGGACCCGACAGCTTCTACGTCACCAACATGATCGGTTCG